>PMKP01000353.1:0-913 GCA_003157775.1 Myxococcales bacterium | reverse complement strand
GGTGGTCGTGGGCGCCCGGCGATAGCCCAACTTGGACGGCACGGGTGACGGTCGGCGCCCTTCCGCCTCGGTCATTCAGCGCCTTTTCCGAAGCCGAAGTGCGACCATGACAAACCCGAGCAGCGCCAAGACTGGGTAGCTCCTTGTCTCGACCCCGGAAATGCGACAGGAGCAGCCGCCGCTGCTTGCCTGGGCTGCACTGGTCACGGTCGTCGCGCCACCCGTCGTACCGATTCCCGGAGTTCCGCCCGTGCCGGCCCTGCCCCCAGCGCCGACTGGGCCAGTACTCGCCACCCCGCCGCTTGCAGACAATCCGCCAGCTCCGATTGCTCCACCCGTCGCGGCACTGTTGCCGGTTCCTACCCCGCCGCCAGATCCGACCCTCCCTCCCATGGAACCTGCGCCACCCATTCCACTGCCTCCAGCCCCGCCCTCGGATTCCGTCGCTCCACCCCCTGACGTGGTCCCACCAGCTTTCGTAGCGCCACCGGTTCCCATCATGCCCCCACTTGCCGTGGTCCCACCAGCTTTCGTGGCGCCACCGGTGCCCATCATGCCCCCACTTGTCATGGCACCGCCGGCTCCCGTAATGCCGCCGGTTCCTGTCACGCCACCACTTGCCGGCGTGTCACGAGCGTCGATGGGAGGGACGGCGGCGTCAACCGGATGGGGAGTTCCGGCGTCGGTAGTTTCGGGCGGCGTGGTGGTGCCACCTGGGCAAGCGAGATCGGCTAGTTCGTTCAGGTATTTCTCGACGTTGGTATAGCCATCTCCGGTGTAGTCGCCATTGCCATCGCTGGCGCTGTTCGGGTTGAGTCCATGCGCAGTCTCCCAGGCATCCGGAATGCCATCGCCATCGCTATCGAATCCAGCGGGCCGAGTTACCTGGGTCATGGCTGGTTGACCGCCCACA
>PMKP01000366.1:3197-8793 GCA_003157775.1 Myxococcales bacterium | reverse complement strand
CGGCGATTGGTGCGGCAAGAAGTGTACGTGGGTCTCTGATGGCCTGAACCTCCAGGCTGCCTGCGTCACCGCCTCCGGCCCACCGCAAACGAAAGCTCTTGAGCAGTGCACGACATATTCTTCGGGCAATCTAGATCAAACCGATAGTTGCGCCCCGGGGTACATCTGCCTGCCGCCCAGCCTCGGGGCCCTGGTCCCCTATTGCTTCCAGCTTTGTGCCAGCTATGCGGATTGCAATGGTGGCACGTTTTGTGGCCAGCGCCCACTCTTCCCGAGCGGCGGCGTCAGTGTCAGCGTCTGTGACCCTCTCGGCCAGTCGTGCGCGACGACATGCTGCGATCCTCTGGACAGCAGCGGTGGAGGTTGCCCAATGGCCGGGGATCCTCCCGGGGCCCAATACTGCTACATGGTTTCCCCTGACCTGACACAACCGGAAAGCAAGACCGTATGTGAGTTCTCATCCGGGGGCAGCCAGACGACTTGCACCACCGCACGCGACTGCCTGGCGAAGACCACCTGTGTGGCGGGCCTCTGCAGACAGGTCTGCAGCGACACCACTCTCTGTGCAAGCGGCGCGGCCTGCACGCGTGGGGACAAGAAGTATGGCTACTGCCTGAACTGACCATCGACAAGGCGCGGGGGACGATCCATGAGGAAGCCAGTTTCCGTTCTTGTGTACGCTGTCCTGGGGGCCGCGGGGTGCACGCCGGCCCAATACCAGCTCGACCTCGGTGACGGCGGGCGGAAGGATGCCAAAGCCGCCGACGGTGCCCAGTCCCACACCTGCTCGGCTGCAACGCCCAGCCAGTCCAAGGGAACCGCCGAATCCTGTAGCTGCGATCGGGAGTGTCGGACCGGATTCTGCGTGGACGGGGTCTGTTGCACCACGGCCTGTGGGCAGACCTGCATGGCCTGCAATCTGCCTAGCTCGCCGGGCGTCTGTGCCCCGGTTCCGTGGGGGGATACACCCAACGATCCTTCGGTCTGCGCCCCCAGTACGCCCGCGACCTGTGGGCAGGACGGAACCTGCGACGGCAAGGGCGCCTGTCGCCAGTTCGTGCAGGGCACGGAGTGCAAGACTGGCACCTGTGATGGGGACAGCGTGACTGGCATCCTCACCTGCGACGGCAAGGGCACGTGCTCTGACGCTCAGCCGATTTCCAAGACTTGTCCGCCCTACACCTGCGATCCGACCACCCATCAATGCGCCTCTAGATGCTCGACCGACGCCCAGTGTTCGGCCGGACACCAGTGCGTGGCTGGGAGCTGCGGCAAGAGCCCCAACGGCGCGGACTGTACGACGAACGATGGTTGTTCCTCGGGCTACTGCGTGGACTCTGTGTGCTGCAGTGTCCCGTGCGCCGGTTCCTGTGTTTCGTGCGCCCAGACCGGATCAAAGGGCCGCTGCCAACCCCTCCCTGCGGGCCAGGCCGACCCCGCGTGCCAGGCCAGCGACCGCACCACTTGCGGCAGGAACGGCCTTTGCGATGGCTTTGGTTCGTGCACGCTTTTCCCGGAAAACACGGTGTGTGGCCCGTCCTCTTGCGCGGGCCTGTCAGAGATCACGCCCCGAACGTGCGACGGCCATGGCACTTGTGGGGAATCCGGACTTGTGGACTGTTCGCCCTTCCTTTGCACCAACAACGCGTGTAGTCACATTTGCACGACCGACACGGACTGCGAGGACGGACACCAGTGTGTGCCACAAACCATCAACGGGGTGACCACCGGGACCTGCGGCAAGATGAAGCCCGGGCAGATCTGCGCTGATCCCACCGAATGCGAGTCGGGCCAGTGCGTGGACGGCGTGTGTTGCCAGACTAGCTGCACCGGAGCATGCCGGAGTTGTAACTTGCCCAGCTCACCCGGACAATGCTTGAACGTGGCCAAGGGCGCGACTGATCCGCGCAGCACCTGCAAGGACCTGGGCGCGACATCATGCTCGACCAACGGTGTTTGCGACGGCACCGGGGCCTGCCAGACCTACCCGGCTGGAACCGTGTGTGGTTCAGAGAGCTGCGTGGCCGGGGTCCATAGCCAGCCGTCCACGTGCAATGCCTCAGGCCAGTGCGAAGCCTCGCCTGGGACTCCCTGCGTTCCCTATGTATGTAACGGCACAACTTGCTACAATATTTGCACCAGCAGCAGCAGCCAATGCGTGCCCGGAACCTTCTGCGTCAATTCCTCCTGTGGTCTCAAGCCCAACGGGGCAGAATGCAGCGCCGGAACCGAGTGCAAGTCGAGCTTCTGTGCCCAAGGCGTGTGCTGCAACGCCGCGTGCACTAGCGCCTGCATGTCTTGCGACTTGCCGGGGTCGCTGGGCCTGTGCAATGCAGTCACCGACGGCTCCCCGGATCCGCAGGGTCAGTGTGCGGAAACCCCGCAGGCAAACTGCGGAACCACGGGATCTTGCAAGGGTGGCGAATGCGACCATTTCGCCGCTGGGCTCGGCTGCAAGCCCGCGGTTTGCGCCTCAATCTCCGCTGAGACTCCAGCCTCGAATTGCGATGGCAAGGGCGCCTGCGCTACCCCAGCCAATATCTCCTGCGGCAGCTTCGTGTGCGATTCTGGCGCTTGCAAGACCATTTGTACCGAGGACACGGACTGTAATCTGCCCGACATTTGCGCGAACAACTCCTGCGGCCTGAAGGTGAACGGCGCCGCGTGTACCAAAGCCGACGAGTGCCAGAGCGGGTTCTGCACCGAGGGGGTCTGTTGCAATACCGCCTGCTCCTCGGCGGCCTCCGGAGGCCTGTGCAAGACCTGCAAGGCCACCGGGACCACTGCGGCGGGCACCTGTCACAATGTCCCCACTGGTGGCTCCGAGCCCAACGCGCTTTGCGTGAAGACCGATGTCCTCAACAAGGCTGACTGCTCGTACGATGGCACCTGCGACGGGAATGGTGCCTGCAGGCCGTGGCTGAACGGCACCGGCTGCCGCCCCGGGAGCTGCGCCGCAGGGGTCCAGACCTACCCTGCCACCTGTGATAACGGTGCGTGCCCAGCGGCCACTACCAAGCAGTGCGGTGACTATATCTGCGATCCAAACAGCCCGAGTTGCCTGGCCGCATGTACCTCGGACAGCGCTTGCACGAATAGTCTCACTTGTGTCCTGGGCTACTGCGGCACCAAGCAAGGTGCTGGGAAGACCTGCGACAAGGATAGCGACTGCTCTACCGGATTGGTGTGTGCTTCCGAGGGCGTTTGTTGTGACCAATTCTGTGCGGGCGGTTGCCAGACCTGCGAATTGTCAGCCACCAAGCAAGGGAGTTGTTTGCCCAAACCCGCGGACGGCCCGCCGCGCTTGACCACCCCGGCTACCTGCCCCGCGGTTGCCTCGGGCGCTTGTGGAAACAATGGCCACTGCGATGGCAAGGGCGGTTGCGAGCAACAAAGCACCTGCACTCCGAGTACCTGCCCCTCGACCCCGGGCTTCGAGTACACCATGTGCAGCTCAGGCACCTGTACCGGCTCAGAGCAGGCATGCAACACTGGATATCTTTGCGTCTCAGGAGCATGCGCCACGGGCTGCACCACAGGCAACGCCAGCGCGAACTGCGATGCTGCCAACGGATATGGCTGTATTGGCGGCATATGCCAGAAGAAGTCCACGGCCTCGTCGTGCACCGTGGATAATGAATGTGCCAGCGGAAGCTGCGTCAGCACTGGCGTCGGCAACAACAAGATCTGTTGCGCGAATGCCTGCGCGGCCTCAACCACGCCCTGTGGCCAGGATGGCACATGCAATAGTTCTGGCCAATGCTATATGCCACCGCTAGGGACCGCCTGTGGCTCCGCTTGCTCGGGTTCGACCATTACTCAGATCGGTTGCGACGGCGCAGGGAACTGTAATGTCAATGGGACTTCCTCTCCCTGTCCCAACTCCACGGTCTGTGGGTCCAAGACCACCTGTGGACTGCTGAAGGAGCCAGGTGCGGCTTGCACTTCTAACGACGACTGCTCTGGCGGGAACTGCCTCGGAACCGGCGTTGGCAAGAATCATGTCTGTTGTGCGTTGCCTTGCGCGGATTCTTCCCAATGCGGCCCGAACCTGTGCACAGTCGATGGATTGGCGTGCCAGGTCCATCCGAAAACCGATTCGTGTGGAGCAACCACCGGTTGCTATGACAGTGGCTCTTTGAACGACGGCGGCAACTGCGACGGCAAGGGAGGTTGCGTCCAGGCGACGACGTCGTGCGCACCCTACATTTGTTCGACCGGTGCGGGAGCCTGTGCTGCAGCGTGTACGGTCCCGGCCGTGGGGTGCGCATCGGGGAACTACTGCGATGGGCAGGCATGCCGGGCTGGGACGTGCGCGACCGCGTCTACGGCGTGCGCATCGGGCTACTACTGTGATGGAGCCAACGGGTGCAAGCCCAAGAAGGCCGACAAGACGGCCTGCGCGGGCGGTGACGAGTGCACGAACGGGAATTGTTTGCCCAGCAGAGACGGCGGCAACATCTGCTGCCATACTGGTTGTCCGAGCGGCACTGCATGCGGCACCAACAATCTATGTGACAACGACACCGGGGCGTGCGTGGTCCCCACGAATCAGACATGCGGACAGCCCGCCGGCTGTTCGGCTGACTTGAGCACGGCCTATGGCGCTGGCAAGTGCACCGCGAGTGGGACCTGCAACCAAGGCAGCCAATCGTGCACCCCCTACAGTTGTTCGACGAATACTGGAACCTGTGCTGGGGCGTGCGCGGCCCCGGCCGTTGGGTGCGCGCCGGGGAATTATTGCGATGGGCAGGCATGCCGGGCTGGGACGTGCGCGACCGCGTCGACGGCGTGCGCATCGGGCTACTACTGTGATGGGGCCAACGGGTGCACGCTCAAGAAGGCCGACAAGGCGGCCTGCGGAGGCGATCAGGAGTGCACGAACGGGAATTGCGTTCTCAGCGACGATGAAACCACCAAGATTTGCTGCAATACTAGTTGCCCCACTGGCACTGACAGCCCATGCGGCAACAACAATCGCTGTGCGAAGAGCACGGGGGCATGCGTGGACCCCACGAATCAGACATGCGGACAGCCCGCCGGCTGTTCGGCTGACTTGAGCACGGCCTATGGCGCTGGCAAGTGCACCGCGAGTGGGACCTGCAATCAAGGCAGCCAATCGTGCACCCCCTACAGTTGTTCGACGAGTACTGGAACCTGTGCTGGTGCGTGCACGGTCCCGGCTGTCGGGTGCGGACCGAACTCCTACTGCGATGGGAAGGATTGCCAGCCTGGGTCGTGCGGCACCTGTGTAACGGGCTACTACTGTGATGGGGCCANNGCCGAGCAAGAACGGTGGCAGCATTTGCTGCCATACTGGTTGTCCGAGTGGCACCGCATGCGGCACCAACAATCTATGTGACAACGACACCGGGGCATGCGTGGACCCCACGAATCAGACATGCGGACAGCCCGTCGGGTGTTCGGCTGACTTGAGCACGGCCTATGGCGCTGGCAAGTGCACCGCGAGCGGGACCTGCAACCAAAGCAGCCAATCGTGCGCTCCTTACAGTTGTTCGACGAGTACTGGAACCTGTGCTGGTGCGTGCACGGTCCCTGCTGTCGGGTGCGCAGGGGGGAGCTACTGCGACGGGCA
>PMKP01000366.1:0-3162 GCA_003157775.1 Myxococcales bacterium | reverse complement strand
GCCGAGCAAGAACGGTGGCAGCATCTGCTGCCATACTGGTTGTCCGAGCGGCACTGCATGCGGCACCAACAATCTATGTGACAACGACACCGGGGCATGCGTGGACCCCACGAATCAGACATGCGGACAGCCCGTCGGGTGTTCGGCTGACTTGAGCACGGCCTATGGCGCTGGCAAGTGCACCGCGAGCGGGACCTGCAACCAAAGCAGCCAGTCGTGTGCCCCTTACAATTGTTCGACCAGTACTGGCAAGTGCTATGAGAGCTGCGCAGATGCGACAGCGTGCGTTCCCAGCTATGTTTGCTCTTCAGAGGGAACCTGCATTTTACCCAATTCAAAAGCAGATGGTGCCAACTGTTCATTGGACGGCGAATGCGTCCACGCACACTGCGTAGATGGGTATTGCTGCGATAGTATTTGCACGGCGACCTGCATGTCGTGTGGTTTGGCCGGATCCGAGGGGACATGCACTGCGGTGACAAGTGGAGCGGACGACTTGTGTCTTGTGTCTTGCGTCGGGAATCTAATCACGAACGGCCAATGTGGTCCTGCGAGCGGAAACGTCGGCCAGTGCGCCGCTGCTGTCCCGTGCGACGGCGGGAATGTGTGTGCAGACAGCACTCACTGTGCCACCGATTGCTCGGGGACTGGGTCGTGCGCTTCTGGCTACCATTGCGACAACAATAGCTGCGTGGCAAACGGCTCCCACTAACCTCCCCCTCCCCGGCAGTTGTGGTCGCCCGCCCAGCCCGGTCAGAAATCGTCGTGGGACAATTTCCCTGCGCGCGGGAAGGATGTCTTGGACGGTTCACGCGGGGCTGCGGGTGCTGCGGGCCTCGGTTTGGAGATGGCTTGGATCGACGGAGCGGCGGCCAGTTTCTGGGCCCTGCCGGATTTGAGCGCGTGCGGGTGATGGGCCGAGGCATGCGGCTTCGCGGATGGCGGCTGTGGCTCGCTTGCGGGAGCGGCGGCGGGCACGGCTGGCTGACTTGGGGTTGGGACGACCGTAACTTCGGCCGGCGCGGTGGGCTCGGGGGTTGCGGGTGCCGGGACAGAAGAAACTTGCAGAGCCGCGGCGTGGTCCTGGGTCGTGACCGGCGGTGCGACGTGGTGGACAAGGGACTTGGCGAGCCACCCCGCGACAAGCACGGCGGCGACGAGCACGGCCCCGATAGCTGGGCCGAGCCGATGGCGGTTGTGGCGTGCAGCGCGCTCAGGCTGAAGCGCGACTTCCTCGGGTATGGGTTCTGCACCGGGTGCTTCGGCCGGGGTGACCACCGGACACAGTGTCGGAGGGGGCTCGGGAGCTGCCACAGGCAGGGTCTTCTCCGTGGTGCGATCTTCGAGAGGGGCACGCACGGTCACTTGGGCCGAAATGGAGGGAAGGTCGGTCGTGGGGGTTGGTGTGTGGACTGCTACGGGGGCCAGGCATCGCACACCGGAACGCTCCAGTTCGAGACCAAGTGGGATCAAGGAGGGCTGGCAGGCGCGGGCAAAGAGGCTGGCAGCCTCGGGCGTGGCAAACATTGCGACCCCCATGCCGCCGCGGCTCGGACTGGTGGTCTTGGCGATACCGCCAATCTCCTTGGCCAAGTCCATGGCGTGCATGAAAGTCCCGGATTGCAGGGGTGCCGAGGCGGCCGCCGCAAGTTGGGTGATGCATTGTGAGTAGCGCCCTGCCGCGGCGATAGCAGCCGTGGTGTTGCCACGGGAGAGTTCGGTCGCGAAACGGCTGGCCTGCTCAAGCAGTTCATTGGTGATCCGCGCATACGCGATGCAGTCGCGTTCGGCGAATTGGCGCACGTTCGACAGCCAGCCAACCGGAAACAGGTCATGCCCTGTCTGAAACACGACCAAGTGCAGCCCCGCAGGCGTTGCCAAGGCTTCCACGCGTGGGGCGGCGGATGCCTGGGTCACGACCTTGATCAGGCCACCATAGAGGGCAGCGGCCAGTTCGCCTTCCGCGCCGATCCCATCGTGAATGGCGCGATGGCCGGCCTCGGCGACCACCAGGATCTCATCCCTTCGCTCGCTGATGGATTGTCCGGCCGTCTCGAAGATGGCGGCGGCGGTGGCAACCGCGATGGCGGGTCCGGTATCGAAGGTGATTCCTTCTCCGCTGGCCGAAGCCTTGGCTGGGCGGAGCAACACCGAGCCTGCAGGCAGCGCCGCGGCAGTTTCCCCGAGATGGAGCTTGGCGTGCTCGACCACGGCGGCCACCAGCGGCGAGAGGGGCGAAACATCGGGGAAGAACTGGGCGGTTGCGTAGCTCGAAAGCGCGGCCAGTACAGCCACTTCTTCCTCGGGCAAACGGAACTCGCCCACCAGGAAAATGGCTCCTGGCGCGATCACGGTGGGCGTGCCCACCAAGGTGGTTCGTTCCCGTCTCATCCGAGATACCGCTCGAAAATATCCGTACTTAGCCCCGAGGCTAGTTTCTGGTGCTAGATTCGACAGGTCAGGACTATTCGCTAAGGGCGCGGATCTAGTGTCTGCTCGGGTGATCCATCATCGACGTAGACGGGACTCGGGGCAGGCGGCGGTATTATGCCACGCCGTCCGACATGAGTCCTCAATGGCGCATGGCGTCTCGGGAAGACCGCCGGGAAGACCGCAACGTCGTCCGGCGGTGGTGACGGGGTGAAGAGCGCGGGGAGTGCTCATTGTGCGATTGCGTTAAACTTGTCGGTATCGGCGTGCTGTGGTAAAGGATATACTTCACGGGACATACATACATATACCTACCCCGGAGGCGCGGAGCATGGTCTAGTTCCTCCGGTTGCTAGGAGGGTGCGGAGTGAGGAAAGTGAAAGCCGAGCCTGACAACACCATCAATGCCATCCTGCAGGCAGGCCAGTTCGTGGATGGAAAATACCGGGTTGACCGCCTGATTGGGCAGGGCGGAATGGCGGCGGTGTGGTCTGGAACAAACGAGCGCACCGGCAAGCGAGTCGCTCTCAAGGTGATTCTGCGGTCGCTGGCCAAGACGACAGAAGCCCAGACCCTTTTTCATAGCGAAGCCCTGGCTGTCAGCCGGGTGAACCATCCCAACGTCGTGACGGTCTTTGACGTCATTCAACATGAGGGAATGCCCTGTATCGTGATGGAGCTGCTCGACGGAGAGCCCCTGGGTAACTACATCGCCTTCAGGGGATTTCTCAC
>PMKP01000410.1 GCA_003157775.1 Myxococcales bacterium | reverse complement strand
TTGCAGCCGCGCCGCACCCCCCACCACAATTGGGGCCAGCACCCGCAAGCTAGGACTGTCGCTCGGCGACCGGGCCTGCCTGGCCCTGGCCAAGCGGCTGCGCGTTCCCGCCTACACCGCCGACCGCGCCTGGGCCGCAGTCCGGATCGGCGCAGGCGGATTTGCTCTGGCCACAGCTCACCAATCAGCATAAACCCCCACCATCGTGGCCACCCTTTCTGTGGCGTGCGCCCACGCGGGGAACGCGCGGCCCTCACCAGCCGCCCTTGACTCGCCGAGCACCTGTAGGCATCGTCTTCCGCATGGACTTTCGGTCCTGCCAGCGTGAGGACAAGGAACTCGTCAGGCTCTGCGAGCCCGACGCCGGACTGCCGACCTCGTCTGCCGAACCGGGGTCAATGACCATTCTTGCCTAGGCCATTGCCCATTCTCCACGCAACTTGTTCAACTCACAGCCGAGAACCCCAGACATGAGAAACCGACACGTCGAATACTCAACCGTCCTGGCACTTATTCTTTCCGTGACCCTAGGACTTGCCTGCGTACAGCGAGACTGGAGCGTGTGCTCGCCACAGGACCAGTGCCAGACCGGGTACACGTGCACCGCTGATTGGAAGTGCGTGCTGGACGTCGACGGCGGCTCTGATGCTCTTCTGGCCGTCGATCGCCCGGGCACGGCCGACGGGGCGGTCGGCCTGGACCGGCCAGTCGTCGCCGACACGGCGGTTGGCCCTGCCATCAGACAGGATGGAAGTGAGCCGGACTCAGTGCCGGTGTCCGCCCCGCCCGACGCCGAAGTGAGCGTCACCCCTGGCTTGGACGGACCCGAGCCAGACCGAGTACCGTTGGCCGCGCCGGCTGATGCGCCAGTCGATAAGCCACCTGCCGAGCCCGCGGACGCGGCACCCGACGCGCTGGCTGCGGGCAGCCCCATGGACACGCCAGCCGCTGATGCACCGGCAGCCGGCAATTCGCCCGACGCGCTGGCCGCGGGCGGTCCGTTAGATGCGCCACCCCCTGATGCGCCCCCCACTGGGCCGGCGCTCGAATGCGTCAAGCGGAGCGACTGCGCGGGCACGTGCAAGACATGCACAAACGGCATCTGCGCTGCCGTCAAAAGCCAGGACGATCCGGGTGTCTGCGCTGGCACATGCGACGCGACTGGCGCGTGTAAGAGCAAGCAGGGACAGACCTGCAAGCTCGCCAGCGATTGCGCGGGCGGAATCCCCTGCGCCGATGGTTACTGCTGTGACAGGGCTTGTGGCGGATCCTGTGAAGCGTGCGACGTCGCCAACTCCCTCGGCATCTGCACGACGCTGGCTGCAACTGATACGCCTCACAAGGGTCACACGGCTTGTATGGCCGCGGATTCTGCCTGTGCCGGTAGCTGCAACGGATCGAGTGCCGCCTGTTCATACCCAACCTCCGCATGCGGCACAGCTTCCTGCACCGGCACCAGCTACCAGGCAGCCGGGACGTGCAGCAACGGGGCTTGCAACACACCTGCCGCGCAGACCTGTACGAATGCCTGCGTGGCTACCGCGGGTTGTGCGGACTGTACGCCTAACGCGGTTAGATGCAGCGCGAGCGGGCTTCCTCAGCGGTGTAGTTCGAGTGGCACTTGGCAAAACCAGACCGCGTGTGCGAACGGGAATACCTGCTCGTCTGGTAGCTGCGGCTGTTCCAACACGACCTGCGGCAGCTTCTGCGTCGTTCTAGCGACCGACGCCAAGAACTGCGGCTCCTGCGGCCACGATTGCCTCGGGGGAACGTGCAGCGGAGGGCAGTGCGGGGCGGCTGTGGTCGTCGCCAATCCTGGCGCAAGCCCGAGTGTCATTGGAGTCGACAGTGACGTCAATGGCTATGTGTATTACCAAGGAAACGATCCTGGAAGCGGGGCCATCAAACCCTACCGCGTGAGCAAAACAGGCACTGGCAGCCCATCGCCACTGGACGTTGGGGGAGACTCCGCCGAGTATCTGGGAGTGATCGGAAGCACTCTTTCCTTTGATCTGGAGGGCGAGTTCAAGATGTGCGAGTTCAGCAGCTCCGACCCCACCCACTGTTTGAATAGCTACAGCAGCTTGCCCGACTCCCCACCCGGAATCCTCGTCCCGTTCAAGAGTCCCTCACCACAATACCTGCCGATCTACAAAACCGACGGCTCTTTCTCGATTTCCTGGTACACGACGAGCGCCACCCAGGTGAAGACATTCGACGAATCCACGTCCGCGAACATGCGGTCATCGTTCGCTTTCGGCGACGCCGTCTATTGGATCCTGGATGAATCCGATTCGACCCCTACCCACCCCGACTCCACGGTGTACTCAGTTTCAGCGGATGTCTCCTACCCAACCGCTGCGCGTCTGACGGGTCTCATGGCTCCCAGCTACAAGATCATCGACGGGAATGCGCTGTCCCTACTTCTTGCCGGGCCAAGTGGCCTCTATCGCGTGCGTTTGCCCGACGGAGATGCGGCCAACCCGCCCCAGTTCATCGTTGGACCCGTGAGCAGCTCCGGTTCCATCGTCGCCGCAACCGAAGACCCCGAGGGGATCTACTGGCTCGAATATGATGGAAGTCTCTACAGCTGTTCGCAAATCAGCAATTGTGGCGGGAGCAAGAAGGCTCTCGCCAGCGGCCAGGTTCTAGCAGGCTCCACCAATGTTACCTGGCCGCTGGGACTCTACCAGGATGCCTCGGCCCTCTACTGGGCCAACTGGGCCGCCAGTCAGATCATGCGGCTTGCAAAGTAGCGGCAAACGCGTCTGGGTGGAGACCGCTGGCAGGCATACGATCTCGGGGAACGTGGCGAGTAGATGCTATGGTCGCCGAGGAGCGTCCGGACACTGCCTCGGCGAGTCAGCTACTTCACCATATTTCTGCTACTTCACCATATTGTAGATTTCGCTGGCGGCGAGCAGGAAGGCACCAACCCCGTAGTCGTGGGTCTCAGTGGCTGCCGCACCCGCCGGTGCTTGTCCGGTGGCTTGAATGTAGCCAACCAGACCCTGCGCACTTACACAGCTCGCGAGACCTTTCCACGCAGAAACCACGACAGGCTGATAGGTTGCCTTGTCCAGCAGTCCCTGGTTGATGCCATAGGCGATAGCGTAGGTGATGAGGCCCGTGCCGCTGACCTCCGGGTTCGACATCTTGTCGGCATTGGGATGGGTGATGTCCGCATGCCACGTGCCGTCCGACTGCAGATAGGGCACAAGAGCCGCAGCCATGGTCTTCAGCAAGGTGACGTAGGAATTGTAACTGGCATCGGTGGCTGGAAGGTATTGCAGGACTCTCACGATGCCGCCCATGACCCACCCGTTGCCGCGCGACCAGTAGACGGTCCCGTTAACGTACGACGAATCACGCCAAAACAGCCCCGTCTTCGAGTCAAACAGGCCCTTCTGCGTGGCGGACCACATGGTGTCCAGAAAGCTGAAGTAGTTGGCGTTCCCGGTAATCTTGCCCAG
>PMKP01000126.1 GCA_003157775.1 Myxococcales bacterium | reverse complement strand
ACCGACGGAACGTTCTGGTGGGGAGCCAACAACGAGGAGCTCAAGCGCTTCTCTTTTGCTGACGTGACCGGCATGGGCCTGGCTCTACAAGCAGGTCTCAAGCTGGCGCTGGTCTCTGGCGAATCGAGCCCGGCGGGGATGGCGCTGGTAAGGCGTTACGCCGAGAAGCTCAAGATCGCCGACGTCTACCCGGGCTGTCACGACAAGGCGGCTGCCTTCCGCGATTTCACCGCCAAGCACGGGATTGATCCGCGCGATGCCTGTTTCATCGGGGACGACACCATCGACATGCCGGCCATGGATCTGGCTGGCCTTGCCGTGGCCCCGCCCAACGCCCAAGCCGATGTGCGCGCCAAGGCCGCCCTGGTCACCAAGCTGGGTGGCGGGCATGGGGCCGTGCGCGAAGTCATCGATCTTATTCTCGATGCCCAGGCAGCGCGAAGGCAGCGCCATGGCTGAAACGATGAAGCTTTCCGACTACGTGATGCGCTTCGTTGCCGATCAAGGTGTCACGCATGTTTTCATGTTGGTCGGCGGCGGGGCCATGCACTTGAACGACTCCGTCGCTAATTACCCCAAGCTGCATTATGTGTGCAACTTGCACGAGCAAGCATGTGCGATTGCCGCCGAAGCATATGCCAAATACGACAATCGTTTGGGCGTAGCGCTCGTGACGGTCGGTCCGGGAGCGACGAACACCATCACCGGCTTGGCAGGAGCCTGGCTGGATTCCACGCCGGTTCTGTTCTTATCTGGACAAGTCAAGCGGGCGGACATGAAGGGCGCGTCCGGATTGCGCAACAAGGGCCCGCAAGAGATCGACATCATCCCCTTGGTCAAGCCGCTAACCAAGTATGCAGCTACAGTCCTGGAACCGAGCACCATTCGGCATCATCTAGAAAAGGCCGTCCATATGGCCAGAAGCGGCCGCCCGGGGCCGGTCTGGATCGAAATTCCACTCGACGTGCAGGCGGCGAGGGTCGTGCCGGAATTGCTGGACGGGTTCACTCCGCCTGCGGCGCCCGATAGCGGGCCGGTGTCCGCGTTGCCCGCGCTGGTGGCGAAGACCATCGAGCTTTTCAACGGCGCCGAAAGACCTTTCGTGTTGCTTGGCAACGGCATCCGGCTCGCTTCCGCCCTACCCGAGATCCGCGAGGTACTGGAGGTCCTGAAGGTGCCTTTCGGTTTGACCTGGCCCGCGATCGACTTCTTTCCCGACGACCATCCGCTCCTGGTAGGGCGGCCTGGGTCGATGGCCCCGAGGGGCGCGAACTTCGCGATGCAGAACGCCGATCTGCTGTTGACCGTTGGTGCGCGACTCGACCTGATTTTCACCGCATTCGCGCCCGAGCGACTGGCCCGCGGGGCACGGAAGGTGATGGTCGACATCGATCCCGCCGAGATCGCCAAGCTGAAGCCGTACCTGGACGTCGATGTCTGCGCGGATGCAGGCGATTTCTTGCGCGAGCTGCTGCGACAGAAGCGAAACCTTCGGTTGCGGGACCTCGCTCCGTGGATTGCGCGCTGCGCCCAGTGGAAGGGGAAATACCCGTTGCTCTCGCCGCACGACACTTCCACAAAAGGCTTGATCAGCTTGTACGATTTTACGGAGACACTCTGCGGCTTGCTTCCCGAGGGCGCGCTGGTGGCACCGTGCAGCTCTGGGAATGCGGTAGAGATATTCTTGCTTGTCTACCGGGCCAAGGCTCGGCAGCGCCTGCAACTGACCACCGGCCTGGGCTCAATGGGATTTGGGCTGCCGGCGAGCATTGGAGCGTGTCTCGCCCACGGGGGCCGCCTGACCGTGTCGCTTGAGGGCGACGGCGGATTTCAAATGAACTCCCAGGAGCTGGAGACGCTTGCCAGGCTGAAATTGCCGGTCAAGCTGTTCGTGATCAACAACGGCGGTTACGGCTCCATCGTCGCCACCCAGTCGGCCTTCTTCCATCGCCTGGTGGGGTGCAACCCCGAGAGTGGTCTCACTTTTCCCGACGTGCGGCGCCTGGCGGAGGCATACGGTCTGCCGGCTATGCGGCTCGACAGCCCACGCGATCTGGCATCCGACCTGCGTGCCGTGCTGGAGGCTCCCGGCCCTTGCATTTGCGAAATCATGGCGATTCCCGATGAGCCACGGCAGCCGCGAGTGGCCGCTTTCCAGCGGGCGGACGGCAGCATGGCGTCCCGTCCTCTGGAGGACATGTTCCCGTTCTTGCCGCGTGACGAGTTCGAGGCCAACATGATCGTGCCTCCATTGTCGGAATGAGTGGATGAAATTCCTCATCATCGGTCTCGGCGCGGCCGGACAGCGACACGCGCGCAACCTGCGCGAGCTTTTTGGGGACCGGATCGATCTTTGCGCCTACCGCCAGCGGAGAACGGGCGGCGCGCTCACGGACAGCCTGGCCGTCGAGCCGGACGTGACGCCCGAACAGAAGCACGGCATCGAGGTGTTTCGCGATCTCGATGCGGCACTCGTGGCGGCGCCAGACGCCGTCATCGTAGCCAACCCCTCGAGCCAGCATTTGGCCACCGCGCGCCGCGCGGCGGAAGCTGGCTGCGCGTTGTTTGTCGAAAAGCCCGTCAGCCATAGTTGGGATGGCGTACCAGATCTCGCAGCTTACGTGGCTCGACGGCGCCTGGTCACGTTCGTGGGCTACCAGTGGCGATTCCATCCCCTGCTCGCTCGGGTGAAGGGCCTGCTGGACGGGGGAACCCTGGGCCGGGTTGTCGCAGCCAACGCCGTCTATGGCGAGTACATGCCGGCCTGGCATCCGTATGAGGATTACCGGCAGACCTATGCGGCTCGCAGCGAGCTCGGTGGCGGCGTGCTGCTGACC
>PMKP01000323.1 GCA_003157775.1 Myxococcales bacterium | reverse complement strand
ATCCACCAACAAGTCGCTCTGGGTGACCGAGACATCAGGCTACAACCACACCTGGACGGGCGGCCCCTGCACGTCGAATGCGATCAGCACTTGCTCAGGAGCCTTCGATCTGGCGCAGGCGATTTACGCGGGCTTGTACTACGGGCACATGACGGCGTGGCTCTACTGGCAGGGAAGCGGCGGCACCACGCCCGCGGATTTGAATGAAAATGATCTCATGGCAGGTCCCGAAAACCCTGGGAAGAACTACTATGTTTCGAAGCAGTATTATCGTTACATCCGCCCCGGCGCGCAGATGGTCGATGTCAAGAGCAGCGACGCCAACGTCCTCGCCGTGGCCTTTGACAACACGCAGATGGGGGCTTTCACGGTTGTCGCGATCAACACGGGAACAACGGCGACGCCTCTGACCATCGCGGGCGACAATTTGCCGTCGTCGTACAAGGCGATTCGCACCTCGGCGAGCGAGAACGCGGTCGATCTGGGTACTGTCGTTCCGGGCAACATCACACTGCCTCCGAGTTCAATCACGACCCTCGTCAGCGGCAGTTATCTAGAGACGCAGGTGCCGACTACCGATGCAGGTGCCGCCAGCAAGGCTCCACCCGGGTCCTCTGGCTGCTCGTGCCATGTGAATGGCGGCACTTCCAGCCCGGACAGCAGAGCCATTTTCGCACTCGCGGGTCTCGCAGCCCTCGTCGCTCTCCGCCGTCGCCGGAAGTAATCGGCGTGGGTAAGGACGTCACGGATTCATTGCCGCAAGTTCCTCTCTTGCAGGTGAATCGTGGATGAACGCTACGCCTCCGCTATCGCGGCCAATTCGGGCCGGCCCTCATCGCCAGCCCGAGTTTTCGACTGGCGCTACGGTGTGTCCTCCATGGCTCCCAGGTCGATCTCTCCCGCTCGCTCGGGCCTCGGACAGAAACCGTTGGTCTTGAGCGGCGGCTCCATGTTCACCGGCAGGTCGACATGTTGCGTGCTCGGGCTGATGCCCGCTGGCACCCCTGTCCCGAGATCGATCGCGCCAGAGCCGACGCCTGGGTGGAAGTCTGTCGCCGACAAAGTGGCGTCGGCGTCGCCCCCGGGATGACCGGTCGCGAACCACGGGGTTTTTGGTAAAGCCCCGACCCCGTCGCGATAGAATAGCGTGTCAGCCAAGGCCACCCATGAAGATCATCAACCCTCGCACCGTCCACGTCCTCAAGAACCCAGTCGCCTTTGCGTTCCAGGTACTGAAAGCCTTCCAGGCGAACCAGGGCCTGCTACTCGCCGGCGCAGTCGCCTACTACGCGCTGCTGTCCATCTCGCCGCTGCTCATCCTCATGGTTATCGCGCTGTCGCACGTGATCGACCAGAACGTGCTTTTGGCAACGTTGCGCCGGGCACTGGAATACGTGGTGCCGGGCGAAGGCAATGCGGTGGTGGCGGAGCTGCGGAGGTTCCTTGAGCACCGCGAGGTGATCGGCTGGGTGCTGCTCATCACGATGCTGTTCTTCAGCTCGCTCGGCTTCAAGGTGCTGGAGAGCGCAATCTCGGTAATCTTCCTGCACCGCGTGGCCAAGCGCAGGCGGCACTTCCTCATTTCCCTGCTGCTGCTGCCCTTCGGCTACATCGTTTTCATCGGCGCGGCGCTGTTCGTGGGCACGTTCGTGATCGCCGACCTGGTGACGATAGGCGGCGCGAATCTCGCTATCCTGGGGCATAGCTGGTCGCTGAGCGGCTTCTCGCGCTTGCTGATCTACGTCGGCGGCGTGACCGTGGAAATTCTGCTCACCTCAGCGGTCTACTACTTCATGCCGGTAGGCAGGCTGTCGGCGCTACACGCGCTAATCGGCGGCGCCACGGCGGGCCTGCTTTGGGAATTCATCCGCCATGGGCTGCGCTGGTATTTCGGCACGCTGTCGCAGGTGAGCGTGGTGTACGGTTCGCTCGCCACTGCCATCATCGTGCTGCTCAGCCTGGAAATGGCCGCCACGCTGCTGTTGCTGGGCGCGCAGGTGATTGCGGAATACGAAAGAATCCAAACCGGAGAAGCGAAGAAGCCGCGCGGGCCGATGCACACGGAAGGCGTCTGAATCAGCCGCGCCCCGCGGCCGCCAACAACCGCGCCTTCCGATCCGTGCCCGTCGTCTGTTTCTGGCGGAATTCTTCTTGCCTCTCTCTGGCCGGTACTAGTAAGTCAGGACCAAGACCATGCCCGACCCATCCTTGGCGATCAAGGGTGCAAGTCCAATGCGAATCCCGTCGGGTGAAGAGCCAAGGTCACCGTGGCGATAGTGGCGCAAAGCCTTGAGAGCACCGACCGGCTGAGTGAAGATCATGATTTCCCCTGTCGCAATACCGGTCAGCAGACTGATGGTCGCACTTGTCCAATGGCCGAATCCGGCACCGATTATTAGGAAGATACCGGCGTTAACGACGACGTTGCCGCCATGAAAGAGCAAACTCCGCCCCTGAGCTTCATTCGCCGCATCTCTGTTCAACAATTCCTCTGCCCGGGCAAGCGCGACACAGGGATCTGCTCGCAGGGTCTCGGCCTCAAGTTCGTCGAGGCGCCCTTCATCACGCATAACCTTTAGCGGTGTGACCACCAGCGGAATCACACCAATCAGCGCGGCGCCACCGCCCAGGTACAGATCCAATCCCGACGCGTGGGACACCAGAGGTGCGGCTACGAATTGGCCAGTGGCGAGCGCCGAATAGATTGCGCCCCAAGAGTAACTCCAGATGCGGGCATGGTGCGCGTCGATGCGCAAGCGTTCGTGAATGAAGCGGAGACGAGCTTCTGCATTCAGGTGCTGCAGCGCAGGTTCCCCGCCGACCAGCGAGACCGTGCATTCGCCGCCGAACGCCGGCCTCGCGCTCAAGACGAGGGCAACCCAAAGCGCACGCCAAAGCCAACCCATTGGGTATCGAGCATAGCAGGAAGGCATGGTTGAGCTCTCTACCCGGAAACCCTTAGAACCGAAGGCTGATTGTCAGGGGAAGAATAGTCAACAAAAGCCATCCGCACCAGGTTCTCATGAGACAGTTCCCGCACCACGCCTTCTTGTCGCAGAAAACTCTCCAGGCGATCGGAAAGGTCCAGCGCGGCGGTCCGGACACTGATCGGCCGCTTCAGGACTTCACGCAGATCCTGAAGATGGGCGGCCAGGGACTTGAAAACAGCTCTGGCCGTTTCCTCGGGCACGGTCAGGCCCGTAAGTTCAAAAGCCACCCCCTGAAAATCCTCCGGGGTGCCGAACAGGGCGTCCAAGCGGGTCTCTATTTCGGAATTGGATTTCCCTCCGAAGACCAAGCCGCGCAGCAAGTCGCAGCCTGTCAATTCATCCAAATTGAAAAATGTCATGGGAACTCCCGACCGGGTCACGAATCAGGCCTGACGCCAGTGCGTTGATTCCGTCGGCCTATTCCGTCGGCCTGTCGACGCGTATCCGCTGTCCCCTTCGAATTGAACGAAAGGCTACTTCATCTTGATTGATCCGGCCAGTCTTCTGGAGCTGTCTGCGAAGACAACCCCCTGAAGTTGCTTGCGTCTGCTCGGTGGCTCGAAAGCTGCTCTACGTGCGGGTATGTAAGCGACATGGCAGATTCGATCGAACCCACTGCGGCGGTCCAGCCGCCGGTTGGTGTTCACGTTCTTGGCACGCAACGCGCGCAGCACGACCGACCATTTCTCGATCCCGGTCGAGCAAGTGGTCGAGGTCGGAATCCAATTGGATCTATGAACCGCGTGCGGCCTATAGCCCGCCACCCGCGATGGAGACCGTCACGGCCACGCTGTGCACGTCGATGCCGTAGCCCACGTCGAGCTTGAGGGCCGGGATCACCACTCCCGGCAGAATGACGCGCGCCCCACCGCCGAAGCCGGCGTGGATGTCCTTGAGCTTGGAGCGCACCGGGGGAGGAGTAATGTTGGGCGGGGGGACGCTGGTGCCGCCGGGGAAACGCTCGAGCAGGGTCGCAGCATCGACGAAGATCGCTCCCGCGACGTTGAAGCGCACCTGTGTCCAGGGAAGCCGCAGATGGAGGAGCACCGCCTGATCCTCGGCCTGCGCGCTGA
>PMKP01000199.1 GCA_003157775.1 Myxococcales bacterium | reverse complement strand
GCCGTGCATCGCGAGGTAGCTGGCGCCGATGCCGAGGGGAACGATGTAGTTCTTACCGAAATCCTGGGTTGATCCCAAGATGCCCGTGTCGAGGAAGGGGGCGATCACCGGGGTAGCCTGGACAACGATCTGGAGTGGAACCGCGATATCCTCCTTGTTGCTCAGGCTCTGCGCCGCGCGGTTGTTGACGCCGATGCCGATCTGGGGGGCGAGCTTCACGGAAACCGGCGCAGCGACGTATTTCACGCCAACGCCCACGTCGACGGCGAACAGCATGTCAGGAGAGAACTGCCTGAACTCGGCAGCGAGCAAGCCGGAAAGCTCCACCCCGCTGGCTTTAACGAAAGAGAATTGCCCGCCGAGATTGACGTTGTTGTACGCCTTGGCGCAGCCTCGGTTTGTTCCGCCCAGGCAGAGGCCCCCGCCCCATGCCATCGGCGCGCCAAGTACGGTGTGGCTCACGAACACCTCGAGTTCGTTGGTCACGCCAAAGCGCAGGTCGAGCGGTATCGACACGGGCTTGAGTACGGCGTCCTTGGAGAGATTGAGCACGATCGGCAGGGTGCCCTGGAACATGCCGGCCGCCAGGGTGAGAGGACGCAGAGCGTACTCGTCCGGATAGCCTGCTGGTGCTGCAGCAGGCGCGACTGCGGGCGCGGGAGCAGGCTCTGGAGGGGCCGCTGCAGGAGGCGCAGCTTCGGGTCCCGGTGGGACAGCTTCCGGAGGTGGGGCACCTTCAGGAGACGGGGCAGCTTCGTCCTGCGCCATGGCGGCGTAGGACATCAGGCTCGTGGTAAGAATTGACAGGATCGCAATGTTCT
This sequence comes from Myxococcales bacterium, assembly GCA_003157775.1. Lineage (GTDB taxonomy): Bacteria > Myxococcota_A > Polyangia > Fen-1088 > Fen-1088 > Fen-1137. The sequence goes on along the minus strand of PMKP01000199.1, from coordinate 32,646 downwards.
TTCGCATCTTGGATTTTCCTCCATGAGAACACGTCGGTTCACTGTTCGAGTGGAGTCACGATATCCAAGCGGCTGAGTCCGTCAAGTGCTCGCAGGACGCCATGCGCGATAGGCGGCAGTGGCTGTTGTGGTCGTCCGCAGGACGTCTATCACTCGCTCGCTCACATCAGTGACGCGGCCGAGCCTGCGCTGTGCTATGCCAAGCCGGGAAAGCAAGACGGACGCCATGAAATACGTGGTCTTTCTCATCGACGGCATGGCCGACTACCCGTTGCCCGAGCTGGGCGGCAAGACGCCGGTCGAGGCTGCGCGCACGCCCACGCTTGACGAGCTGGCACAGAAGGCACAGTTCGGCACCTTTGTGACTCTTCCCGAGGCGTTCCCCACTTCGTCGGACGTGGCCAATATGTCTGTGCTGGGCTGGGATCTGGCCAGCGCGTACACCGGCCGCGGCGCCATCGAGAGCTACGGGCTGGGGGTGCCGCTCGACGAGCAAACCGTGGCCTTCCGCATGAACATCATCACGGTCAAGGGCGAGATCCTCGAAGACTACTCAGCCGGCCACATCTCCGAGCCTGAGGCGGCCGAGATCATCGCGTTTCTGTCTATGAGACTGGGCACGGACAAGATTCGGCTGCAAAAGGGCGTTTCCTATCGCCACATCCTCTATCTTGTGGGCAAGGAATTCTCCGCGGACGTGGCCTACGACAAGCCGGATTCGTCGCATGGACTGGAATGGCGGAAGATCCTACCCCGGGCGGCCAAGCCCGAAGCCGAGCCCACTGCCGAGCTTCTGCGCCAGCTAGTTCTCAGGTCGCGCGAAATCCTGGAAGACCATCCCGTCAATGTGAAGCGGCGGGCGGAGGGTCACAACCCCGCGAATCTCATCTGGCCCTGGTCCGGCGGCCGCAAGCCGCAGATGCCGTCGTTTGAAAAGTTGCACGGAAAGAAGGGCGGCATCATTTCCGCGGTGGACGTGATCCTGGGTCTTGGCCTGCTAGGCGAGATGGAGTCGCTACGGCCCGAGGGAGCCACAGGATTCCTCGACACCAACTACGAAAACAAGGCGCGTGCGGCGGTGGACCTTCTGCGTCGCAACGACTTCGTCTATGTGCACGTGGAGGCGGTGGACGAATGCGGCCACCTGGGTGACCTGGCCAACAAGATCAAGGGAATCGAGGACTGCGACGCCCGACTCATCAAGGTCTTCCTCGACGAGTATCGCAAGGTCCACTCCGACAAGTTGCGTGTCATGGTGCTGCCTGACCATCCGGTGCCGGTCAAGCTGCGCAAGCACACCCGTGACCCGGTTCCCTTCATGGTTTGCGGCGAAGGTGTGTCCGGCGATCCGACCCTGCGAAGCTACAACGAGGCCACCTGCGCGTCCGGCCGGTACCTTGGTCTGCGGGGGCGAGCACTAATGGATCTGCTCTTCCAGCCGACGATTCCGTAGAGTGCTTTCTTACCACAGAGAGCACAGAGGACACAGAGATCGGAAGTGAAGAAAGGGTTCGGACCGGACAGAACCAACCCTTTCTTTTTTCCCGATCCGGCTCTGTGGCCTCTGTGCCCTCTAGCCTGAAACTCGACTGTAACTGTTTGATCTTCTTAGTGTGCACTGTGGCTTGGTGGAGCAGAAAACCGGGCTCGGATTTGTCAGTTTCACGCCTGAAGGATCCGGGCCAGCGGCCCGGAGGCGAGACTGTGGTGAAACTCCGGCTCGGGCGCGGCTAGACCAGATCCTCGACCTCGCGGCCCGGCGCCTCTAGTGGCCGTGGGGCGCGCGGCCGGGCCATCCGATCAATGGTGCCGTCGGGCAGGTCGAGCACGCGGCTGCCCTCGGCGGCGGACCGGTATCCGCGCTCGATGAGCTCTACGCATAGGCAGGCCTCCATGGCGTCCCTGCCCACGTACTCGCTGCGCGCGAGGGCGCCGCGAAACTCGTCAAACAACGAGCTGAACCAGCCCTCGTGACTGGCGTCCATCCAAGCAGACGGCGCCACCCGGTGCTCGAAGCGCCACTTACCCGGTGATCCAGGCGCCACCACGCCAGGGCCCGCTTCCAGCACGGCCAGCTCGACGTCCTCGTCTTCAACTCGGATTGCACCCTTTTTGCCATGTAGCGTGTACATGACTTTGCGCACACCCGCGGTCCACGAAAGGTGGGCCGACACAACCCCGGTGGGGAAGGTCAATGTGCAGCCGAAGACATCCTCGGTGTCGTGGCCGTCGGCGGTCGAAGCATGGGCGGTTATGGCTGTGGGGTAGGCAGCCATCCAGTCAAAGGCCAAGTAGAAGGTGTGGCTACCGTGGTCCATGGCGATGCCGCCACCCGACAAGACGCGTTCGCGGCGCCAATCAGGCCGCCATTCCTTGACGCCCTTGGCATGTGTGTTGCGGAACGTCTGCATGGTCACCTGGTGCACGGGACCGATGACTTCCTCGTTCAGGATGCTGCGCACCACCTTAACCACCGGCGCATGTTTGTAGTTGTGGCAGGGGAAAATGACCCGTCGGACCTCGCGCGCGTGCTGGAGCATAGCCCGCGCGTCTTCGGCGGTAGTCGCCATGGGCTTCTCGCACAGCACATGCAACCCCCGTTCGAGCGCAGCATGGGCGATTTCGGCGTGATGGGCCGGAGGCGTCGCGATGTCCAGGAAATCCAGCTTCCCAGCCTCGGCGGCGAGGAGCGAGGCATGGTCCTGGAAAACGCGGGCCAAGGGAAACATCTCATGCGCTGCCTGCCGGCGAGCTCCACAGATGTCGGCAATCGCCGTGATCTCGACCGCCCGGCCGTTGCCCATGTGCTTGGCGTAGGTGGGCGCGTGGCCTTGGCCAGCGATGAATCCGTAGCCAACTATCGCGCCGCGCAATGGTTGCTTCATGTTCCGGCGATTGCTACCACGAGATTGCGCGTTGGGAAACCACTTCTCGCCGGGCCCGGGCTGCACAGGATGGTGCCTCGTGGAGAGGATGGGCTAGTGCGTTCGGCGTGCAGCGCAGTTCGGTGATGTTGTCTGGGTCTGGTGAATGGTGCCATTATGCATGACTCATCATGGTTCTCTCCGCCGACGTGACTACATGTATCGCAGCGACACCCCAGCCCTGAGCCTGGGCCAGAAAGCGGAGGAGAGGCATTCCTGGGCGAGAGTGATCTTCTCGACAAGTCCCCTTTCCAAAGCGACGAACTGTCTGGAGATCGGCGCCGCCGCCGTGGCAGGGCTCTTCATGCTCGCGTTCGTCGTGATTGCCTCGCTGCGCTTGCCCTATCCGTTCGAAATCAACTGGTCGGAGTCCGCGATGCACAGCATGGTCGCGGCGAGGATGCTCGGCAGGCCCCTCTATACTTCGCCCTCCATCTTCGATGGCGCGAGCTGCCTGTATCCACCGTTTTTTGTGGATCTGTCGGCGCTGGTCGGGCGCCTGCTGCATATCGACGGAAACAGCGTGTCCTTCTTGCCAATGCGGCTCGTGTCTATCGTGTCCTCCGCGGGGATCTTCATCGGCGCCCTCTGGGTCCTGCGCGGAAGAAAAGCGATGACTTGGAGGATGGCGTTCGCTCTCGCCGCAATCTTTCCCGCCACCTATGGCCGGTTGGAGTTCTGGTACGACAATGCACGAGTGGACACCCTGTTCGTGTTTCTGCTCTTCGTCAGCACGGCTCTCTTGCTGGAAAGCGAGAGCCTTTGGTCAGCGGCGCTGGCCGGTGTATTCGGCGCACTCGCGACGCTGACCAAGCAGCCGGGGCTGCTCCTCATGGGTCTGGTCGGCCTCGACACGGTGTTCGTGAAGAGGCGGGTCGGTCGAGCGGCGGCTTTCGCGCTCGCCTTCGCGTGTTCCATCCTCACATACCTTTGGGTGAACGGAGACCTTCTGAATCCGCTGTTCTATTTCTGGATGCTTCGGGCGGCCGGAAGTCGTCCGCTCCTCTGGGCCAGTTTCCTCCGCGGTCCGTTGTTCCTGGTTGCGGTGATCCCGTTCGCGGTCTTCTTCGCCGCCGCCGCGCTGATCCTGCGATTCAGATCTCGCGGAGAAGCCTCTGCCGCGCCTCTCGCCCGGCTGGAGTGGTCGTGGTCGTTGGTGTTTGGGCTGTGGACGCTGGCGTCCCTAATCCTTCGTGCGAAGGAAGGCGCCAGCATCAACTATTTCATGCCTTCGATTTCCGTGGGCGCCATGGCAATCGCGGAGGGAACGCGGTGGATCGCGAGGCATGGTCTCGATGAAAGACGTATCGCGGGCCTCGCGGCGGTGGCCCAGCTCGCCATGCTGGCCTACAACCCGGCACTGTTCCTTCCGACGGCAGAGGCGGTCAAGGAGGCCGGCCAGCTGGTGGAGACTCTGAAGAAAGTCGATGGGCCGATCTGGTTCCCCACCTTTCCTTCCTTTGCCGCGATGGCTGGGAAGCCCTGGGTGGCACACTACGGGACGTTGACCGATCTCGACGTGACGAATCCCGGCCAGGTAGCCCGCGACGTCTCGCGAGCGATCAGGAGTCGCTGGTTCGGTGCTCTCATCCTGCCTCCGAACGACCGCTTCGTGAACATGACGGAGTTGAGGCAATTCTACCAAGAACAGCCATTCCCGGAGATTCGTTCACCTTTTCTCCGGCGCTCTTTCAACATGGAGTTCGGCGCCATCCTCGTACGGAGGAGCACGACGCCTTCATGAGCGCGGGTTTGCAGAGAATGGAGGCGCGCCCATGCTGAAGCACGAGAGGCGCGAGGTTCCGCGCTTGGTCGCAATCGAGACCACCAACGCGTGCAACGCCAAGTGCGCGTTCTGTCCCAACCGCGCCATGAATCGCGATCGGGAGGTGATGTCGGACGAACTCTACCGAAAGATCATCGACGACTGTGCCAGCTTCCAGGTGCAGGCCATCGAGCCGTTTCTCAACGGCGAGCCGTTCATGGATCCGCAGATTGTCCCGCGTCTCCAGTACCTGCGCGAGCGGCTGCCGGCCACCAAGCTGCGGCTCTACACCAACGGCTTCGCTCTCGTACCCAAACGGGTCGACGAGTTGCAGAGCGTCGGCATCGACCATCTCTTCATCAGTATCAATACCCTGGATCCGGCCAAGTACGAGGCGGTCATGGGGCTGGGGCTCGAGCGCACGCTGCGCAACATCGACTACCTCGTCGATCCTTCGCGCCGAGCGCGGCTGGCGCGAGAGATCACGATTCGCATGACCCGTACCGACGACACGGCCGCCGCCGACCAGGCGCGCTTCGTGGCCTACTGCAAACAGCGCAAGGTCAACTGTATGATCGTCGGACTGTTCAACTACTTGGGCGACGTCAAGAGCTCGCTGCCGGTGCCGTCGTATTCTTGCGAGCACATCACGCGCGTCGACATCCTGTCGAACGGGCTGGTGACCCTGTGCTGCATGGACACGGAAGGGAAGTTCGGCTGGGGCGACGCAAGCAAGGAATCGATTCTGGACATCTACAATGGCCCGCGCGCTCGCGCCTACCGCGCGATGCACCGCCAGGGTCGGCGTAAGCAAATCCCACCTTGCGGCACGTGCAACCTGTTCTGGCCTAGCTTCGACGGGCTGTCATGGCCGCGTCGCGTGCAGTTCGGCTTCGCCTACGCGTACTATCTTCTGCGCTATCGGCCGTTCATCAAGCACACGGCGAGTTTCCCCGCGAGTTCCCCGTCGCCATGAAGATCGCCCACCTGAGCACCTTCTGGCCCATCGGCTACGGGCTGTCGCTTTATACGGACCTGCTCATCCAGGGCATGCGAGCCCATCGGCCAGACCGCCATACCATCCTGGCCGAGATCGGATCAGCCCCGGCCGACACCGAGGCGTACCAATGCATCCCGTGTTACCGCCGCGACCAAGACTACGTCGAGCCGATCGCCGCCGCGGCCGCGGCCGCGCAGCCCGACGTTTTGATTGTCCAATACGCAAAGGATCTCTTCGGCCACGACAATCGCCTCCCGCGACTCTTGACCCGGCTGCGTGAACTTGGCGTCCGGCCGGTGGTCAACACACATTCCGTGTATCCGGAAACCTGGCGCTCGGGCTACCGGCCCGGGCACAGCGCGGCCGCCTTCGACCGGGCCGTGGCCGAGAGCGCTTCGCTCATCACCGTGCACAGCCCGCGCATGAAGCACGATCTCATCACGCGCGGGGTGGCGCCTGATCGCATCGCCGTGGTCCCGCACGGCAGCCAGATTCTGCCCGAGGGCGACGTTGCCCAGAGCCGAACCCAACTACAAGTTCCCCAGGATGCCAAGGTGATCCTGTTCTTTGGCTTCATCTGGTTGGGCAAAGGAATCGAGTTCCTGCTCGACGTCTTCCGGGGCGTGCAACGACAGGTTCCCGAGGCATTTCTCCTGGTCGGCGGTCACACGCGCCACCGGCGCTGGGCCCTCTACGTCAGCTACCTGCGCGCGCGTGCGGCCCTGCTCGGCATCTCGGGTCGTTGTCGTTTCTGGGGCGGCTTTATCCCCCAGGACGTGGTTCCCGTGGTGCGCGCGACGGCCGACGTGGTGGCCATGCCCTACCGGCAGGACTACAGCTCGGTCAGCGGTGTGATGCACGAGACCGCCGGCATGGGCAAGCTCATGATCTGCTCGCGCATTGCTAAATTCGACGAAGTGGAGTTGAACATCGATCGCGGGTTGACGGTAGAGGTAAACGACCGCGAGGCATGGATTAGGACCACGGTGCGCTTGCTGCGCGACGAGGAGTGGGCGCGCCAGATGAAGGAAAAGATTCGACGCTTCGCTGAGGAGACGAGTTGGGAGAACGTGGGCAAGATGCACGGGGACCTCTGCCAGCGCCTGGTGGAGGGGCACTAGTGCGACGCAAAACCCTCGTCCAGCTCGTGTGCGTGACCGGTTCGCTGGCCGGGCTGGCCTGGCTGCTCGGCCGCATCGGCTGGGCAACCGTGGGCGGCGCGCTCCATCGGGTGGGCTGGCCCGCAATGGCGATTCTCATGCTGCTCGGCTGGACCGAGACGGTGGCAGACGGCGCGGCCCTGTGGGTCGTCATGGGCCAGCGCCTCCGCCTGGGATTCGCCATCACGGTCAACGCGGCCGGCTCCATGCTGAACTTGATCCTGCCCTGGGAGTCAGGCGAGGTCTTGAAGGGGATGCTCCTGCACGAGCAGTTCGGCACCCAGCCGGCCGTGTCGGGCACGATCATCTGGAACTACGTGTTCAAGATCTCGCGCCCCGCGCTCTCGATGGCAGCGGCTCTGGGCGGCTGGGCCCTGTGCGGTGAAATGGATCGGTTCCATGTGGGCGTGATCCTCGCGGCCAACGCGCTGGCCTTCATTCCCTATCTCGGCTTGCGCCTGTTCATCCGCTACGGCGCGGCCGCAGGTTTCCTGCGCGCTCTGGCCTTCATCCCCATCTTGCGTCGCCATCCGCGCCACTGGGTCGAGGTGGCACGCCACATTGACCGCGAAGTCAAGCTGTTCTGGCACGAGCGACCGGCCGCCTACCTCAAAGTTTTTTTCCTCCAGATCGTCGCGCGCATGACGGGATGGGCAAGTTGCTTCGTGGCGCTACGGGCGCTGGGCGCGAACTACAGCTTTGGCCAGGTGCTGCTCGTCTACGCGACCCTGAATGTGGCCGACTACGTGATCGCGGTACTGCCGGCGCGCGTGGGCGTGTCAGAGGGCACTTCCTTCTTCCTCTTCAAGTTTCTGGGCCTCGACCCCGTCCTGGGGGTCATCATGTGCCTGATCCTTCGCGTGCGCACCATTGCCGCCAATGGCGCGGTGACGCCGTTCACGTTTCTCGACTGGAAGCCAGGGCAGGGCTCAGACTGACTCGGACCTCGTCGGCTGAGAAGAACGGCTTCATGGCAGATAGCGCAACGCCAGGTGCGCGAAGAGCTGGTGTCCCGCCTCTCGGCGGATCGACTCGCAATCGATCTCGCCCGGCCCACGCGAGCTGTCGTTGTACCAATGGATGACGTAGGTTTGGTCTGTGACTACCTCGCGTTCGAGCCGGTCGACGTCATCGTAGGAACGGAAGTAGTGCCTCGTCATGTACGGACCTAGCGGGTAGAAAGCTGCGGGCGGCAGCACCGCAACGTCATCACACCCCTCAATCAGATCCTGCAACAGGTCGGGTCCGATGCGGGGTCGCCGTCGCCCCACCTCCCGGTGCAGCGCGGGCACGTGGCTCAGCGCTTGCCGAGTCACGCGATGACCGGCCGGCAGACCCAGCACCGCGCCGTTGATGGACAGCGCGTAGAGGTGCTCGATGCGCTTGAACCAGCGTACGCCGCCGCGGAAGCTTGCGCAGGCCAGCCGGACCGCGTGCAGCGGGCCTGTCCGGAACCGGCGCAGCACCTTCGAGCGACGTTCCAGCGCGCCGGGAACCAGGATCGCCTCGCGACCACAGAAGCCGGGGGCGGCCCGCAGCGGCGCCAGGTCGCGCACGGTGATGGTGTCGAAATCCATATAGACCCCGCCCGATCGGTGCAACACCAGGTAGCGGATAACGTCCGACAGCGCGGCAAAGCGACGCTCGGCCAGCAACGAATCCCAGGCCTCCCGCAACTCGTTGCGTTCGACGTCCACCCCCTCGGTCAACTCGTCGAAGCCGGTGCCGTGGATGCGAAGCGCTGAGACTTCGGCCCGGAGCGCGTCGAAGTGGGGCTGTCCCGTGAGATCGTCGGACAGGTACAGGTGAATCGCTGACGGCTGGTTCGTCAGCCACAGCGAGCGTATTGCCAGTGCGTGGGTAAACGGAAACGTCGGTCCAAACCACACGAAGTGACCTTCGTTCGGGATCATGCGCAGGTTCCTGCTGAGGCGTGGCTGCGATCCGGTACTGCCCGAAAGACTATCGTCTTGGCCCACGCAGTCTTGCGTGCATCATAGAACGGTGGCGCTTCCGAACTGGTCACGGATCGCGAGAATAGCATTCGTCAGCCGCCGGCTTCGCGCGGGCTTGCCGTGGGACCACGGATTCGTCTCTTGGCTTTGAACCCGGTGGTTTCCTTGGTAGCCATAGGTTGACGTGCCAAGCCCCCGCAGCCTTTCGCTGACGATCTACCGCGCCGCCCTGGTGAGCGGGGCTGTGGTTGGCATCGCCGACGGCATTCGGGCTGCACGACTCGGCCATCTGGGCGGAACGCGGCTGCTTGCGTGCGTGGCATTGGTGGCCGGGTTCGACCTGTTGATCGGCGCGTCCGGCGGCGTGATCCTGGCCGCCCTGCTGGGCCTCGGTGCCTGGGGGCGGCAGAGGGCGAGCCGGTGGGTGTGCTCGGGGATCGGCTGGTTGGTGGTTGGTGGACTGGCAGCGATTGCGCCGGTGCTGGCACTGTCTGGGACGTCGGATCGCAAGAACCGCTTTCTGGCCGCGGGCATCGTGGCCCTGGCATCGTTGCTGGCCGCCGCCGCCGCCGCGGTCCTCGGGCCGGCCCTGGCGCGCGCCCTGCCGTTTTTCCGGCCTCGATCGCAGCCAGCCAGCAGCGCTTCGATGCCGGCGAACCTGACCGCCGCCGGCCTCTTGCTGCTGGCGCCGCTTTTCGCCCTGCTTTTTGAGGTGGCCGTGTTCTTCGTCGTATGGCGCACGCGGGCGCCTCTGCCTCGGGACGTAAAGGTTGTGCGCTCGATCCTCGCCGGGGCTCTCACTGTGGTTCTGCCTTGGGTCATGGGCCGCGCCAGCCTCGCCTGGCCGCGCCTGGCGTGGCCCAAGGCTCTGGGCGCAGCCTTGCTGTTGTTCGGGGTTCCGGCCGGGCTGCTCATTCGCGCGCGTTGGGCGCAGGATTTTCAGTTCCTGGCCTGGAACGAGGTGCGTGTGGTGGCGGCGCTGGCGCTGGCCACGCTGGTCCTGGGGTTGCTCCTCCCACGACGTCCTGCCGCTGGCAGAAGATGGCGGCGGGCCGCGCTTTTCGTGGGCCTGCCGGTGCTTGCGGCGGTGACTGTGCTGGTGGTCAGCGAATCCGAGCCCGCGCGCAAGGCCGCCTCGGCTCACGCGGGGTTCACCGGCGCGCTGGTGGCCCTTGGCCAGCGCAGCTTCGACTCTGACCACGACGGCTACTCGCGCTTCTTCGGCGGTGGCGATTGCGACGACCATGACCCCGGGCGCAACCCCGGTGCCCAGGACTGGCCCGACGACGGCATCGATCAGGACTGCGACGGCAAAGACGCCAGCGTCCAGTCGCTGCGCTCGCCGCCCTTTCATCCCGTACCCGCTTCGGTCCCGGCTGACCTCAAGTTCCTCTTTGTGACCATCGACACCCTGCGCGCCGATCACCTCGGCTGCTACGGTTACCCCCGTCCGACAACACCAGTGCTTGACCGGCTGGCCAGCGAGAGCGTTCTCTTCGAGAACGGCTGGGCCCACGCGCCCTCGACCCGCTATTCGATGCCGGCCATTGCCACCTCTCGCTGGCCGTCAGCCATCAAGTGGGACGAGTCCATCTGGTGGCCGCGCATCGATCGCAGCATGCGCACCATCGGCGAGGTGCTCCACGATCTCGGCTACACCACGGCGGCCTTCTACGCCTATAGCTACTTCAACCGCGCCGACCGCCGCGGCTTCGAGCGCGGTATCGACTACTACGATGACCAGTGTGCCGCCCTGCACGTCAACGTCAACGGTCCCGCGGAGTCGGTGGGCTCTTCCGCACGCCAGATGGCCGACAAAGGCATCGCGTTTCTGCGCGAACACGGGCAAGAGAAGTTCTTTCTGTGGATGCACTTCTATGACCCGCACCTCAACTATGAACACCACCCCGAGGCGCCCGACTTTGGCAACCGCCAGGCCGACCTCTACGACGGCGAGATCTGGTTCACCGACCACCACTTCGGCCGCGTGCTCGACGAGTTGAAGACCCTGGGATTGTGGGACAAGACCGTGATCATCGTCACCGGCGATCACGGCGAGTCACTGGGCGAACACGGCATCAGCGCCCACGGCTATCACCTGTATGCGCCCCACACCAAGGTCCCGTTCATCGTGCGCGTGCCTGGCCTTTTGCCCCGGCGCAGCGCCACCCCGGTGGGCCATGTGGACCTGGCGCCGTCTGTGGTCAACCTGGCACGCGGCCCGCACGAGCCGGGGTTTCTCGGCCGTTCCCTGGTGGACCTGCTGGCCGGGACGGTAGACGGCACGGCGCCACAGCCCGTGTTTCAGGAGGTCAGCTACGAGGGCGACGTCAAGCGGCGGGCGTGGGTCACGGGCAGCCACCATCTGATCTGGAACTGGACCCCGGACAACACCACCGAGTGCTACGACCTTGCCCACGACCCGGCCGAAGCGCGCGACTTGTGGGGGACGCCCGCGGGCGAGCCCGAGTGCTCGCTGCTGAAAGCCGACCTGCGGGCGCGGGTGGCGCTGCTTTCGCTGCCGGTGGGTTATGCCGACAAGATCGGGTTCGGCGTGTCAGCGCCGGGCGCCCCGGCGCCCGTGCCCAGCCATCCGCTCGACGGCCGCATCGGCGATGTCTTGCGCGTGACTGGCTACGATCTTTCCGCGCCGGAGGTCTTGCACGGCGGTGAGGTCGANNAGCTATCGCAACCTGGACCATGTTCCGGTGGAAGGCGTTTATCCCATAGAACGCTGGCGGCCGGGCCAACACATCCGCGACCGACAGCGCATCGGTTTTCCAGCATTCACACGACCCGGCGTGTACACGGTGTACGTGGGCCTGTTCAAGAAGACGGACCGCATGCCAGTCACGCCGCCCGCGGCCAGCGACGGCAAGAATCGCCTGCGCGTGGCCACGATTCAGGTCGAGTAAAGAGAAGCCTAAAGAATGAATCACCCCGCTCAAGACTCCCTTGCCCGCCAGTACCGCGAGTTTCTCGACTGGCCCGAGCTATGCGCACGACTAGCCGCGCAGGCCGATTCGTCGCGCGGACGGACGGCCTGCCAGGGCTTGCCCCTGTGTGAATCGGCGGCCGAGGCACGCGGGCGCATGGCGGAGGTGAGCGAACTGCAGACCTTGTTGCGACTGGGAGAATCGCTGCCCGGGTTGGGCTTCCCCGAGATCGAGGCGCACTTGCAGGCGGTCGCGCAGGGAGCGCCGCTCGGGCCCGAGGAATTGCGCCAGGTGGCGGACTTTTGTGAGACCGCGGCCAGCGCCCGCCGTTTCTATGGGCGCATCGCTGACCAAGACCCACGCATCCAGGCGCCGCGCATGTCGAAACTGGCTGCGGGCTTGGGCTACCACGACGAGCTTACCCGCATGGCGCGCGAGACCTTCGATGCAGCCGGCGAGCTGCGCGACGGGGCCTCGCCCGATCTGGGGCGCCTGCGCCGTGAGCGCGATCTGGTGGCGGCCCGGGTGCGCAGCGAGGCAGACCGCCTGCTGCAGTCCGAGGAGTACGCGCCCTATTTGCAAGACCAGTTCGTGACCCTGCGCGAGGATCGCTTCGTGCTGCCGCTGCGGGCCTCGTTCAAGTCCATGGGACTTGGCATCGTGCACGACACCTCACGCTCTGGCGAAACCGTATTCGTCGAGCCGACCGCGCTGGTCGAGCTGAATAACCGGCTCAAGGTGGCCGAGATCGAGATCCGGCGTGAGAGCCGGCGCATCCTGGAAGAACTCGCTGGGGTGGTGTCACAGGCGGCCGAGGGGCTGCGCGCGGATCGCGAGATTCTCACCCGGCTCGACCTTCTGGCCGCGGCGGCCCGCCTGTCAGTGGCCTACGACGGCGCGCCGGTGCAAATAGTCGACGAGCCCATCGTCGATTTGCGCTTGCTGCGCCACCCACTGCTTGCCTTGCGCGCGGTCGAATCGGGGTCGAAGGTAACGCCCAATGATGTGGCGCTGGGACTGGTTCCAGAGCACAGCACGGCCAAAGCCCTGGTGGTCAGCGGGCCCAACGCCGGCGGCAAGACCGTGCTGCTCAAGTCGGTGGGCCTAGCTGCGCTGTTGGCGCGCGCGGGCCTGCCCGTGCCGGCCGCGCCTGGAAGCCAAGTGGGTTTCTTTCACCAGGTGCTGGCCGATATCGGCGACCAGCAGTCGGTGACGGGCGATCTGTCGACCTTCTCAGCCCACCTGGCCAACCTGTCGGCCATTCTCGACCTCGCGCGGGCCGCGACTGACGAGAATTTGCTGATTCTCTGTGACGAGTTGATGGTGGGGACACACCCGGAACAGGGTGCGGCGCTGGCGCGGGCCATGCTGGAGGTGCTGGCCGACGCGCCAGGCTTGGTGCTGGTGACCACCCACTTCGACAACTTGAAGGCACTGGCCGAGACCGACGCGCGTTTCCGCAACGCAGGCATGGAATATGATCTACAGAAGCTGCGGCCTACCTTCCGGCTCAAGGATGGCGTGCCGGGACGCTCGTATGCCTTCGACATCGCGGCGCGCATCGGGTTGCCGGCTCCGGTGCTGGACCGGGCGCGCGCGCTGATGGACGCTGGCAACTTGGGTCTGGAAGAGACCCTGCGCAACCTGCAGGAGCGCGAGCAGGCCCTCGAACGATCGAACCAGGCACTGGAGGCGGCTCGCGGCGAACTGGAGCAGGCCAAACAGGATCTGGATGCGCAGGCCGATGCGTCGCAGGCGGCTGCCGCCGCCCTCACCCGGCGCGAGCGCGAGCTGGCCGTGGGTTCGCGCGAGGCCATCGACGCGGCGGTGCGGGAGGCGCGCGAGGCCATCGCCGAGATCGTACGCGAAGCCAAGCGCACAAGGACCGCGCAGGCAGTTGAGGCCGCGCGGGTCGCGCTTGAGCGCAAGGCCAAGGAGGCCACCGAGTCGCTACCAGATGCGGAGCCGCTCGACGTGACCAAGTTGCGCCAGGCCCTGGCCGATCGGGCGCTTGGCGTGTCCAGCACGGGCAAAAAGGCTAGCGCGCATGCCGTCCGGGCAGCCCGGCCGGCTGAGCCCGCGGCCATGCAGAGCAGCGCCAACACCCTGGACCTGCGCGGCCAGCGCGCCGACGAGGCACTCGGCGAGTTGGAGGCATTTCTCGACCGCACCGCTTTGGAGGGCGCTGATACCGTGTTCATCATCCACGGCCACGGCACCGGTGCGCTTCGCAAGGTCGTGCGCGAGTACCTGGCGACTTCGCCCTATGTCGAGCGCTTCCGGCCCGGCGGCGCGGGCGAGGGCGGCGACGGGGTCAGTGTGGTGTCGTTGCGAGGGTAGCCGATGACTGCAAAGACCAAGGAAAGACTGATCGGCGGCTTGCTGGTGCTCGCGCTGATTGTCGCGGTCGTCCCGGCGCTGCTGCAGCTCGGATGGCATCTGCGCCTCTTCGCGGGACGCGCCGGCTTCCCGCTTGACCTCGAGTGGATGGAAGGCGGCATGCTGGTCCACGCGCAGCGGATCGCAGCCGGGCAAGGGATCTACGTCAAGCCGTCGCTGGAATTCGTCCCTTATCTCTACCCGCCGCTCTATCCCGCCCTGCTGGCCTTGCTCTCGTTGGTGTTTCCCCTCGGCTATCTGCTCGGGCGTGTGGTTTCGCTGTTGGCCTTTTTCACCGCGCTGGTGTTGCTTGGCCTTCTTGTGGCGGGCGAGGTACGTGGACTGGCCCGGGGCCGGCGCTTCTCGGCCGCACTGGTCGGCCTGGCGGGCGCCGCGGCCGTCACGGCGGCCTCTGCATTCACTGGCGGTTTCTTCGATCTGGTGCGTTCAGACAGCCTGTTGCTGGCGTTGGAAGCTCTGGCTTTGTGGTTGGTTCTGCGGGGGGACACGTGGAAAAGTGCGGCGGCCGCGGGACTGGTGATCGCAGCCGCATTCTTCACCAAGCAGACGGCCAGCATCATGGGCGTGGGCCTGGGCGTGGGCCTGCTCATCGTCAACTGGCGGCGCGCCCTGGTCTATGGAGGGGCGGCCGCGGCGGCGTTGGCGGCGGGAATTGGCCTGTTGGTCACGACCTCGGGCGGTTGGTTCTGGACATACATCTTCAAATTGCATCAGAGTCACGGCTATCGTTGGGGAGTGGTCGTTGCATCCGTGTTGCCCGACACCCTCAAGCACCTCTGGCCGGTCTTTGTGGTCATGATCGTCGCCACAGTGGCTTTGGCTTGTACCCGCAGGTTGCGTCGGACCGATATCATCCTGTGGGTAGTGGCCCTGGCCGGCGAGGTAGATGCTGCGGTCGGCTTTTCGACGCAATGGGCGTTCAGCAACGCCTACATTCCAGCGGTATTCTTTCCCGTGTTGGCCGCATCCGTGCTGTCAGGGCGTCTGCTGCTGCATGCGCTCGACCGCCGGCGCTGGCTCTCTGCCGTGCCAACCTGTGCAGTCCTGCTCGGCCTGGCCTGGCAGAACCAGCATGTCCCGCGTCCGACCCTCAAGGCTTTCGTTCCCCAGTCGGCCGACTATGTCGCCGCCGGACGCCTACTCGATCGGCTGCGTAGCGTGCCCGGCGATCTCTTCATTCCCTTTCACACCTACTATGGCGCGCTGGTGGGCAAGCGGACCTTTGTCCATCGCATGGGAGTGTGGGACGTCAGCCCGGGACTGGGCCGGCCCCAGGGCCTGGACCAAGCGCTGCAGGAGCAGTTCTTTTCGGCCATCGTGCTCGACTGGAAGGCACGGCCCGGCGAGTTTCCCTTTGTTGACTCGCGCTACCACCTTTGGTGGCAGCTTCGCGAAGGCGTGGATTCGGTGCGCATGTTCGCCGGCGCCGAGACCTCTCCCAACGCGCTGCTAGTCCCTACCCTGGCGCCTCCACCCTTGCCGGCTGAAGGCCGCCGTTTGGCGGACTTCGAGACTGGCACCTGGCAGATTTTCGTCGCGCAAGGACAGGCATTTGGAAAAGCACCCGCGCCCGCGCCTCCTGGGATGTATGGCCGCTTCGCCGCGGATTCCACGCGCCTGGGCCCGGCTGCGCAAGGAGCGTTGCGTTCCGCACCCTTCACGGTTGACCGGTCGCACTTGCGTTTCGTACTGTCCGGTCCTGCCGATCCGGCGTTGCGTGTGACTTTGCTCGACCAAGAAAAGGTGGTGCGCGCGGCATCTCCATCGGGCGCGACCGCCGTAGTCGAGTGGGACACGAGCGAGCTAGTCGGCCATTCTGTCGTGTTGCTGGTGGAAGATCAGTCGTCAACCGGCGGGCTGGCCTTCGATGAAGTTGTGACCTGGTAAACTGGCTCATCAGCGTCCGATGAAAGACGTCCTGCCGCTGGCGCTGCTTCTTCTTTCCGGCCTTGCCTGTGGAAGGACGCATCTGAATGAATTCAGCACGGCTGGCGGCGGGTTGTCGATGGGCGGTGCTGTGGGCGAAGGCGGCGCCATATCCATGGGCGGCGCCTTCTCCACGGGCGGCACGCAGGCTTCCAGTGCGGCCTGTGAAGGGCGCGTCCCAATCCACCATCGCCCAGCCGGCTCCGCCTGCCCGCAAGAGCGCGCCCCTGGATCGGTTTTCGTGAACACTTGCTCGCCAGGTTGGGCGGGCCTGTGCGCCCAGGATGCCGACTGCACGGCGGGCACGAACGGGCGTTGTCTACCCAACTCTCGCCTGAATTGCGCCGGGCAATGCTACTACGACGAGTGTTTCAGTGACTCGGACTGCCCCGCCAGCCAGCCGTGCGCGTGCCGGGCATCGGCGTCGGATAGCGTGGCGAACTCATGCCTTGCCGGAAGCAATTGCCGTGTCGACGCGGATTGCGGCCCGTGCGGCTTCTGCTCGCCCACACCAGTCAGCCCTATCTGCGCATGTGACAGCCCGGCCTTCTGCAACCCCCCTGATCCCCACACCTCTTGCGGGGATAGCTGCGGTCACGGCTACTTCTGTCACACGCCCAAGGACACCTGCTTGGAGGATAGCGATTGCACTGGCAGCGACAGGTGCAATTTCGATTTGCCGAGCCAGACGTGGGCCTGCACTTTCTGCATGGGTGTTCCTTGAGGGGCTAATGGCAGCCAACGGTGCCGGTCACCATTGTTGTGGTGGATACGCAAAGAGGAGGGCTGACCGTCGTCACCGCCTGGCACTCCTGACCGTGGTGCAGACTCCCGCAGTCCTCTGAAGGTGTCCCCATAGCTGAACCACAGACTTGATTGGCGTCGAACGCGCAGGGCTCACTTCCGGCCATGGGCTGCTTTTCAATGGTGCCGCTGCAGTCGTAGTCAAATCCGACAGAACACGAAGCAGTCGACACAGCGAAGTACTGCGCCTGATCGGGATGCACCAAAGTGTCGACATCGCAACAGTCCCACTTGCCGTCGGCGCGCGGGGCGATGAACCCGGCCGCCAGAGCGTAGGTCGCGCCACACCACCCGGATCGAGCTTGCAAATTTGGGTACCCATCCTGGTCATTGTCGACGTAGAAGAAGGCGCACACGCCCACCGCGCATTGAACGTCGGCAGTACACGGTTGACCTGTCGCCAGCAAACACTTTCCGCCGCTGCACTGCTGGTTCGCCGAGCACGCCGAACCGGTCCCCGAGCAAGATCCGCAATGGGCATTGTCCGTTTGCAGATTCGCGCATAGATTCGAACAAGCGGTCTCACTTGCTGCGCATTGAACGCATTTCGAGCTGACGCAGGCAGCGCCGACTACACACTGGCTGCTGTCAGAACAACTCGAAAGGCATGCCGTGGTTCCGCAGGCAAACGTCCCACAGGCGGTGGACTGGGAGGTACTACACGTGCCAGCCCCGTCACAAGTGCGCGCTGAGTAGGCAGTTCCATCCGTGCAGATAGCCGCACCGCAACTAGTCTGTCGACCTGGAAAAGAGCATGAGGCACCTTGGCCGCCGCAACCCCCGGCACAAACCCCGATGCCCCCACAGGCAGGATGACCTGGGGCGGGCGAACCAGTGACGTAGCTGCAAGTTCCGACCTTCCCTACCAGGGCACAGTACTGGCATCCTCCCGTGCACGCGGAATCGCAGCACACCCCATCACTGCAATAGCCCAAAGCACAGTCAGATGGTTTCGTGCAGGTAGCACCAAGAGGCGAGCCGGCTGGAGCCGTGTCAGCGGCCATGGCGGCGTCAAGTGGTGCATTAGGGACGTCGGAGGCAAACGATGGCGCGTCGAGAATCGGCGACAGGTCGGTTGCGGCGCTCGGAGCCTCTGGTGCGTGCGAAATGTCTCGACTCGCAGCATCTGACGCTTGCGGAGCCTCGGCGCCAGTCTCCGCCGCCATTGAGCCCATGGCATCGACTTTGGTTTCTGCCTCTGTTGAGCCTATCGCGTCGACGCTGGTTTCTGCCACCGTTGAGCCCATCGCGTCGACTCTATCCTCTACCGCCGCTGGGCCTGCGGCGTCGACGTTGGTTTCTGCCAACGTTGAGCTCATCGCGTCGACGCTGGTTTTCGTCGCATTTGAGTCCGTGACCTCGAAACCTCTCTCGGAGCTGGCGGATGTGTCGCCGCTCGGCTGACCCCATGCGCCGTCGACACTACTATCCTCCCCGGCTGCGCCATTGGTGCCACCGTCCGTAGCCCCACCGTCGGTAGCCCGCACGCACTGCCAATTGGCAGTGCATACGTAGCCGGGCAGGCAGGGATCCTTGGGCGCGCAGACGCTCCAATCTCGCTCCACGCAAGCAAGTCCCAGTGTCACGGGCACAACAAGCACTACAACAAACCTCAGACGCCCAAGGTATCTGTTCGCGATCAGTAGAGTTTTCGGGAGCGGGTTGAGAAAGTTGTGTGGAAAGTGGAGGCTCGGGCCAGCCAAGTTTATGTTCGCCAGCGGTGCAGTCGTAGTCGGCAAGCGCCATTAGAGGGACGGTGCCCAGACATGTCAATAGGCTCATCTGGCCTATCTGAGGCGAATCTGGTACTGGCCTGGCGTCGGCGGATCGAATTCCGCCTTCTCTAATCGCGGTGCGTTGCTAGTGCGAGACGCGTTGAGCTGTGGCTTGCCATTTCTAGGCTTTTGTTTTTTCTTCGACAGCGCCCGCTTTTGTTGCCTAAACTTGGAATCCTTTCCATTTTGAAGGCTGGTCGAATTCCGTCTTTTCTGGAGGAACCATGAAGAAGCACCTGCTGTTCGTCGCGATCTTGGGTCTGGGCGTTGGCGCTTGCGCCGCTGGGGGCAGCACCTCCCCGGAAACCACCGGTGGTCACACCGGTTCGGGCGGAACCGCCAGCGGTGGGACCGTTGGCTCAGGTGGATCACACAACAGCGGCGGGACGACCAGCTCAGGCGGGACGATGAGCTCGGGCGGAACGATCGGCTCAGGCGGAACCACCAGTTCAGGTGGGACGACCAGCTCGGGCGGAACCACCGGCTCGGGAGGCAAAACCAGCTCGGGAGGAACCACCAGCTCGGGAGGAACGACCGGCGAAGGCGGGTCGAACGGTGGAGCCGGAACCAGCGGCTCAGGGGGTGCCACTGCCACGGGCGGCGTGACAAGCCTTGGCGGTGCCAGCAGCGGGGGCAAGACGGGCACTGGCGGTTCCAGCAGTAGCGGCGGAACCGCAGCCACCGGAGGCAAGACGGGCACAGGTGGTTCCAGCAGCAGCGGGGGAACCACGGCTACAGGAGGCAGCACTGGTGCCGGGGGATCCACTGGCCCCGTTAGCGTCTGCAGCTTCTCCAGCGGGCTGAATGTCGCCTGGGTTCAGTTCGCCGGCGACGTCCCGAACCCGAACCTCACCACGTTCAATACCATCTTCAAGAACACCTACAATGCTGGTGGGCGCGTGATCCGATGGTGGTTCCACACCAATGGAACCGTGACCCCTGGCTACGATTCGAGCGGCAAGGCCGTAGCTATTCCCCAGACCCATATCGACGGCGTGAAGGCCATCCTCAACGCCGCGGCCACCAACAAGGTGGCCATCAACATCAGTCTGTGGTCGTTCGACATGCTGCAGGGCGGCGAGAGCATTTCGGCAACGACCTTGGCAAACAACGCCGCGCTGCTGTCGAACGACACCAACCGCCAAGCTTACATCGACAACTACCTCACTCCGCTGGTCACCGCGCTCAAAGGAACTCCCGGCTTGTACTCCTATGAAATTTTCAATGAGCCGGAGGGCATGAGTCAGAGCGGTTGGACAACCTCGGGAACCAGGACCACGGAAGCGTACATTCAAAAGACCGTGAACTGGCTTGCCGCGGCGATCCACACAGCCGATTCGACGGCGCTGGTCACCAATGGCGCTCAGACCTTCGACTACTGCTCGAATGGGGTGAGCGGCAAGACCAACGATTACTCAGACACGGCTCTACGGAGCGCTGGCGGAAAGCAAAACGGTACGCTCGATTTCTACGAGGTTCATTACTACACGGTGAATGGCGCCTCCGACTCCTGCTTCACCTATCCGGCATCTCACTGGGGTCTCACGGATAAGAAACTCGTAATGGGTGAGTTTGCTGCCGCCGCCACCGATGGCACTGCGCTGAACGACCTGTACACAAAGATCTACAGCAACGGCTACAACGGCGCATGGGCTTGGTCGTACGACGCTGACTACGTGTGGCCCGCGATGCAGACGCCAATGCAGAACCTCTATACCGCGCAGCAGTCGACAATTAATAGTTGTCCCTAATGAGCGCGCGGCTTCCCAAAATGGCGGTTCGAGTCCTGATCGTTGGTGGAGTCGCGGCTTTGGCTTTGGTCACGGCCGCCCGCCGGTGTGACAAGTCCACGCCGGGCGAGTCCGAGCAAGAGAACCCGCCTGAATTGTCCGCGCCGGCCCCGGCGCGGACGGCCGCGGCGCCCCGCCCGCCTGCGCTGCTGCCGGCTCCGACGGCAGCGCCCGCTGGTCAGCTCAACGAGCCCCAGCTCATGGCGCGGCTTCGCAGCATCAAGGACAGCAACCCTGCTGCTGCCATCGATCTCGCGCGCGACGGCAACAAGCGTTTTCCAGACACGGCCGACGCCCCAGAGCGAGCGTCGATCCTGATCCATGCGTTGGCCAATGCCGAGCAGCGTTCCGAGGCGCGTGGCGAAGCGGAGCAAATGGTGAACCACTATCCCGACTCCGATTGGGTGCGCGAGATCGAGCGTTTCACCGGGGCTCACCGGCATCGCAACCTTCGGCTCAACGACGCTGGCGAAGTCGTGTCCTACTAGTGAATCCGCATAGTTAGACCTGCACTTTGGCGGAGTCTGCGCAGGCGTGCGATGCTCCGCCGCGATGAAAACGTCGCCCCGCGCTGCCGAGAAGTCGCTGCCTACGCCACGAGAGATCGTTGCGTACCTGGACCGCCATGTGATCGGCCAGGAACGTGCCAAGCAAACCGTGGCCATCGCGGCCTACAACCATCTCAAGCGCTGCGAGCAGAAGACCGCGGCCGGCAAGCGTCTCATCAAGAAGTCGAACCTCCTGCTCATCGGCCCCACCGGCTGTGGCAAGACCCACATCGCCCGCACCCTAGCGGAGTTTCTCGACGTGCCTTTTGCCATCGCAGACGCGACCGAGTACACCGAGGCCGGCTACTACGGCAAGGATGTCGAGGTGATGATCGGCGAGCTGCTGCACAAGTGTGGCCAAAACGTCGAGGAGGCCCAGCGAGGGATCGTGTTCATCGATGAGATCGACAAGATCGCCCGCCGCACGCACAGCGCGCGCACCGGTGCAGGCGCACGCGACATCGGCGGCGAGGGGGTGCAGCAGGGACTACTCAAGCTGCTGGAGGGCCGCGAGATCTTCGTTCCCCAGAACCTGACCCAGCACTGGAACAAGCACGACTTCACCGTGGTCGACACGCAGGACATCTTGTTCATTGCCGCCGGAACCTTCACCGACTTGCGCCTATACCAGGAAAGCCGCACGGTCGGGTTCGGCCAGGCGGGCACGGATGGCCACCGCCCGCCGCCCATCACTGAGAAAGAGTTGCTCGACTACGGTTTGCTAGCCGAGTTTCTCGGCCGGCTTCCTGTGCGGGTCGAATTGGACCCCCTGTCGAAAGATGATCTCTTCCAGATCCTGACCGCGCCGTCGGATTCCGTGGTGCGCGAGTATCAGGCCTTGCTCAGGATGGACGGCGTGGACCTGCGCTTCGAGGACGAGGCTCTGCGCGAGGTGGTGCAGTTCTCCTTGCGGCGCAAGACCGGCGCACGCACTTTGCGCGCCCTGGTCGAAGAAATCTGTCACGAGGTGATGTTCGAGGCGCCCGAACGGCGGGGCGAAACCGTCGTGATTGACGCCCAGACGGCGGTGACCCGGCTGGGACGGCTGGGCGAGGGCGCCGGTGCGAGAGATTAGCTACCTATTCCACACAGAGACACAGAGATCGGATAAGTCGGATGAGAAGAAGGGATTTGGACCGTGCAAGTTCCAACCCTTTCCTATCCGGCTCTGTGTGCCCTGTGTCCTCTGTGCCTCTGTGTGGAATAGGTAACTTCTCCGAAGCCGCAGGACTCCCATGAAGATTCATGATCTCTTCGGCAAAGGCCGCCCGCTCTTCTCCTTCGAGTTCTTTCCGCCCAAGACCGAGGCGGGCGTCGCGAACTTGCAGCACACTCTCGCCGAGCTGACTGACCTCGCCCCGGCTTTCGTCTCTGTCACCTATGGCGCCGCGGGATCGACCCGCGATCGTACGGTCGAGCTGGTGACCCGCATCCAGCGCGAGCACGGCCTTCTCGCCATGGCGCATCTGACCGGCATCGCCTCGGGACGGGACGAAATCGTGGCGCTGGTTGCACGCCTGGTCGACGCAGGAATCGAGAACATTATCCCCCTGCGCGGCGATCCGCCCGTCGGCGCGGACAATTTCGCGCCGCCGGCCGACGCCTTTGCCCACGCCTCGGATCTGGTGGCCTTCATTCGGCAGCGCTATGGCCAGCGCCTTTGCCTGGCCGGTGCGGGCTATCCCGAAGGCCATCCCGAGTGTCGCGACCTGGCGCTCGATATGCAGCACCTTGTGACCAAAGTGCGCGCCGGCGTGGATTTCATTATCACCCAAATCTTCTTCGACAACCGCCGCTACTTCGATTTCGTGGCGCGCGCTCGCTCGGCCGGCATCACCGTGCCCATCCTCCCCGGCATCATGCCCATCACCGACGTGGCGCAGATCCAGCGCATGACCCAGATGTGCGGTGCCAGCGTCCCGCCGGTCTTATTGGCTGAGTTGGAAAGACGCCGCGACAACCCGGTGGCCGTGACCCAGCTCGGGGTGGCCCAGGCAACCGCCCAATGTGTGGACCTGCTTCTGGGCGGCGCGCCCGGTGTGCACTTCTATACGCTGAACCAGTCGCCCGCGACACGGATGATCTTGATCGCGCTCAAAGCCCGACTGTGAGGCCAAGGGCTGTACGGGCTACTTCAGCTCTTCCTCGACGATGCGCTTGACCGTGGGCGGCTCGAACTTACCCTTGTGCGCCTTTATGATCTCGCCCATGACCTTGCCCACCAGCTTGGGATCCTTGACCTGCATGCGTGCGATGGTCTCTTTGACCACGGCGCGCACCTCGTCGTCACTGGCAGCTTTGGGCAGGAAGCGCGCGCAGAACTCGATCTCGAAGTCGATTTGGGGCAAGTGCTCTGCGCCCCGCTCGCCCAGACCTGCGTACTCTTCGCGGGCTTTGCGCATCTGCTTCTGGTAGGCGGCGATCACGTCCAACCACAGGGCATCGTCGAGCGGCCCTTTGAAGCCGGCCGCGGTTCGTCGCTCCATGTGCTTGGTCTTGATCATGCGAATGCAATCGGCCGTGCGGCTGTCTTTGGCGCGCATGGCGGCCTTGAGCAGGTCCTGAAGCTCGGTTTCTATGGCCATGGTCGTGTCCCCTTTTCGCACCCTGACGGGTGGTCCGAGTCTGCCTCCCATCACCCTGGCCGTGAAGCAGATTCACACCACGTGTACGCATTTCCGCCACGCTCTGAGTCGCGCAACTAATCGGGGCGATGGGTGATGGTCCCAGACGTGGCCTTGTCCGTGGCCGAGGCCGATCACTCCAACCACGGCCAATTCTACCGCCACGACCTCGTGCGGCTATCGGAGGGTTGCAGTCTTGGCTCGCCGATTGCTGGGGATGCTTGTCAGGAATACACTTGCTCCGGAGGTTGGCCATGATACGTCATGCAAGCTCGCTTGTGATTGTCCCATGGGTCATCGCGGGCTTGGGCCACCTGGCCGTCGCGCAGGAAGAGACCGAAGGACTTGTTGCGGCTGCGCCTGGCAACCTGGCGCAGCAAGCGCCGCCGCCCGAGTACGGCCCCCCGCCCAGCACTGCTGCCGAGACGGATCCTGCGCCTCCGCCAATTCCACCCAATGCCGAGGGAGCGCCATTTTCGGTTCCCGGTGGAGGATATTGCTACTTTGGGTCTCATCCGGTCGACACGCGAGTCTCAGTTGGCGGGCCTTGGGACGACACGCCGGGCGCGCATATGCACGCGTACCCGCCCTTGGATTTGCGGCTCTTCGAGCTGAGAGACGGCTGCTACTACTTCGTCGGGGATCCGCGCGACTTCGGCTACGTTGGCCAAACCTACAGCTACTACGGCGCGCACCCGATCCTGGACATATATGGCGGCGGTTGGTGCTTCATGATCGGAGCACACACGCACCTGTGGCGGCCCTGGTCGCCGTACTTCACATTGGTGGGTCCCTGGTACTACTGGGAAGGGCCGTATGACCCGTTCTTCTGGGCCTACTGGCCCTACTATTCGTTCTACTACCGGAGCTACTATCCCCACTACTACGTTGGTGGCCGCTTTGGCCATGGGGGCTATGGTGCGGCGCCGCCCATCCACCGCGTGCCGCAGACCTCGCATGTCGTCGGATCGGCGGCGGCCGGTTCGCAGGCCTGGCACGGCTCGCCGTCTGCACCGCGGTCGACCGCAGCCGCGGCCGCCCCGTATCGACCCGTCGCCCCGGCCGCCGCGGCCGCCCCATATCGACCCGCGGCCCCATCTGCGTCAGCCCCCGCGTATCGACCCGCAGCCCCGGCCGCCGCGTATCGACCCGCCGCCCCAGCCGCGCCAGCCGCCTCGTTTCGACCTGTTGCGCCTGCAGCCCGGGCCGCGCCAGCCGCACGATCCTTCGGTGGCGGCGGCTTTGGGCGCGGCGGCGGCCGTCGCAGGTGAGTGACCCGCCTTCGGGGCGAACCCGTATCGGCCAGCGTGAGCGTGCGCGGTAGCGGTTGCGACCAGCGGAATGCGGCGTGGGTGGGCGGCTCGCGTGCGCGCGACGGGCGAGCGCGAAGCACGAGGGGTGGGCAGGGTGGGCTGTCCGTCCTGAAGCCCCCAGGGGCGAGCGGCCCGCCCTGCCCAGGATCCCCGAGTTTCCCGACAAGCCGTAGCTACTGCGCAGGCTTTACGTTCACTAGGGTAAACACATAGTCTTGGAAATCGCGGTCGCCGTCCTCGTCCACCACGACCAGCAGGGCCTCAGGGACCGGCGCACCGCCTCGGCTGCGCAGGGGGTAGACGCGCATCGCGTGCTTGGCAGCCTCGCTATTGCGCTGGCTTTCCGAGTACAGCGTCCGCTTGGGTAACTTGACGAAGATTCCAAACGGCGACTCGCCCGGATCAAAACTGGTCTGTCCTTCGCCTTCCAATTCGGGGTTGAGGGTCTGATTGTGTCCCTTGCCAATGCTGCCCATCGGCTTGGTGATCAACTTTCCGCCCTCGATGGCATAGGTGCCGTAGGATGAAATCTCGTCCGGGGAGTAGCGTGCGACGACGTACAGGCCCACGTTGCCGGTCTTGGCATGCTGGAAGAGCCCCGACATTGCCTCACCGCCGGTTTTGGCCTCGGAAGCGGCCGGGCCCAAGTCCGGCGCATAGCCCAGGGTCTCGAGGATCGCCTGCAGCGGAGGCTCGCCGGCCAGGTTGGTTCCCTTGGTGACCAGGGCCGACATGTCACACGGTGGGCCATCATCCTCGCCTGAGCGTACGATGCGGAGGCGCGCACGATGCACGCCCGCCTCGGCATCGGCGGGCGGCGCAAAACCCACGCTGAAGGTCACGGACTGGCTGGGCCGCAGCAGGAGCGGCAAGGGTGGCAGGTCGGCCAGCTTGAAGGTGTTGGCCTGGGCCCCCACGATGATGAGGTCGTTCACCGCGATCGATACATCACCGGTGTTCCGGATGGTCACCGAATCGCTCGACTTGGCCTTCCCGCGCACGCCCGAGAAGAACAGCTCCAGGGGCAGGACCTCAAGCGGCTCGTGCATCTTCTCCAGGCGCGGAACAACCGGGGGCGGCACCTCGGCCTTCTCCGGCGGCTTGGGTGGCGGCGCCGTCGCACAGGAGATGCTCAGCGGTCCCAAAAGCAGGCACCACCAGCGCGTTCTAGGCATGGGCACCATTATCCCACGGTTAGGGCCTTCGGGCTCATCACGCCAGTCGCTCACCAGCCGGTCAGTTGTTTCCGTGCGGGAAGAAGGAATCGTCGTAGCTGAACTGGGTCCAGTGATCGAAGGTAATGGCGCCGAAAAGGTTGACCGCCACCGCCCATACCAGCAGCGCCTTCCACAGCAAGGTGAGCCGGCGATTCCCCACCGAAAGCAACATGATGAAGAAAACCATGTAGTCCAGGCTGAAGCGGTAGCCGAACTGGATGTAGCCTGAATTCTGGTAGAGCAGTGAGGGCAGCGCGGTGAAGAGGATGGTGATCCACAGACCGCGCGCCAGCGGGCTGCGCTCGGCCGGTGCCACGGTGTAGGCCAGGTTGGGCGAAGTCACAAGCAAGGACATGCCGTGCGCGCCAACCTTGACGTAGGGGTATTGCGCCAGAAGTCGCGGCAACAGAACCAGCGCGCAGGCCAGGTTGCGCGACAGGAAGTGCAGGTTGAAAAGGCCCCATTTCTGAATTCGGTCCTGCCACGCAATGTTCAGGTACTCATGGCCGAAGACATAGAACTTACCGAAGCGCAAGTAGTTGTGGGTCAGCAGCACGGCCAGGATGGCCCCGGCGGACAGGGAAAAGCGCAGGCATTTTCCCAGCAGGCCCGGGGGCAATCCCTGCTTGGGCAATCTACGCAGGCGCTCCCAGCCGCCGGTCACGCGCACGGCTTCAAAGAAAAACAGCGGGAACATGAATCCGAGCGGGGTGCGTGTGGCAAAGCCCAGACCGATGAACAGTCCGGCCAGGACTGGCTGCGACGCCTCGAGCGCAGCCCAGGCGTAGGCGATCACGCAGGTCACAGCGATGACATGGGCGGTGTACCAGACTTGACCCACCACCGAGCTGTAGAAACAGACAGAGCCGGCTCCCAGCAGAACGGTCAACCAGAGATCGTCGGCCAGGCTGCGCTTGCTGTAGCCGCGGCGTTGCAGCTTACGCAGCAGCAGGAAGAGCAACACCGGATTGAAGGCCGCCCAGACTACGGTAAAAAGCACGTCGTTGAAGGCGAGGTGCCATATCGCCACGAAGGGCAACATCAGCACCGCGGGGAACGGTGGAAAAGACACGTAGCGGATCCAGGAACGCGAAGCGATTTGGTCGGTGGCAACGGTCAGGGACGGGCCACGCAAAGGATAGAAGCGATCGGTTGGGCCGTTGCTGCGGAACTGACCCTTGAGCGTGCGGCCGTCCTTGAGGTGCAGAACCTCGACCCGCGCCCAGTCGTTCTCGTTGGGCGGGCTGGCAGCTAGGTCCAGGCGGCCGTGCAGCCAGCCATCAGCCAGGTACACGAAGTGGTTGTAGGCGGAGTGCTGCCGAAGCCGGCCATCCGAGGCTCCCAGATAGGCACCCAGGAACACGACGTAGATGATGGCCAGCCCCCAAACGCTGGAGAACAGACGTTCAAACCGGGTCATGGCGGCAACGGCTCCTGGGGCGGCGGGGGCGCCCCGCGCTGGTAGGCGACAACGAACGGCACGCCTTCGTGGGCATACACCTGGGCTGGCCGGGTGGTCTGATAGGCCTCCCAGTGCAGGTACTCGTAAACCGCGAAATGCTTTTCCAAGATGACGATACCGAGATCCGACTGCGCCACCAACGGCTCGCCCACGCCCAGATCGCCAATTCCCACCGGCAGCCGGCCATCGCGAACATACATCATGACAGCGTCGTGAAGAACATCATGCCAGTAGACGCGGTTGGATGGGGGACGATGCGCCTTAATCCAGGGTAGAAGCGGCAGCACGGAATAGCCCCAGAACTGGCGGTTCATGCCCAGGGAGGCACCTCCGGCAAACCCGCCGGCCAGAAGATTGTAGTGGCCCACGCCGTCAGGATGCGAGCGCTGGGTTTCGGCCACCGCCGGTAGGCACAGCAGGGTGGCCAAGGCCGCGGGCAGGGCTCGGCGAAGACGCAAAGGCCGCACCAGCGACGTCGCCTGGCGTGTGACCCAGGCCAGACCCACGCCGGCCACCATGGCCAAGAAGGGCATGGCCGTCAGGAAGTGCTTCACCCCGCCGAAGATCGGCGTCGAGGGAAACGCCAGGGTTGCTAGAGGTCCCAGGATTTGCACCGCAAGGAACATGCCGGGCGCCAAGTCCACATCCGCGCCTGGCCGCAGCCACGACGCGCGCGCCCCGGGCTCGGGCGGCTCAGGATTGATCAGATCGGGCTCGTCGGCGGGCGCGTCCTTGCGGCGCCGGCGGGCCAGCACCACCGCACCTGCCGCGGCCAGGGCCAGGGTGGTGACCGGCACGGTAAATGCCGTCGACACAAAGGGAAATGTCGCACGCAGCAGCCAGCGACCGGTTTGCGTCGGCGGCGGGGGCAGGTTCCAATTCTGGCCCAAGTACTCGAAGTTGTAGTGCTCGTGTTGGGTGTGCCGTTGCAGCCACTCCCGCGTGCGCGCCACTGGCGCGTGCCACAGCCAGGGCCAGAGCGCGAACAGGAGAATGGGGCCCAGGCTTGCCATGGAGACGAAGGCCAGCGGGACGCGTGGTGGGCGCAGGCGGAGGAAATCACCTCGGCGCATCCACAGGTAGTGGACGACCAGGAAACAAGGGATCAGCCAGGCGTTGTGTTTGGTGGCCAGGGCGAAGCCATAGAAGACGCCGCACAGAATGCCCCAGCGGGGCGAGCGCAAAGACTTCCAGTAGGCCCACGCCACCAGCAGGGCCATTACCGCAATGGGCACGTCGAAGCACGAGATCTGGGCGTGGAAAAAGTAATGCGGTTGCGCAACCGAAAGCACGGCCGCGCCCGCCGCCGCCCACGGCCCGATAAAGCGGCGGGCAAACCCGTAGACCAGCGCCACACCCAGGCCAGCCAGCAGGATGGCGGGAAAGCGAAAGGCGGTCGACTCGCGCGAAAACAGGGGCAGGGTCCGATGCTTGCCGTGCACCGCGATCGGATGCAGGCCCTGTTTGGGCCCCACGCAGTCGCAGCGATGAAAGAGGCGCCACGACAGGCCGTAGAGCGTCTTCATTAGGGGCGGGTGCTCGTGATTGTCGCCCCAGAAGCTATCGACCACGGCGCGCGAAAAGGCGCGTCCCGGCTTGCGCGCGGCCACCGCCTCTCCCAGCGCTTCGAACCAGCCCCAGTAGCGCTCGCCGGCGCGGAAGTATTGCGCCTCATCCCGGGCCAAGCCTTGTCGGCCCTCCACTGCCAGCAGCCAGCCGCTGCTTGCCAGCGCCAGCGCGAGCGGCACGATCCACCGGGGTCCCTTTCCTCGGCGTTTCGCTTGTCCAACATCGGCCATCAACTGCGCGCCTCCGCGGCAAAGCCGAAATAGCGGGAGTTGGGGTCATCTACGGTAATCTCGAAACGCACGCTCTCCGACTGGCCGGCCAGCGCCGAAGTGTCGAACTTGCGCAGGGTCCAGCCGGTCAGGTTGCCGGCCTGGATGCGCCCCAGCTCGCGGCCCTGAACCAGCACGCGCAGGCTGACCGTTCCCTTGCCCGCCTTGCGCAGCCACACATTGTGTAGCCCAGCCCCCACCGCCAGTTCGCGCCCGAGAGGAACGCGATCGAATTCGATGACCGTGGTTGCGTGGCTAGCGAGCGACGTGGCCAGGGCCAAATGCGGGCTGGTGTCGATCTCCAGCAACTCGGCTTTCACCGACTGGGCTGGGGGATCCGCGCATTCGAAGTGGTCGGGTGCGCGATAGCACCAGCTCACCTGGCCTCCAGGGGCGACGCGCGAGACGATGGCGCGGTTCCACTCAGCAACAAAGTCGAACGACACCTGGCTAGCTGGACGCTCATAGCGCCGCAAGGTGAGCGCGCCGTGGCGGCTCGACTGTGCGGGGCGGCTGCCTTCGGTTTCCGGAGCGCGCGCGCCCCGTTGTGAGATTTCCCAGACGCGGCCGAAGCGGGCAGCGTCGAGTCGCCCAGCCACAGCAACCGGGATCAGATCGCCCAGGTGCATGCGCAGCAGCGGGTCAGCCCAGGCAGGCGCCGCGACGATAACATCGCCTGGCCGAAACCCAGCCCGAACCGCAGTGGCGGCCGCACGCCAATCCCGATCTGTCGGCGCGCGTAGCGGCGCCAGCAGCGCGTTGGCCGTCTCAAGCAAAGCCAGCGCAACCATCCCCGCGGCGCAGGCATAGGCCAGGCGATGCCGCCGAAAAGAATCTGCGTCGAAGAGACTGCTCAATCTCACCGGCCGGCAGCGTACCGCAGTCACGCCGGCAGGGCGAGCGCATCCGACAAGCGCTAGACTGACGCCCGGAGGTCACCATGGAATTTCGCGAGGTCGTGAAGCAACGGAGGTCGCTGCGCTCGTTTGCGCCAGTCGAGGTAGGCGAGGCGCTCATCAAGGATCTCGCTGCCGTGGCGGGGCTGGCCCCGTCCTGTTCGAACAAGCAACCCTGGCGCTTCGTATTCGTACGCAGTCCGGGCATGTTGGAGCGCATGGTCGCAACCCTGGCACCCGGGAATGCGGCCTGGGCCAAGCAAGCCTGCATGATCGTAGCTGTCTGGTCGCAAGCCGATCTCGACTGCTGGACGCCGGATGGCCGCGACTACTACCAGTTCGATACCGGCATGGCCTCGGCCTTGCTGATGCTGGCCGCGACCGAGAGAAATCTGACCGCCCACCCAATTGCCGGATTCGATCCTCAGTCGGCGCGGCGGGTCCTGGCGCTGCCGGAGGGCGCCCAGGTGATCACCTTGATCATCGTGGGCGGCTACACCCGCGAGATCTCGCCGGCGCTGGCGGACTGGCAGATCAAGGGAGAAAAAGAGCGTCCAGCCCGGATGCCCTTTGAGGCATTCGCCACCATCGTGTAGCTCTCAATCACTTTCCCGACCGCGCTGCCGCTGCCTCACGCTTGGCCGTGGGTGTCGAAGACATCGGGGTGACAGGTGTTGCCTTGCCCAGTGCCAGGCAAAGGCGACGTAGCTGCGACACACGCTTCAGGCGCGTGCTGACCGCTTCAGGCGACATGTCGACCTTCACTACCCCTGCCGTTTCCAGTGCGTCGATCAGGGCAGCGAATTCCTCGTAGAGATCGAGCATGCCGCAACATCCATGATGGCTCGCGCCAGAGCTGGGGTCAACCACGCAGCCGGATCTCCGAGTTGCGTTTCGCGGCGACTACCTTGGTGAATAGCGCAGGAAAAGGTGGGATTCGTGGCGTCGCACGCTCGACAGGCGGTTTCATTTTCCGAGCTGTCCGCCCGCCAGTTCTTCCATCCGTTGGGCTAGCTGCACGTCGAGCGTCGTCACCCCACCGGCGTCGTGCGTCTGAAGGTCGATGCGGACCGTATTCCAGACATTGAACCACTCGGGGTGATGGTCCATGCCCTCGGCAACCAGCGCCGCGCCGGTCATGAAAGCAAAGGCAGTAACGAAGTCGGCGAACTTGTATTCGCGATGCAGCTTGCCGCCCTCGATCTTCCAACCGGGCAGCTCCACCAACGCCGCCACAATCTCGGGTTCACTCAGCTTGCCTGGTCTGGACGCCATCGCTCTACCTCCACGGCGATCCTAACCCATCGCGGTCGAAAGGCCCTTCGCTACGCGCGATCCCAAACGCGCAAAGCGTGCGCGCGGTTCAGAAGTCCGGAGTTGAGATCAATCCAGCGGCGTAGCAGATTTCCAGGCCGATTCGTGCCACCACCCGAACCAGAGGAGCGAACCAATGCGCACCAGAATGAAACCGGCACTGCTTGTCGTGGCCCTGGCCACGATGTCGAGCCTTCAAGGAACCCCAGCTATTGCCGCCGACAAGCAGGACAAGAACTCCGCGAAGAGCGAGCTCTCCATTGACCGGGGGCGCACAGCCGTCCTGATCATGGACTACGAGAACCAGATCCTGGGCATGCTGCCCGAGAAGACGCAGACGGCGGTGCTGGACAACGCCAGCGCCATCCTCAAGCAGGCGAGGCAGGCCCATTTGCCGATCATCTATGTGGTGGTTCGTTTTCGCGACGGCTACCCCGAGGTCAATCGCCAGAATAGACGCTTCGCCGGACTGAAAGAGTCGGGGCGCTTGCGCGAGGGCACGCCAGGGGCCGAGATCCATGCGCGGGTGGCTCCCCAGCCGGGCGACATCGTGGTCACCAAGCGGCGGGTGGGCGCGTTCTCCACCACCGATCTGGAATCGATCCTGCGCGCCAACAACATCAGCACCCTGGCAATGTTCGGCATTTCCACCAGCGGCGTGGTTCTGTCAACCGTGCGCTGGGCCGCTGACATGGACTACCAGCTCATCGTCGTCTCCGATGCCTGCGCCGACATGGACGATGAAGTCCACCGCGTGCTGACCGACAAGGTCTTCCCGGGGCAGGCCACGGTTGTGTCCACGCACGAGTTCACCAGAGCCCTCGCGGGCAAGGGCGGGAACAAGTAAGCGTTCGATGTCAGAGCGCCGTGCGAATCTCTAAGGTCGCAAATTGCGACCTTAGAGACATGCCCACCCGCGTTTCGGCCGCCGCCCGTTCGGTGATACATTGGCACCGACGAGGTGCCTGTGTTTGAACAAGCCTTCAAGAACATCGACGA
>PMKP01000298.1:13693-15849 GCA_003157775.1 Myxococcales bacterium | reverse complement strand
TCCTGTTCTCTCTTGTGTCAGCCACGGGCATGGCCAAGGGAAGTCAAGTCACTGTTGAGGTCACAGACGCCAAAGGCAAGGAGGTTGGAGCCGTCAAGATCAAGTCCCTTGCTTCCGGCGTCGAACTGAAACTCAACCTCCGCGGATTGCCCCCTGGCCCGCACGCCATCCATTTCCACCAAAACGCGAAATGTGAAGGGCCAGATTTCAAGTCCGCTGGTCCGCACTTCAATCCTGATAAGAAACAGCATGGCCTGGAGAATCCAATGGGCGCCCATGCGGGCGACATGCTCAATTTCACCGCAGACAAGAAGGGCAATGCCAAGGCCACGATCGTAAACAAGAGCGTCAATCTCGGCACAGACGACCATTCGCTCTACAGCAATGGGGGAACCGCCCTTGTCATTCACGCCAAAGCGGATGACATGAAGACCGATCCGGCTGGAAACGCAGGTGATCGCATTGCCTGCGGCCTGATCGTGAAGTGACCAAGCATCGGCCGCGCCTTGCGACCGTCTCGCTCGCGGCCGTCGTCGTGCTGCTTTCTCGACCTGCGCTGGCTGTCGATCCGTTCGAGATCCAGGTCTACGATGGTACAGCCAACCAGGCCGGCATGCCCGGGGTTGAGTTGCACCTGAACACCGTCCCAAGCGGTCGACGCGATTCGAACGGGCCGGAGCTGCCACCCAATCACCAGAGCCACTTCACCCTTGAGCCATCGCTCGGGCTGTTGCCTTGGTGGGAAATCGGTGGGTACTTGCAGACTGCCTTGCGCGGAGACGGGACCTTTGAGTACGCGGGCATAAAGTTCCGGTCGAAGTTCGTGACTCCGCCGTGGTTTAGCGATCGCGTGCGGCTCGGCGCAAACTTTGAGCTGTCGCTCCTACCGGAGCACTACGACCGCAATCGCTGGGGCATGGAGTTGCGGCCGATCGCGGCGTACGAGGACAAACACTGGCTCTTCGCATTCAACCCTATCGTCGATGTTGCTCTTGCAGGCCCCGACCTGCACGAGGGTCCATCGTTTCAGCCAGCCGCGATGGCAGTTCTCAAGGTCTTCGAGTTCGCTTCCGTCGGCGTCGAGTACTACGGGAACTGCGGTCCATTTTCTGGCTTCGTGTCATGGCGCGAACAGGAGCACTACATCTTTGAAGTCTTCAATCTCCTCGCGGTGTCTCACGTCGAGCTCAATGCTGGGATAGGCGAAGGACTCACGGCGGGAAGCAACCCGCTCACCGTGAAGCTGACCGTCGGGTACTCGTGGGAAAGAGCAGAATCGCGGTTGCCAACCGCCAGTTTCGCTCAACGATACGCGGCTGCTTTCAGAACGCAGTGATGCGGACCGACTCAACCCGGGAGGCCGACCGGACGAAGTAATAGTACGATGAAATCATTGGGAGTCGCACAAGACGCCTAGCGTCACGTCCAGTGCGCCTTGCCTCTACCCTAACTTGCCATCCGGAGGTGGTGCATGCGCGCAACAGCAGCATTAGTCGCGGCTCTGGTTCTTGCCCCTGTCGCGCTTGCCGAGGAACCGGGCGGGGCCATTCCTTTGCCATCCTCCCTGCGAGGTTCGATCGCGGTAAGCAAGGCCATGGCGCCTGCCCAGAAGATCGCGACTCTCGATGAGGCGTTGAACAAGGAGACCGACCGGCGGGTCGATCTCGACGCGAGGGTGGCCACCCTCACAGAGGAGAATACCAGGCTCGTTTCGGCTCAAGAGGCGCTGGCGCGCGGCAAGGCCTCGGCCGACAGCGAGTTGGCAAGAATACGCGAAGCCCTGGCGCGGTCCCAGCGCGACTTCGAGTCGCTGCGTGGCGACTACACCAGGACTACCAAGATCGTCGGCCTATCCCTCGCGTTCATCGCGCCCCTCGCCTTGCTCATCTTTGCTCTGCTCGGCTGGCTCCTCGCTATCACCCGCAAGCTGGCCACGCGTGTGCACGACGTGCCCACCCTGGCCAAGATCCACGAATACGAAACCCATGTCGCCCGGTTGCACGACCAGCTCAACGCCGAGAAGAGCCACAACGTCGTGCTGCGGGAGCGCCTAGCTAGGCTCGGAATAGTGGATTGAAATGGGAACCCTCAAAGGGTTCGCTCCGCCCTTCGGCCCCCCACCCGCCACCCCTCCCCGCTCGCTTCCCCCTTCGGGG
>PMKP01000298.1:0-13645 GCA_003157775.1 Myxococcales bacterium | reverse complement strand
GGCGGGCTCCCCACGCGACTAACGCCGCGGATCGCCGACCCGATAGTTGTCAGCACGTAGGAGAAGGTTGGACAATCGGGTGCGGTTATCCTCGTCTATGGGCGCGACGGTTGCACCGAACCCCGGCGGTCGCTTGCCCGGACTGCCTTCGTCGATGCGGATGATGGTGGCATGGCAGGCGACATTGAAATCGGGATCGTCACCTATACCATCTTCCGAGCCGAAGATGACCAACTCGAAATTGGTGCCTGGTCTCAGGTCCGGGTATTCCCCGGGGGTCCCCACTAGATAGACACCTCCCGCCGAGAGGTTGCGCACGTCCATGATGTGGATCTCACAACCCTTGACCTCGGCCTGGGCGTAGACCTCGATGCGGGGGCTCTTACGTTTTGATTCCTGCGGCTCGGCTTGCACCGGGCCATTCTACATCGCCGCACAAAGAAATGGGGCTGCCGGTTTCGTTTCGAGATCCCTCTCGTGACACGAAAGCCGCCTCCGCACTCGCACCACGGTAGGGGCGACCTTCACCTGCGGTCGCCCCTACCCACGCGGCTAGTAGTCGTCGCCCATGCCGCCCATGCCACCCATGCCGCCGCCACCACCTCCATGGGCTGGTTCCTCCTTCTTCTTGGGCTTCTCGGCCACCAGAACCTCGGTGGTCAGCATCAGAGCAGCCACGGACGCTGCATTCTGTAGGGCGGCGCGCACAACCTTGGTCGGATCGATGACACCGGCTTTCGCCAGGTCTTCATACACCTCGGTGGCGGCGTTGAACCCGAAGGCGCCCTTCCCGTTCTTGACCTTCTCCACCACGATCGAGCCGTCCACACCCGCGTTCTCGGCGATCTGGCGCATCGGTTCCTCGATGGCACGCCGGACGATGTTGACGCCGTAGCGGCGGTCATCGTCGAACTTCAGGCCGTCGAGCACCGGCAGAGCGCGCAGCAGCGCCACGCCACCCCCGGGCACGACGCCCTCTTCGACCGCCGCCCGCGTCGCGTGCAAAGCGTCCTCGACGCGCGCCTTCTTCTCCTTCATCTCACTCTCGGTGGCGGCGCCGACCTTGATCACGGCGACCCCGCCCACCAGCTTGGCCAGACGCTCCTGCAGCTTCTCCCGGTCATAGTCCGACTTGGTGTCCTCGATCTGCGCCCGAATCTGCTTCACCCGCGCCTCGATGTCCGCCTTCTTGCCCGCACCTTCCACGATTGTGGTGTTGTCCTTGTCCACGGTGAGTCGCTTGGCGCGCCCGAGGTCCTTCAAGGTCACGTTCTCGAGTTTGAGGCCCAGATCCTCGGTCATGCATTGACCGCCGGTCAGCACCGCCAGATCCTTCAGCATCTCCTTGCGGCGATCGCCGAAGCCGGGTGCCTTGACCGCGCACACGTGCAGGGTGCCGCGCAGCTTGTTNNACCAGGGTGGCGAGAGCCTCGCCATCCACGTCCTCGGCCACGATGAGCAAGGGTTTGCCGCCCTTGGCCACCTGCTCGAGCACAGGCAGAAGATCCTTCATGTTCGAAATCTTCTTTTCGTTGATGAGGATGTAGGCATCCTCCATCACCACTTCCATGCGCTCGGCATCGGTGACGAAGTAGGGTGAGAGGTAGCCGCGGTCGAACTGCATACCCTCGACCACATCGAGGGTGGTCTCCATCGACTTGGCCTCCTCGACGGTGACCACGCCCTCCTTGCCCACCTTTTCCATGGCCTCGGCCAGGATGTCGCCGATCATGCTGTCGCCATTGGCGNNGCCCTTGGTGGGCTTGGACTGCTCTTTCAGGCTCTCGACCACCTTGGCCACGGCGGCATCGATCCCGCGCTTTATGTCCATCGGGTTCGAGCCGGCGGCCACCAGGCGGGCGCCTTCGTTGAAGATGGCCTGGGCCAGCACGGTCGCGGTGGTGGTCCCGTCACCGGCCACGTCCGAGGTCTTGGATGCCACCTCTTTGACCATCTGGGCGCCCATATTGGCCATCCTGTCGGCAAGCTCGACTTCCTTGGCCACGGNNNNGATTTCCTTTCCTGCCTACTCAATGACGCCGAGGATGTCGTCCTCGCGCAAAATCATGTGCTCGACGCCATCCATCTTGATGTCGCTGCCCGAATACTTGGCGAACAGGATCTTGTCCCCCGCCTTGACCTCCAGCTTGCGCAGGGACCCGTCGTCCTGCAGCTTGCCGCTACCGACGGCAACAATGACACCCTGCTGCGGTTTTTCCTTGGCGGTGTCGGGGATGAAAAGACCGCCGGCGGTCTTAGTTTCTTCCTCGACGCGCTTGACTAGAATGCGATCGTAAAGTGGTCGAACCTTCATTGTCTCCTCCTTGTTCCTAATATCCACCCGCCGTCGCTCAACCATCCGGGTGGAACTTGCCGAAATGAGACGCCAGACATGTGAGCCCGTCAGGCGGCGGCGGTCTTGGATTTCTCGCCACCCCCTGCCTTGCCCTCCCCCTGCGATGACGGTGACGCCGTTTCCTTGCTGGTGGCACCACCCTGCGGTGATGACGAAGCCGAGCCTGTGGCCTTGCCGTCTGCACCCCCATTCGACTTGGCGTTGCCCGCGTTAGCCGGCCGCTTGCTGGCATAGAGATCGCCGTACCAACCGCCACCCTTGAGCTGAAAAGAGGTGTGGCTGATCAGCCGTTGCACCTTGTGCGCCTTGCACTTCGGGCAGACCTTGACCGGCTTGTCGTTGATCTTCTGCCACTCCTCGAACCGATGGCTGCAGGCGCTGCATTCGTATTCGTAGACTGGCATTGGGTGCTCCCTACCAAACTTCGCCATCAGCAAAAGCCATGGCGGTGGTAAGGTTAAGCACCCGATAGCTCCTGTCAAGCGACCATGGAGAGTGCCGGAGCATAGGCGCAAAACGCAGTAATTCCCATATGTTATTGGCCACGGCAATACCTGGCGCTCACAGCCAGCGAGTGCCAACCGCGGCCCCATCCGCGGGCTTTGCGCGAATCTACGATCGAGCCGGTGCGCTCGGCTTGCGCAGGGCTTCGGCCTGGAAATGGGCGCGCAGGCTTTCGATGACCTCGGTGAGGTCGCCGTCAAGCAGGGCCGGCAGATTGTGGCGGGTATACCCGATGCGGTGGTCGGTCAGCCGATCCTGCGGGAAGTTGTAGGTGCGAATCTTCTCCGAGCGATCGCCACTGCCGATCTGGCTCCGCCGGTTGTCGCGCTCGGCGTTCTCCTGCTTTTCGCGCTCGATTTCGTAGAGGCGCGAGCGCAAGAGCTTCATGGCCATGGCCTTGTTCTTGTGCTGACTCTTCTCCTGCTGGCAGTGCACGGTGAGCCCGCTGGGGATGTGATGGATGCGCACTGCCGAGTCGGTGGTGTTGACCGACTGGCCACCCGGTCCACCTGAACGCATGACCTCGATCTTGAGATCCTTGGGATCGAGGTTGACGTCGACATCCTCCACTTCGGGAAGCACGGCCACTGTGGCGGTCGAGGTGTGGATGCGACCCTGCGCTTCGGTGACGGGTACGCGCTGCACGCGGTGCACGCCGGACTCGTACTTGAGCTGCGAATAGGCGCCCTTGCCCTCGATGTTGGCCACCACTTCCTTGATGCCACCTGCCGAGGCGCTCGACAGGGACACCACCTCGACCTTCCAGCGCCGACGTTCGGCGAAGCGGCCGTACATGCGGTAGAGATTGGCGGCGAACAACGCCGCCTCTTCGCCGCCGGTGCCGGCCCGGATCTCGAGCAAGATGTTCTTGTCGTCGTTGGGATCTTTGGGGAGCAGCAGGAAAGTCAGTCGGTCCTCCAGTCGCCCCTGCTCGGCGGCAAGCGCGCCCTCTTCCGCACGGGCCAGCTCGCGCATCTCCGGATCCTTCTGCAGATCGCGCGCCTCCGCGATGCGACCGCTGACATCACGATGGGCACGAAAGGTCTCCACCAGCTCTCGCAGGTCCGAATGCTCCTTGGCCAGCTTCTGCATGACCTGCGGTTGCGCAAGGACCTGGGGATCGGACAGCTTGGCGGTCAGCTCCTCGAAACGTTTCTCGACGGCCGACAGCTTTCCGGCAAGCAGTTCGTCCAGCATGGTGAGTGCAGGGCCGGGGCCAAGCCCGGCCCGCGCAGGTTGGCCCTAGGTGGTGGCCGGCGCCGGTGGGGTCGTCTTCTTGCCGTACTTCTTGTTGAAGCGCTCGATGCGGCCGCCGGTGTCGAGGAACTTCTGCTTGCCCGTGTAGAACGGGTGACAGTTCGAGCAAATGTCCACCATGAACGACCCGCGGGTGGAATACGTCTCCACCGTGTGACCGCAGGCACACTTGATGGTGGCGGGCTTGTAGGCCGGGTGAATCCCCTTCTTCGGCATGACGAGCTCCTTGGAGCCGGCGTTTATAATCGCCCGCAGCGGCCAGAGCAAGCAGCAATGCGCAAAGCGAACCCAGCGCCCTCGCGCGTCAGGTTGCTCGCGCCTTTCGGTCGGTCACTGGCGTGGACGCCGCCCCGCCATGTATAGTCTGCCGCGCATGGCCGAAAAAAGCCCACCCGACCGGGGGATTCGCCACTCGGCTGTCTACGCCTACCTACGACCCATTCTGATCGGCCGGCGGGTCCTGGAGATCGGTTGCGGCACGGGTGAGAGTGCGGCGTACCTCGCGCGACTGGGCGCGCGGAACGTGGTCGGATCTGACGACTCGGGCGCCGTGGCCGAGGCGCGAATCCGCCAGCGAGAAACCTCCCTGAGCTTTGTCACACTGGCGGCAGCAGCGCTGGAGCAGGCTGGTCCGTTTGATGTGGTGCTGATCCCAGAGGCCGCAGACATCTTGCTCGGCCGCGGGCCTCTGACCCTGCCAGCGGTGCTGAAGCTGGTGGCGCCCGGCGGACGCCTAGTCTGCGTGGTGCCCAACGGCGACCGAACCGACCTGCCGGCGCCGGGAGTTTCCTACTTCGACATCGTCGACCGGCTGAGTCCGCACTTTCCCAAGGTGCGCATGTTCGGTCAGACGCCGTTTGCGGCCTGGGGGATCGCGGAGTTCGACGAGGCCCCGGCAGAACTGAGGATCGAGCCTGACCTGGCCGAAGCCGAGAATGAGGAGCCAAGCCACTACCTCGCGCTGTGCGGCCACGACGAGGCATTGAGCCTGGGCTATGCGCTGGTGCAGATCCCTGCGGGCGCGAGTGAAACCCAGTTGGGCGACAAGCCCGCGTCTGAGATTTCGACTGGAGTCGAAGCCCCGGACGCGGCACTGGCCGAGTTGCGTCGCAAGTTGGCCGAAACGCAAGGCCAGGCTGAGGGCCTGGTGCGCGTGTCGCGCGCGCAGAGCGAGGAGATCGAGGAGTTGCGCGGTCGCGTGCGACGGACGGCGGAAGCCCGAGCCGAACTGGACGAGGAGGTGCAAAGGCTGCGGCGGGCTTTGCTGGAAGCGGATGAGTCGGTGGTCAATCTGACCCGCAGGACCACCGACGAGATGACCGCTCTGGCCCAGCGGCTAACCGCAGGGCTGCGGCCTAGCGAGCCGCTGCCCGCCGCCGGTCTGACTGATGAGCTCAAACGCCGCGAGGCCGAACTTGCCGAACGCGAATCAGCGCTGTCGGAACGCGACGATCGCATCGCGGCCCTGGAGGCGGCCCGGCAGGAGGCAACCTGGCGCGCGGAGGCCGCCGAAGATGATCTGGGCCGCCTGCGTGCCCAGATCGCCGAGTTCCGACAAGCGCCGCTGGCGGCAAGCCCCACCGGCGACGTGCTGCTGGAGGCGCTGAAATCCCGCGAGCAGGCGCTTGAGGGGTTCCAGCGGGCCGCGGCCGCGCACCTGGACGAGGTGGGCCGGCTGCGCGATGCCCTCAACGAGCAGTCAAGCCTGGTGGCCGAGCTGGAGGAGGATCTGGCCACGGCGGAGAAGCGCTTGGCCGACGCGCTCGACGAGTCGGCGCGGCTGCGCCAGTCACTTGCCGAGGCGGAGGACGCCGATCGACAGCGCCGCTCGCGCCTGGCGGAACTCGAGGGCGTGATGCTGCGGCTTGAGCACGACTCAGCCAAGGCCCAGGCGCAGGGCGAAGCTGAGCAAACCAAGAGCCGCATTGCCGATCTGGAGAGCCAGGTAGTCGATCTACGCAACCGGCTAGGTGAGGCGGAGCGCCGCCTGGCGGANNGACACCGAGCGCGCACGCAAGCAGGCCACCACCCGCGTCGAGGAGTTGGAGGTTGATCGGCAGGCGAGCGTCGCGCGCATGTCCGAGCTGGAAACCAAGCTGCAAGCCGCGCAGGCGGTTTCGGCCAGCGTGGCCCAGCTCGAGGCCAAGCTGGCGATCGCCGAGTCAACCGCCGCACAGGCGAATGAGCTGCTAGCGCGCTTGAAGACGGCCGAAGCGGCAGCAGCGCGGGCTCGCGAGCTGGAAGCGCTGCTGCGGGTCGCGGATTCCAAAATGGCCCGGCTGGCCGAGCTGGAAGCGCAGAGCAGGGCGGCCGAGGAAGCAGCGGCCAAGCTGGCGGAATTGCGCGCCGAGGCGCCTGACCCCGAGGAGGTCTACGAGCGCTTGGTCTTTTTCGAAGCCCAGCATGCTGCGGCAATGCTTGCAGCAGCCCGCGTTCCCGGCCTGGAAGCAGAGCTGGCGGCGGCCAACGCCTGCATCGCGGAGCTCCGAGCCCGCAATCCCGAGTAACCCCGTGGGGTAAGCGTTGCCCACACACGTCGTCCGAGCGGCGCGAGAAAGCACATGCCCGCCGGGTAGCGTCTGCTATCTTGAACTTGCGAATGAGCGGGCCGATGGATTTGCTGATGTTTGCGCATTTGTTGCGCCATCCAGATCACGATCTGGATCTCGAACGTACGGCCCTCCTGCTCTGCGAGCCTGAGTATCCCGGTCTGGATATTCCGGGGTTCATCGCCAAGCTCGACGTGATGGGTGAACTGGCGCGTATTCGCCTGGACGCCGATCGTCACTGCGGGCCTGCTGCGGCCGACCGCGTGTTGCCCATCCTGCGACTTCTCTACGGCGAGTTGGGCTTTCAGGGCAACGTGTCCGACTACTATGATCCGCGCAACAGCTTCCTCAACGAAGTTATCGATCGGCGCACCGGCAACCCCATCTCGCTGGCCATCGTGTTCATGGCTGTGTGCCGGCGTGCGGGGGTTGAAACTTTCGGTATCTCGTTCCCCGGTCATTTTCTCGTGGGCGCGCGGCGGCGCGACGGCAGCTTGGCAGTGGTGGACCCGTTCGACGGACGCATGGTCAGGTGGGCCGAGTTGCGCGCGCTCTACGAATCCGCGACCGGGGATCCGAGCGACATCGACGAGCGCTACCTGGTGCCGGCCGCGCGCCGACAGATCCTGGTACGCATGCTCAACAACCTGCGCGCCATCTACGAGGTACGTGGCGATCAGCGGCGCCTGCGCTTCGTGCTCGAACGCATGTCGGTGTTGAGTCCAT
The DNA here is from genome assembly GCA_003157775.1 of Myxococcales bacterium. Classification (GTDB taxonomy): domain Bacteria; phylum Myxococcota_A; class Polyangia; order Fen-1088; family Fen-1088; genus Fen-1137. Next base: position 6,253 of record PMKP01000298.1, on the reverse strand, counting down.
CCGAGGAAGTCAAGAGTCGCCTCAACGCCCTGGTTGCGGATGTGAAGATCGCCCCGCGGGTCAGCGTCAATTAGTACCGCCGCGCAGAAATTGAGCTGGTTGAGCGACCGGGTGGATGGCGGCGGCGAGGGCGCGCGTCTCTGCTGAGCTGGTGAGCATCGAGGCGTCCGCACCGATGCCTACGCTCTAATGAAGATATGGACGAAGTGCAGTGTGTTGGCTTGCGGATTCCTTGCGTTGGCACTTCTGGGGACAGCGTTGGCTATCGGAGCCGTCTCCGGATGTGTGCCTGACTGCTCGCAAGGCTCCAAGGGCTGCCCGTGTCGGCCGAACAGCACGTGCGATACGGGCTTGACGTGTACCTCGAACACTTGCGTAGGAGACCAATGTGGCGGAGTTGACTCCCAGTGTTCGTCCATGGCGACCAACGCATGCGGCACATGTCTGGCCAGTTGTTGTTGTGACGAAGCAGTTGCATGCAAGAGCAATGCGGCCGGCACTAGCCTCGGCGCGTGTATGGATGCGTGCCCATCGTCCTCCACCACATGCGTCGACAATTGCATGTCTTTGTATCCTGGGGGCACAACCCAGCTAGCGGACTATTTGGGCTGCTCGATCACGAGCTGCCAGAGCTCGTGTCAATGAGCCGCGCGCGGCCTACCGGTGGCGGTCGCGGCTTGGCGTACTGGCCGTAGCGCGCACTGAATGGGCGCCTGAGACCTTCATCCACGAGTGCGCGACAGGTTCTGGCAAAGGTGGAACGTGATCGATGTCGACAGATCTAGTCTGACTAGCTAGACTAGACAAATGCCAAACACGTCGTCCACGGTGTACGAGGCCAAGGCCAAGCTGTCGGCATTCATCAATCAGGTGCAGCGGACGCGCGAGCCCTTGGTGCTCACGCGCTACGGCAAGCCCGTGGCCAAGCTGATCCCGTGCGATGAACAAGGTGACAGCGAAGAGGAGACGCTGGCCCAGTTGCACGCAGCCGCGAAGCAGTCGGGCATTGCCTACACATTCGAGCAACTCACCGCACCCCTTCCCGTCGAAGAATGGGGCACCATGGCCGTACACCCCGGCCGGTCGCGCAGAAAAGGCAAGCGATGAGCGTCGTCCTCGACACCTGCGCCGTGCTTTCATGGCTGGTACAGCGCAGGCCGTTGCCGGCCGGCACCGGTGCGGGTCCCCGTCTGGTCAGCGCCGTCACCTGGTACGAGATCGCCTGGAAACACCGGGCTGGCCGCCTGCCGCTGCCCTTACCCCGAGACGCTTGGCTGGCGGGCGCCATGCGCCTCGTGACAACCGTTGCGGTGGATGCCGAGACCTTTCTCGCGGCCGTGGATCTGGACTGGGCTCATCGCGACCCTGCGGACCGTCTCNNCGACGGACGCATGGTCAGGTGGGCGGAGTTGCACGCGCTCTACGAATCCGCGACCGGGGATCCGAGCGAGATAGACGAGCGCTGCTTGGCGCCGGCCGCGCGACGCCAGATCCTGGTACGCATGCTCAACAATTTGCGCGCCATCTACGAGGTGCGCGGCGATCAGCGGCGCCTGCGCTTCGTGCTCGAACGGATGTCCGTGCTCAGCCCGTCCGAGGAAGTGAAGAGTCGCCTCAACGCTTTGGTGGCGGACGTGACCATCGCGCCTCGAGTTAGCGTGAACTGATACATTTCTCGCTGCCGTGGACCTGGATCGGGCCCATCGCGACCCTGCGGACCGTCTCATCGTCACCCTCGCGCAAAGCAAGAATGCGCGGCTTGTGACTTGCGACCGCACCATTGCGTCGTTCTATCCCCGCTGCGTTTGGTAGGGGTCTTCGGAGTACGTACAAGTTGACTCCGGCTTGGTGACGGTCGACGGTTAGGGGAAACCGGTCGCTCTGCCATGCGTTCCCCCTCGCTTTTGGCGCTGCTTTTCCTCCTGCCCTCGCTGGCGCAGGCACAGCCCTCGGCTGACAAGCCCCCGGCCACATTGTCCGACGGGTTCACTCTGCGCTACACGATTGAGCGCATCGAAGTGCGCGGCAACCGCAAGACCCGCACCGACCTCATCTTGCACGAGGTCGCTCTCGCACCCGGCGATACGGTCACCGCCGACGATGCGCGGGTCGAGCGGGCGCGTCTGCGCTTGCTGGCGCTGGGTTACTTCCTCGATGCACGCCTGTCCATGATCAAGGGCGAGCGCCGAGGGGGCGCGGTGCTGGTCATCGAGGTGGAGGAACGCGGCACCATCATCCTCAACGCCATTTACCTCGGCACCAGCGACGCCACCACCTTGTGGGGCGGCCTCGACGCCAGCGAGCGCAATTTCCTCGGCCGCGGGCTGTCACTGGGCGCTGGCTTCGTCAGCTCGACGCGTCCCCAGGTCGACGGCGCTGAGCCAGCCTTGGCCTTTTCCTTGCGTATGGCCGGTCCGCCGCGCCTGCACAGCTTGCAGCTCTCGGGAAGCGCGCTTTTCTCCCGGGGCAGCGAGTTTTTCCGGACGCGCGGCGCTTCGGCGGAGCCAGATCCGGCGGACTTCGTCGCGTTGAACGTCAGGCGCGCCGGCGGCATTCTGGGCGTAGGCGCGGTGTTGTCGCGCACGGCCTATCTTCTGGGTGAGGTGCGTTTCGAGGCGGTTCACGCTGACTGGCCTGACGTGCAAGTCCGCGACCTGGGCCAGGGCCAGAGTGAGCCGATCGTGTTTCCGGTGCGCAACGGAGCAAGCCGGCTGGGCTCCCTTGCCTTGACCCTTGACCTCGATTCCCGCTCCGATCCGGTCTTGCCCCGCGCGGGCGGGCACCTGGTCCTGTCAGTGGAAGCGGCGACGCCCGCTTGTGCCTCACAGTACACCTTCCTCAAAGCAACCGCGCAGGGCTCGCTCTACTTCCCCCTGTCCGTGGGCCATGTCATCGGGGTGCATGGCCTGCTAGGCTGGGTGGTGGGGGACGCGCCCTATTTCGATCGTTTCTTCGTCGGCGATCTGAATCTGCTTCTGCCCCCGCGTGCGCTCGGCATCAACTTCTCGACCCAGCCTTCGCGCAATTTCCTCGGCACCGGTGTGGCCGACCATCGCTATGACAAGCTGGCCGGCCGCCTGCTCGTGGAGTACGCGGTACCCCTGTGGCGGCGCCACCGCATCTTCTACCGCGGCGACGCCTTTGCAGCATTGGGCATCTTTGCCCTGACCAATCCCGATGATCTGCGCCGGCAAGGTGCCAGCCTGGGCCAGCGCATCCCGACCGATCTGACTGCCGACCTGGGCCTGCGCCTGGACACGTATATCGGCATTTTCACCCTTTCAGTTGCCAACGCCCTTGGCCGGCTGCCCCTGTGATGTTGTACCGGGCCTCTTTGGCGGTCATCACCATGGCTCTTGCAGCCACGCAAGCTATGCCTGCCCGCGCGCAGGAACCGGAAGAGCGCAAGACCGGCATCACCCGGCTCGACGGCCGCCTGCTGGTTAGCCTGGGGCTGCAGGACCTGTTCAAGGCGCAGGACGCGCAACGCCTGCTCTCCGGTTTCACCAGCCGCGTGTTGGTGCGAGTGGCGGTTTTTCGCAGAGACAAACCCGAGCCGGTGGCCCAGGCCATGCGCCATACTGAAATCGTGTACGATCTTTGGGATGAGAAGTTTCGGGTGCGCCGATTCGAGGCCGGCGGGAAAGTTGAGATGCGCGAGGTCTCGAGCGCAGGCGAGGCCATTGATCTGGCCACCGCGCTCGCCGCCTTCCCCGTCGTCGATCTCGACCGTCTTGAGCCCGGGGTGGCCTACCGGTTGAGCGTGCGCGCTGACCTCAACCCCATCTCGCAAGAGCTTCTCGCCGACGTGCGGCGCTGGTTGGCGCGGCCCTCGCCGCGCAGTCGCATGGGCTCGGGGGACAGCTTTTTCGGGTCGTTTGTCAGCATCTTCGTCAACCCCCGCATCGATGAGAGCGAGCGCCAGCTTCGCCTGGTCTCTCCCTTTTGGGTGGAGCCACCCCGATGAGACTGCCGGGGCGTTTCGAGTGGAAAGTCCTGGGTGCCATGCTGGCCGTGGCTGTGCTGGCGGTGGCCTTGTCGGCCTACGCTCTCAATTTCATGGTGCGGAGGTTCGCCGACTTCTCACTCGAACACGATGCGCGCATGGAGGGATCTTCGGCGCGTGCTGCCGATGTGTTTCGCTCCTATTTCGCCGATCGCAAAGACGTGTTTCGTCGTCGTGCCGATGAAATCGCCGCAGACGCGCCGGCCCGCATGGCTGATCTGGCGCGCACGGAAGGCCTGCTGCGTGCGCAGCTACTGGTTGGCACCGAGGTGGTCGATTCCTGGGAGGCGCCGGCCGAGACGCTGAACCGCTCGCGCGAGGCGCCGCCCATCCTGGTCGCCCTGCCTGCGGCCCAAGGTGAGCCGCCCCGGGCGCTCGAACTGGAGTTCGGAATCCCGGCGCAGATGTACCAGGACTTTCTCGCTCTACGTGCGGCCATTGAACAGGACCAGCAGATCCATCGCGCTTACGGTCTCTTGCTTCCACGCTTTCTGCGCCAGTACCTGATTCTGGTTCTCGCCATCCTGGCGGTGGCGCCTCTCGGGGGCTGGCTGGTCGCGCGGCGGGTGACCAGGCGAGTAGCGCGCCTGCACCGGGCAGCGCGGGCGGTAGGGTCTGGCGATCTGTCGGTGCGGGTGGCCCCCAAAGGCAAGGATGAACTCGACGAGCTTGGGCGCGCGTTCGATCGCATGGTGGGTGAGCTGGGGCAAACGCGCTCGCGCCTCGAATACCTGCAGAAGGTGTCGGCCTGGCAAGAGGTGGCGCGCCGCCTGGCTCACGAGATCAAGAACCCGCTCATGCCCATCCAGCTCGCCGTGCAGGAGATCGCCTCCAAGTACTCCGGCAACGATCCTGCGTACCGGCGCCTGCTGGACACGGCCACGGAAATCCTGCGCGAAGAGATCACCGGGCTGCGCAGGCTGGTCGAGGACTTCTCGGCCTTCGCCAAGCTGCCCAAGGTAGAGCCGACGCCCCTCGATCTTGTGCCTCTGGTCGAAGAAATTGTACGCCTGCAGCCCGAGTGGCAGTCCTTCGTCAAGGTCGAAACCAAGGAGCCGGTGTTCGCCCCCTGCGACAAGTTGCTCTTTCGTCGCGTAATCGCCAACCTGGTTGAGAACGCCCTGCAAGCAGCCAGGGCGGCCGGCCGCGAACCCCAGGTGGTCATCCGGGTGCAAAGGCGGCCGGAGCGCGAGCGTGCCGCAATCCTCGTCGATGACAACGGCCCAGGCGTTCCCGAAGCGGAGCGGCAACGGGTGTTCGATCCCTACGTCACTTTCCGGCCGGGCGGCACCGGCTTGGGCCTGGCCATCGTGCGCAAGATCGTGATCGACCACGGCGGCGATGTGTCTGCAGGGGAGGCGCCGGCGCCTCTTCACGGTGCCCGCTTTGTGGTCGAGTTACCGTGCTGATTGTTCAGTAGATGACTTTGGCCAAGGTCAGTCCACAGGCCGGCGCGGTCATGCCGGCGCGCGTGCGATCGCCTTGGGCCAACAACTCGCGAATCGTGGCATCCGTCATCTTGCCGTGGCCCACAGCAACCAGGGTACCGACCAAGATGCGCACCATGTTCTTGAGAAAGGCCGTCCCTTCCACCTCGCAGGTGATGAGCGCGCCGTCGCGGTGCACGTCGATACGCCGGAGCAGCCGCACGGTGGACTTGCGCTCGCAGTCCGAGGCGCGGAAAGCGCGGAAGTCGTGCTCGCCGCACAAGAGCGCCGCGGCCCCGCGCATGGCGTGCACATCGAGAGGGGCGAACACGTGCCAACTGTCGCGCGCGCGGCGGGGTGACCGCACCGGGTGATTCCAGATGAGGTAGCGGTAGATCTTGCCGCGGGCGTCCCGGCGGGCATTGAACCCCGCGGGCATGTCGGTCACGTCGAGCACGGCGATGTCGCGCGGAAGGTTGGAGTTGAGGCCGCGGAGAAACCCCAGCGCGGGAATGCGCGAGGCGACCTCTGCGCTGGCGACTTGGCCGTCGGCATGCACGCCCGCATCGGTACGACCGGCGCCTCGCACGCACACCGCTACACCGGTCATGCGGGCAAAGGCATCTTCCAGACACTGCTGAACTGTGCGCTGGCCCACCTGTCGCTGCCAACCCGCAAAGTCCGTCCCGTCGTACTCGATGATCAAGCGGAGGGTCCGCACAGGCGGGGCAACGGTGCTCACGGCACGTTCATACCACCCATCTTACATGGGAACCCTGAAAGGGTTCCCACACCCTTCGGCCCCCCACCTACCGCCCCC
>PMKP01000338.1 GCA_003157775.1 Myxococcales bacterium | reverse complement strand
CATAATGGAGAAGACCACCAGGTCAGACTGGTCGCCTAGCCCGATAAGCAGGAAACGCCGTTGAGCGTGCCGGTCTTGGCGCGCACCCTTTCCGCCGCCGACGAGCCACGAAAGCGATTGCGTGTGGTGCCGTCCACTCCGCCCACTGAGAGCGACTGCAGCAGATCCGGCCCCACGCGCGGGTCGAAATACAGCCGCCGCAGCAGGTCCGCCATGGTGGCTGGGGCAACGCGATTCTGGTGGCCCAAGCCTGAGCCATTGGCCGGCAGGTAGCCCGAGGACGGCACCCCGAGATCAGTGAGCGCATCCCGCAGGGCGCGCACACCCTTTGCGGTGCTGGCGCTGCCACCATAGGTTTCGGCGCCCGCGGCTTCCAAGACCCGCTCGGCCCACTCGTTGTCCGAGTTCTTGTTGACCCGGCGAATGAGCAAGGGCAGGGGGACTGATTCGTGCACAGCCAGAATTGCGGGGCTAGGCGCCCGGCTCGCGCGCAGCAGGGCCACGGGCGTATCACCGAGATGGGTCGCCGATGCAAGCTGCAGGTCGGCGTCTCCTGGCGCGGCGACCAAGTGATCGCGCCCCTCGCCCGAATACACGCCGGCCAGGCCACGCACCTCGATGCCAAGCTGGACCAGGGCCGCGCGCATCAGGATCGCTGCGTACAGCGTGTCGCTGGGCGGTGTCCGGCGGATCACCATGCCGTGACGACCAAGCCCGATCTTGCCAGTGACCAGGACTTGAATGTGTTCGCCAGCCCGTGACAGGGACACGCCGATGCGGTTGCGACCCGTGCCGGTCACGGCCTGGTTCACCAAACGCAGGGCATCGGAGCCAGGCCACAACGAGGCGAGTGCGCCGGCGCCGACCTTCTCACCCGGACGAACGTGCACTTCAATGGTGGACCAGCCCACCCGCACCGGCGAGCGGCCAGCGACGAAGGCTTCGTCGGAGCCGATGCGCCGCGGATCGCCCAGGACGCGGCCCTCGACCCGGTTGACGCCACGGCGGGCCAGATCCTCGGCCATGGCATCAAGGTGCGCCTCCCGCAGCGACGGATCGCCGCTACCGCGCAAGATCAAGTCGCCGGCAATCGTCCCGTCCGCGTCGGGCGAAGGCCCTGACAGCTCGGTGCGGAAGCGCCAGGTGCTGCCCAGGCGCAAGAGCGCCGTGGCGGTAGCCAACACCTTCTGATTGGACGCGGGATCCATGAGCACTGAGCCGCGCCGGCTGAAAAGCACGTGGCCGTCTGCCAGGTCCAACACCCGCATGCCCACGTGCAGCCGGCCCAGCACGGTGCCGTGAACGATGTGAGTCAGCGCTTCTTGTAGGGCAAGGATGCGCTCGCGATTGGGATCGTCCGCAGCCGGCACCGGCGTCTCAACCTCGGCTGGCCCGGCCGAGGGGCTGGCCTTGCGGACTGGAACCGCCGAGCTAGCAGGGTTGCCCAGCGAAGACCGAAGCACGGGGCTCGCCGGTGGGGCAAAGGGCTTGCCCGAGACTGGGGCAGGCTTTGCCAACGGCCTGTTGGCGGACTTGGGAAGAATGGGAGCAGGCCGGGCCGCGGCCGGGTTGCTAATGACAATGGGCGTGGGGCGACCGAGCTTGGCAGGCGATGCGATTCTTGGCTTGGCCGCAGGTTGGCTTGCGGGAAAGGCGGACGCCGTCACACTGAGAAGGAGAAGCGCGAACATGGCGGCTTTGGGATATCCGTGCCTCATGGGCTCATCTCGCTGATATGGAAACCCTGAGAGGGTTTCCATTCCTTCCCCGCGATGGTAGGCCGCTGGCGAAGCCGGCGGGCTTCCCACGCGACTACACAGCGAAACCCCAAATCGCCGTCGCGATGCTTAGGATCCCAGGCGTTTCGGTTGGCGGCGCGCGGCTCGACGAAGTAGCTGCAGCATGAGCCGCCGCGCACCACGCGCCGGCTGGGGTCGCGATCGTACTTGTCCGCGGTCCACTCCCATACGTTGCCGGCCATGTCCTCGACACCATAGGGGCTGGCGCCCTGCGGGTAGCTGCCCACTTTCGTAGGTCGGCCCGGGTTCTTGCCCGCGCAGGGACCTTCATCTTCAAAATTGCCCCAATTGGCGCGGCCACAGTCCAGCTCGTTGCCCCAGGGATATTCGCGGCCGTCAGTCCCGCGCGCCGCTTTTTCCCATTCATCTTCACTGGGCAGACGGCCGCCGGCAAAAGCGCAGTACGCGCGCGCCTCATGCCAGTTCACGTTGGTGACCGGCAGTTCCGGGTCCTGGCCTAGATCGATGGCCGGTTGCGGACAGCGGCGGCTGGCTACACAGCGCGCGTACATGGCGCGCGTGACCTCAGTGCGGTCGATCTTGTATGCAGGCAGGGTGCGCTTGACCATCGGCCGTTCATCGTCAGCGCCGCGATTGGATCCCTTCACAAATGACCCGGCAGGAATGAGCACGCGCTCGGGTTTTGATTCAGCCGAAACTAGCAAGGCAAAGAGCAACATGATGCGCGTCACGCGAAAACGGCCTCGATTACTAGCGCCAGTTTCGCCTTGCGAGGCAGCGCCTTGATAGCAGCCTCGCGCCGCAAGGCCGAACCCTGGGATCGCTTGCGCTCAACACGCAGGAGCGCCACTGGACGCCGGCCTCGGGTGTAGCGGGCGCCCTGTCCTTGATTGTGAGCGGCCACGCGCGCGTTCACATCACGGGCAATTCCCGTGTACAGGGATCCATCGCGGCATCGGACCACGTACACGAACCAGGCGGGCATGGGTTTTTCAACTATGACGACTGCCGAGGAAGGGAGCAATTTCTTGAGGTTATTATGGGTACGCCACTGGCGAAGCCGACGGGCTCCCCACACCTATATACATCGGCAGCCGGCAGGCCGCGCTCAAGCCCGGAGCCGCTCTAGCCGAGCCAGCGCCTCTTCCACCCAGGGCGCAAGTTCCTCGCCACCGTCGGCGGCCAAGACCATGTAGCGCTGCAGGTGCTCCACCGCCTGGCGCTGGCTACCCAGGTCTTCAAGAGCTGTGGCCAGGTTGTAGTGAGCGTCGGCGAAATCCGGGGCCGTCTGCACTACCCGCCGCAGCTCGGATGCTGCCAGCTCGACTTCGCCCAGTTCGTGAAGGACGCGGGCCAGGTTGTAGCGCGCCTCGGTCTGTTCGGGATCGAGAGCCAGGGCGGCCTCGAACGAGGCGCGCGCCGCGCCGGCATCCCCGGAGTTGTACGCCAGGGTGCCCAGGTTGGTGTGAGCCGCGGCCAGCCCCGGATCTGCCGCCAGTGCCCGGCGATAGGCCGCCACTGCCTCGTCGGTCTTGCCCCCGGCTTCTTGCGCCAGGGCGAAGCTAAACCATTGGTAGGCCGACCGTTCGATCCCGTCGACGTTGGTCAAGGTGGGTCGCGGGGTGGGCAGGGCCGCCACCGAGGCGGCTCGGGCCGCCAGATCCCCCAGGCCGAAGTCAAACAGGCGCTGGCCGTTGACTTCGAAGGCAGCGCCGTCGGTGACCAGGGCCAGGGTGTTTCCGTCCCAGGCCACGCGCAGGCGTTCGAGAGGCCGATTCACGGTCGGAAGCGCGGAGCGGACGGCATCCAGAGCCTTGCGGATCTGCGCGGGCGCGAAGCCACGCTCGACCAATTCCTTGGCCGCGCGCACTGCCACCAGATCCTGGAAGGTGTACGTCTGGCGCGCCCCTCGTCGGCGCGACGGACCTACGAAGCCGGACTGCGACCAGTAGCGCAGCTTGGGCTCGGGTACGCCGAGAATGCGAGAAACCACCACGAAGGTGTATTCCTGGTCGATGCCGCTGGCCATCAGAAGCTCGCCTCCACGTCAGCGTCGATGAACACGCGCGATCCTTGCGCGCGAATCTGGATCTCGGTGCGCACGCCCTTGGGTCGCGTGCTGGTCACGCGCAAGACCTCGCGGCAGGCGAGGGCATCCATGCGTGCCTTGATGGTCGGGTCAGCGCGCAAGAGCGCGGCCAGGCGTTGCGCCGTGCCTGCGTCGCCCGGCTCGCGCACCACCGGGCCGAGGCTGTCCAGGTCCACGGTCACCATGGTCGACCCAAGATAGGAATCCTTGCCGCTGCGTTCCGCTCGTTGTCCCTCGGAGATCACCTCGGCACGGTCCAAGATGGCGTCGAGCGCTGCGCGCGACAGGCGCTCGCGCACCTCGCGCTCGAACATGGCGATGCGCTGTGCGCGCGCCATGGGGCGAAGAAGGAGTGATTGCCCGGCGCGCTTGGGACGCGCCGGGTTCTCGGCTGCTGTTGCGGAACATGACTCTGTGAGGCTATGTCGGGTCATGTAGATAAATGTAGGATAAGGCGAAAGCGCCGAGGCACCAAATTTGTTTGATCTACGAAACTTCGACTCTCGCGGTTGGGTCGAACGGGTTGGTCCGCACGGCGAGGGAGAATAGGTAGGGGTAGGTGGCCTTGAGATGCTGCATGTGGCGCAGCCACTCCCTGACCAGCCAGTCATAGGCGCGTCGTATGTCGTTCTCCAAGTGTCTGAGATCCGGATCGGACAGGCTGGCCACACTCGGCCGATGCGCCAGCTCGTCCGCCAGGTGGAACACCGACCACAGCATCTCGGTCAGGGTTTCGTGCTCGAGCAAATTGGGATTCTCAAGCAAACGCAACAGGAAGTCGCGCTGCTGTTCGAGGGTGACCTTCAACAGCGCCAGATCGCCCCGTCCTGCCTCGATCGCTGGTTCGTGGCTGCGCAGCACGGCTTGCATTCTTGCGAAGTGCGCCTCGGTCCAAGCACCGTCGATCCTGAGGTGTTTGCGCGCTTCTTCCGCACGGCCGTCGAAAGCAGAGAGCAGCCCCAGCAGAGGGGTGCCAACTTGACTGAAGAAAACGCCGATGGCCACGTTCAGCTTTCGCCGGATCGCCTGACGTTCATGCGCGTTGAGGAGCTGATCAAAGACCAGGGTGGCCAGCACCGCCTGCACGAACAGGAAGGCGACGTCCATGAGCAGGTAGAAGAAGATGTCGTGGGCGTTGCGGAAGATGGCCCAGTGGAGCGCGTAGGCCGCTGCCGACGGCAAGAGCAACAGGACGGCGAGCAAGATCTTCTGTCGGGGTTGGCGGTTTCTCACGCAGTCACGTTACAACGAAGTTGGCCCCTTGTCGGCCCGCCCACGCGCACCCGCCGGCACTCTAGTCCTTGGACGCGAGCCGCCCTCGCAGGAGTTCATGCTGGTGCCACATCTCCTCCGGCATGCGCGTGCCAAACCCTTCGAAGAAGTGTCCCACGGCATCCACTTCGGCCGCCCACTCCTTGCGGTTCACCGCAAACAGTTTGTCCATCGCCCCGTTGGGCATGCTCAGGCCCGTCATGTCGATGTCCTTCGAATTGGGCACGTAGCCGATGGGCGTTTGCATGGCCTGGACATCGCCGCGACAGCGCGCGAGGATCCACTCCACGATGCGCAGGTTTTCGCCGAAGCCAGGCCAGAGGAACTTGCCGTTCTCGTCGGTGCGGAACCAGTTCACATGGAAGATCTTGGGCTGGTACTTCACCCGTGAGCCAATGTCCAGCCAGTGCCCGAAGTAGTCCGCCATGTTGTAGCCGCAGAAGGGGAGCATGGCCATGGGGTCGCGCCGGACCTCGCCCAGAGCGCCGACCTGGGCGGCGGTGCGTTCGCTGGCCATGCTGGCGCCCACATACACGCCGTGGTTCCAGTCCAGCGCTTGGTAAACCAGGGGCGCCAAGGTGGCGCGGCGTCCGCCAAAGATTATGGCATCAATAGCCACGCCGTGGTGCTGGTTGTAACGGAAGGAGTGGGTCGGACAGTTGGTGAAGGGCGCGGTGAAACGGCTATTGGGGTGGGCGGCCAGAACCGCGTTCCCGTCCTTGTCTTTCAGGCCCGGTTTCCACGGTCGGCCTTGCCAGTCCAGGGCCTCGGCCGGGGGCGGATCATCGTGGCCCTCCCACCACACCGTGCGGTCGGGCTTGAGCGCCACGTTGGTGTAGATGGTGCCACGGTTGATGGTGGCCATCGCAACAGAGTTGCTGCGCGAGTTGGTACCGGGCACAACCCCAAAGAAGCCCATTTCCGGGTTGACTGCCCAGAGGCGACCGTCGGTGTCCACCTTCATCCAGGCGATGTCGTCGCCCACGGTCCAGATGCGGTAGCCTTTCTGTTTCAGCCCCTCGGGCGGCAGCAGCATGGCCAGGTTGGTCTTGNNGGCCAGCACGCTGGCAATGCGCAGGGCGAGGCACTTCTTGCCGAGTAGAACATTGCCGCCGTAGCCGCTGCCCACCGACCAGATCGCGTTGTCCTCGGGAAAGTGCAGGATCAGCCGGCGGTTGACGTCGAGATCAGCCTTGCTATGCAGGCATTTGGTGAACTCGCCCTTGGGGCCGAGCGCATCCATCACCTCGCTGCCCATGCGGGTCATAATGCGCATGTTGAGCACGACGTAGATGCTGTCGGTCAGCTCTACGCCGATCTTGGAAAACGGCGATCCAACCGGGCCCATGGCATAGGGCACCACGTACATGGTGCGGCCCTTCATCGCTCCCGTGAAGTAGTCGCGCGCCTTGCGGTACGCCTCGCGTGGGCTCATCCAGTTGTTGGTTGGCCCGGCATCGCCCTGAAAGCTGGTACAGATGTACGTGAGGTGTTCGGTGCGTGCCACATCGTTGGCCGCCGTCCGGTGAAAATAACAATCCGGCAGCTTTTCCTGATTGAGCTCGATGAGCTCGCCGGTCTTGATGGCCTGGGCGGTGAGACGCTGTCGTTCCTCATCTCCACCGTCGCACCAGTAGATGCTGTCGGGCTGGCACATGGTGGCCATCGCGTCTACCCATTCTTGAACATGCGCATACTTGATCATGGAATCACGATTTCTGACACGAACCGGACGCCAGGGTCAACTGTGGGCTGGCTTTGCGCTACTTTAGGGGCGGTCGATCCGATTTTCCGCGTACCATGTCAGCGGGATATCTGGTCCGGTTGATTTCCAGCTTGGCGCGCATCGCTGCAACGGGATCGGCGCCGATGCGTTCGCAAAGCAGCAGCAAGGCGATGCCCACGTCGCCAATCTCGGACAGGATGCGAGCCCTCCGTGCCTCATCTCGCGATGCCGCGTCGGCCTGATGGTTCGGCACCCATCGATATTCGGCCAGCAACTCGCCCGCCTCGGAAGCGAGCAGCATTGCCAGGTTCTTGGGATCGTGAAACTGCTGCCAGTCCCGCTCGGCCACGAACTGGCGGAGTTGGTCGAGGAGATTCTGTAGTTCGTCCATCGGTGTCTCCGCTCGGCATCTTCCGGGTCAACGCAAGTTGCGGCAGTGCTCGGTGGCCATCGCGGCAGCGACGGAAACCGATTCGTCTTTGCTCTGCGCGGCCGTTCGCAGGGCCGCGGCGCCCGCACCGGGATCGCACAGCCTCCCCAGCGCTTGCACCGCTGCCTTCTGCAGCGAGGGACGTTGGTCGCCAAGCAAGCTCGCGGCGGCGGCCACGGAATTTTTCCCCCCGATTGCGGCGAGCGCCATCACGGTATCGGTGGCCGTGCCTTCCAAGGACAGGTCGGACTGCGATTCGGTTTGCAGGCGCTTGAGGGCTGCGGCCATGGGTGCCGCGGTCCGTGGGTCTTTCATGTCGGCCAGCAAGCGCGCGGCCAGCGAGCGCATGTCAGCGCTCTCGGGCAGGCGTCCCAGCACACGCACCAGTAGCGCGGACGCGCGCCAGTCACGGCAATGGGCCAATCCGCTGAGCGCGGTCATGCGAATGTCGTTCACATCCTTCTCGTAGGCGCGAAGCAGAAGGTTGTTGCCTTCGGCCACACACAGGTCACCCAGCGCTGTTACCTCGGCTCGACGGACCCCAGGCCAGGGCTCTTGCTTGGCCGCATCGATGATCTCCCGGGCAAGCGATTTGTCATGGCGTTGGCCTAGGGCCAGCGCCGCGGCCTCGCGTGCGCGCGGATCGCTGTCGAGCAGGGCTGCGCGCAAAGCTAGCCCTGCCTCTGGACCACTGATGCCCGCCAGCTCGCGGGTAGCGAAGAAGCGGAGCACACTATCGGAAGCGCGGGCGCGGAAGGCGACCAATTCAGCGGCTGCGGCGGCGTTGCCGATCATGCCGAGTCCCTGGACGGCGCGGGCCTGCTCCTCAAAGCTAGCCGCACCTTGGAGCGTGGCGCGCAACACTTCGACGGCAGCAGCGACCCGCTCAGGCTCGCGCGTGGCCGCGGCTGCGAGCACGAAGAGTAGGTCGGCACGCTGTCCGGGTGCTGAGCCAGGCGCCAGGGCATCCAGGGTGGCCTGGGCCAAGGGCGGCTTGGCGCCTGCGGCAGTCTCGCGCAAGCCAGCGCGCAAGGATGGCGAGCCCTTGCCCAGGGCAGCCAGCAGGGCGCGCCGGGCCTCGGGTTGGATGAGCAACGCCAAGGCCCGCGCCGCGCGCAACCGATCCGGCTCGCCCCGGGTTTCGTCAGCGAGAAGCGCGGCGATCGCGGGCAGGGGCGGCTCCGGCAAGCGAGCCAGAAGCGCGAACACCAGCTTTTCCTCGTCGGGTGTCGCGCCGATGAGGGACGCAGCGAGGGTTGAAGCCAGCGCAGCAGCAACCGGCTGCGAGCCGGTTGCGCTGGGCGAGGGCATGAGAGCGGCCAGGGTCTCGATGAGACAGGTGCGCCCTGGTCCCGCTGGGGTCTGGGCCAGTGCAGCCGTGACCTTGTCGAGGGCAACCGGGCCGATGGAAACCAGCAACGGCCGGCGGGTTTCGCAAGAGGTGCCGGCAGCCAGGTCAGCCACCAGGCGGTCGACGGCTTGCGGCCCGTCGATCTCGGTCATGACAGCCATGTCGGCGATGGCGGTCGCTGCATGGCCGGCCTTGACCTCGCGGATCATTACCGTCACGCAGCTCGCGGCTACGGGTTTGGGCAAAGGGATCCAGAACGGCTGGCGAAACCGCCTGGCGCCGCCGTCCGAATCCTCGACCAGATCGACGTCTAGGCTCTGCTCCGCGCCGCGGCCGAAGAGCAGGGTCAGGCGGCGAGGCCGAGTAGAGGCAGCAAAGGTCTGCGCGCTCCGGGTGTCGCCGGGCAGGATTCGAAGGCCAGTGATAGCAAATCCCACGCTAGAGCGCGCGGTTATGAATTCGCCCCGGCCGGCTCGGGCGTCTGCGGTCCACGCCGTGGAAGGATCGTCGTCATTGACCGCCGTGGGCGCGGACAGGCGGCGCGCATCGCCCTGCACCCCGGTGGAGCTGGAAACCGCGTGAAAGTGAAAGCCACCCAAGGGCTTGCCCGTCGGCGCATCGCCCCGGTGGGCCCTGATGTTAGAAGGTGCGGTTGGCGGCAAGGCAGGGGGCTCGGGCCGAAAAGCATGGCTAGCGAAATCCCACGCCCGCCGGAACAGCTGCGCAGGCGCACCGTCGCAACGATACAGGCGGGCGGCGGTTTGGAACTCCGCGATGCCTTTCTCGGTCACGATGATCTCTTGCGAGGTCTCACCGTCGACGTCGCGTGCGCCAGCCTGGTCCCACCAGATGACCTTCTTGCCGAGAAGTTCGGTGACCCAGACCTCCTCGCGCTTGGGGCCTTCGCCCAGGATGGGCATGCGCACTTCCAGAACGCGGTGGCCGGTCACAGAGACATGCCGGACGATGGGCAGGCCGCGCAGTTCCTTCGGTGTCTTGGGCGAGAAGCTGGCCACAATCTTGCCACCATCGCGAATCTCGATGGTGCCGGAAACATCGCTTGCAGCCTCCCAAGCGAAGGCCGCACGGGGGAACGCGAGCAGGAGCAAGGTGGCCGTCAGGGCAGAGAAGGGGAATCTGCGAGGCGAAAGCACGATGACAGTTCGATAGCGCCTGGGCTCGCGCTGGTCAAGCCGCGGGCGGGCGGCCACCGGAGCCGGATCCGACGGCCGGATCCGGCTACCTGTCCCGGCCCCGGGACCGACTAGTCAGCCAGTCGAGTGCTTTGGCTTACAGCCCATCGAGGGGATCGCTCGAAACAGCCTTCTTGGCCTTTGCGGCGCGCTCCGGCTCCTGTGCTGTTTCGGCCGCGGCCACGCGTTCCCGCCAGGTCTTCACCGCCGGGTTGGAGGGAGCCTGGGCGATGAGGGCGCGGAAGGCTGCGGCAGCCTCGGCCCATTTCTTCTCGGCAAAGAGTTTCTCAGCTTTGCGAACGCGTTCTTCAAAGGAGATGGAATCCTTGTTTTCACTCGCCTTCTTCTTGTCCTCCGGCGCCAGGGCCTTGGCCCGCTCAGGCGAGCGCGCTGGCTCTTGCGGGGCGCTGTCCAGTAGGTCCTCAAGTGCCGGAGCACGTTTCGTCTTTTTGGCCGGTCCTCGCTCAGCAGGGGCAGGTGCTGCGGCAAAGGCGACCGGCGCCTCCTCCGCAGCGCGCGGCGAAGGCGCGGCAGCGACCGGCGCTATGGCAGAGGCGGCTGGCGCCTTGGCAAGGCGCGGAGGTGGCGGCACAGCCCAACGGGCTGACGAACCAGCACCTGCGCCGACAGCGCCGCTTTTGCCCTCGGCCAGAGACTTTGGCGCATGACCTGGGATGGTTTCGTCCTTGGCGATATGTGTCGCCGGTGCCGGCTCCCGGATGGAGATGGCGGCTGCGGGCGCTTTGTTGGGCGCGGCAGCTCGGAACCCTCCCTTGGCCGTCGTGGCTGCGCCGACTGGAGCCAACGCCAGGGTTTCGCCTACCCCGTCCAGAGGTTCGCTGGAGAGTCTTCGCGCAGCCGTGCCCAGGTTGCTGGGTGCGTGCCCCGCTGCGCGGGGCTTGCCAGCCGCGCGCCTCAGCTCGGCGTAGGAGTTGTCATCAGATTCGGTGGTCCGTCGCTTGGCCAGCACCGGCGCCGAAGGTGAAGGGAATGTCGGCTTCAGCTCTTCCTGGGGTCGCGGCTGGGCTTGCTGCCGTGGCTCGGCCGCAGGCTGCGCCAGCATTTCAGTTGCGGCCGGTTTCTGCTCCGGAAGCACTTGTGGATTCTTGATAACCCTGACCAACAAGACCACGGTGGCCACGCCAGCGGCGCCCAGAGCAGGAACCAGCCAGGGCGTTTTCCAGAAACGCGAGAAGAAGCCCTCGGGTTGGGAAACGCGCTTCCCCACGCGAGTGGTTTCAACCACTTTGGCCGTGGTTGCTGCTTCGGCAGCCTGCAGTATCCGCGCTCGCAGGCGCGGTGGAGGTTCCTCGGCCAGCGGCCCGCGCAGGGCCGCCCGCGCATGTCCCAAGGTCGCAGCCATGGCCTTCACCTCGGCGCTGCACGAGACACAGCCGTCGACATGCGCGAGGAACTCGCGGCGCTCGGCCGCCGGCATCTCCTCATAGAGGAAATCGACCAAACGAGTAGAGACATCACTGCACTTCATTGCGTCTCCTCGGCGGCAGCGGTATCTGGGCCTGCTGCGGCTGCCTCGTGCAACTCGCCCAGCCTGGAGCGCAATCGTTGCAGGGCATAGCGCATGCGGCTTTTCACCGTAGGCTCGCTGGCGCCCACTTGGGCCGCGATCTCCGCAAACGACATGTCCATCACCTCCCGCATCAGGAAGACCTCGCGTTGCTCCACTGGCAACTCGCCCACGGCGCGGTCGATCAGCGACGCGATCTCGCGGCCCATCGCCTCCTTCTCCGCGTCGCCCGAATCCGCCGCCACCCGATCGATCCGCCGCAAACCCGAGCCATCCTCCCCGGCCTTTGCCTGATCCAGCGATTCAGTCTGGCGGAACTCGGCCCGCCGGGCCTGGTCGGTGCACAAATTGCGCGCGATGGTGAAGAGCCAGGTGGAAACCTTGGCCGAGGGTTGCCATTCCACCGCGCTCTTCACCACGCGCAGGAAAACCTCTTGCAGAAGATCCTCGGCCGTAGCCTTGTCTCGCACGAAACGCCGCAGGAAGTTCCACAGGCGCTTCTCATGGCGTGCCACCAGCTCGCCGAACGCGGCAAGGTCGCCTTTCTGGTAGGCAGCCATGAGAGCCTCATCGGTCATGGGCAAGGCGACAGTCTACAGGTGACTGCCGCCTTGCCCAAGTCCATCAATCAATACTGCTGCCAACCCGACGGGGGCCGGGCGTAGCGGGTGTGTGACACCGGAAATGGGTCGGCTGTGCGCCGCAAGCTGGAATCGTCCGAACAGCACCAAGGCCCGTCGACGTCGATGCCCATGGCAATCAGTCCGGTGCGATCGTTGTAGCGCAGGCCCAACACCGCGGCCGGCTCGCTGGAATTGGCACGAACGAACTCGACTTCGCGGATGTGCGACGAAACCGCCTCGCCGAACTCGGTGCCGAGGCCCGGGCGCGAGCGGCGCGGGGCATATGCTTCGCCAGCCGCGCTCCGGGTCTTTGCCTCAGCCGGCGCCTTGTCCGCCAATGGCGCCTGTGCAGGAGCGCTGCTCGAAGGAGCCGGGGCCAGGCCGATAGCATCGTTGCCGGCACGCTTGCTGTGGTAGCCATCGAAGCGGCGTTCCTCGTCATAGCGGTATGGGATGGCGGGATAGATGGGACGCGGTGGCGGGCGGTACACGCGTTCCGGAAAGATCGCCACGCCGATCACGCCCACGTTGCGCGCGCTGCCCATGCGGGTTGCGTATGAATCGGCCACTGACGAAAACCTGAAGGCCGCGGCTTGCTCCTGGGAAAGCCGCCAGCCGTCGATCTCGACCTGACCCCAGGCGGGAACCAGGTAGCCGCTCTTCCTGGCAAAGTCACCTGGCTTGCCGTCAATGACGTCGCGGCCGTCGACAGAAACCACCACCTCCACCCGGCGGCTGGTGTGGTTGCTCACCCGGATGGTGTAGCGTTCGCCCAGGTGGCCGAGCACGAAGGTCTCTCCTTCGTGCCAGAAGGTTTGCGTAGGCGAGCCGTCCACCAGGGCTTCGACTTGATAGCCTCCAGCCTCGGGCCGCAGCGGTCGGCTTTCCGCGTTGCGGGTCGGTGCCGCGCAGGCCACGAACCCAGCCACGCTAAGCGCAATGCGAGTAACGCGAACAAAAGAGTTTTTCGAGTTCTTCTTCATGGCAACCCTCCTGCGGTGTTGAACGCAGGAGGGGCTCAGAAGATCTTTCGCGTGGGTAGCCCGCCGGCCCTTCGGGACGGACAGCCCACCCTGCCAGCCCCGCGCGCTTCGCGCGCACCCTCGCCGGCGGCGGACCATCGCGGGAGGGATGGCGAGGCCGAGCGCGAGGGCGNNGAAGCGAGCGGGGTGGGGGTGGCAGGTGGGGGGCCGAAGGGCGAAGCGAACCCTCCCAGGGTTCCCATTTCACTAGAACCCGCGGGCGCGGGCCAGCGTGACGAGGTAAAGCGCCAGATCCACAGGGTCGGACGAGCTGAGGGGCAGGCCGCTCACGAACCCCGGCTTCGCCACACGGTCGTCGACCGGAGCAGCAGGCGCCAGGGTGCGCAGGCAAACCAGCGTTCTTTCCAGGTTGGCGTAGCTGGCTGGCTGCTTGTCAGCGCCGAGAAACCGGTAGTCGACCCGCCGTTCGTAGATGATCGCATCAGGCTGTCCATCGTTCCGCTGCAGCAAGAGAAAGGCTTCGCGAGCTTCCTCGCTTCTGACCGACTGCTTCTGGACCTTGCTAGTCAAGAGAAGGCCGCCGCTCAGAATCGCCTTGCCAATGTCCAGACGGCGCTCAGTGGTCTTCACCGTCTCGCTGGTTGTGATCACACGCACGCCACGCTGAATCAGCGATACAGCGGTCCCGAGGCAGGGGTGGGACTCGCCCTTTCCGTCCAGAAACGCCAAGGAACCTGCTTCCACGTCCATGCCCCGGACCAACAGCCGATCCTCGTCGTTTGGCGCCGTCGCTGGGTCGCACGAGAACGCCGCAAAGCCGAGGGACTCGAACCCGTCCACCAGGGCTCCGACGTGATCGACCGGGGCTGCTGCCAGCAGTACGCGCGGCATGGTTCCGGCCAGCCTGCGGGAAAAGTCAGCAGCAGGCAGGCCCGCAAGCTGCGCTGCTTGCGTCCGGGCCGCCGGATCTTTCGGAGCGTTCGCGATGACGAGAAACATGGCCATTTGTTGGGCGGAGCCAATCAATGCTGCGTAGAGCCAAAGCTCCAAGCCCTAGAGCATGATGCCGCAAGATGACACGAAATCCAAGAAGAGGAAGAGATTAGACGAAACCGAAGGGCAACTACGTTAATCCTATTGGCATGGTCGAGATGCGTTGCTACAATGACGAGAAGCGACCTCGACGATGACAGCGAAACCGGTGGTCTACGGAGATTCGTCCCGCATCAGGCACCAGCAAGCGATTGGAGGGAACATGAGAACTTCGCACGCATGGATTCTTGGAGTGTTCGCTGCCGCAGCAGGGGATGCGGCTAGTTGCTCGTCGGACGGGACGGGTCCCGTGCCTGCGGGCGTGCTGGGAGGCGGCGGTGCAGGGGGCACCGGCAAGGGGACCAGTACGCAAGGAACGGCGGAGTCCGGGGGTTCGGCAATCTCCGGGGGAACAACGGCCGGAACGACGAGCACGGGTGGAGAAACCAGCGCGGGCGGAATGGCGAGCGCAGGCGGAGAAACGAGCCTGGGTGGAACGACGAACACGGGCGGAACAAACAGCGTGGGCGGAACAACGGGCGCGGGAGGAACGACGAGTGCGGGTGGAACGCCTGGCACGGGTGGAACGCCCGGCAGGGGCGGAACGACTAGCGTGGGCGGTAGCACTGGTGCGGCCGGTGGCGCTGGATCGGGTGGCAGCGCCGGCGCGGCCGGCGGCACTGGCGTGGGCGGCGCGAGTAGCAGCGGGGCCGGAGGTGGAGCGCACGTCGGCACGGGCACTGGCGGCGCCAGCAGAGTTGGGGGGAGCATGGGCACGGGTGGCAGCACTAGCACGGGTGGAAGCACGGGAACGCCTGGCACGGGCGGCACGACGTCGTCGTACTGGCCCTCGGCCTACCAGGCCACCGTGGGCGACAGCGGGATGAATCCGGGAAAGAACTGCCTGAGTTCGTGCCACAACCACGGTTTCGCGTTTGGCGGAACGGTCTACGATGCAAACGGCAATGGGCTGGACAGCGTCGAGGTCGGCGTCAAGCTCACCACCGGCGACTTCTATTCTGTCTTCTCGGGGCTAGCGACCGGGAACTTCTTCTACCAGGGCTCCGGCCTCAACCTAGCCGGGGCCGACATCCGGGTACGCGACGCCAACGGCGAGAAGCAAATGCCCACGACCTCCACTTCGTCGGGGGCCTGCAATGGATGCCACGACGGTACGACCAACCCGCGCATCACAGCACCGTAGTGTTTCGATTCCGTCCCTGGCGTTTTCGTTGAAGCCGAGGCAGATTGCATACGTCTACCAGTAGAAAGGAGCGAACCATGCGAACAACAATCGCGCTCGTCGGAAGTTGCCTTCTCGCCCTCTGGCTCTCGGCGGCTGCCTTGGCCGGAGCGCCCGAAACCTTTGCCCAGAAATGTGCCGGCTGCCACGGCAAGGATGGCAAGGCGCAGACTTCGATGGGCAAGAAGCTCAGTATCAAGGACTTGACCGATGCCAAGGTGCAGGCCGCGGCCAAGGACGCCGACTGGGAGAAAGCAATCACCGATGGCGCCAAGGATGCGGCAGGCAAGGTGGTCATGCCCGGCAGCAAGGGCAAGATCTCGCCCGAGGACATCAAGGCGCTAGTGAAGGTCTGTCGCGACTTCAAAGGCAAGTAGCCAAGCGCACCTCAAACCGTCCGGGAGAACACCGGCCGGCCAAGTTGCTGGCGCGGGGTCAGATAGGCATCGAAGCACATGGCCAGATTGCGCACAAAGATCTGGCCTAGGCCGATGGCGTGCAGGCCCTGCTCGTCGAGGCGGCACATGCCATCCTTTTCAAAGGGAGCAAGCTTGGCCAAGGTTTCGCGGAAGTAGTCGGCAAACATGATGCTGTACCTCGCCTCCAGCGCGGCACGGTTGACCGTGAAGTTGCACATCAGGGATAGGATGGCGTCGCGGCGAATTTCGTCGTCGCGGGAACGCGCGTAGCCCCGCTGCACCGGCAGGTGGCTACCGTCGATCATGCGGTAGTAGGGCGCCAGTTTCTTTTCGTTCTGCACCAGAGACCCGCGCACATCGCCAATGGCCGATACTCCGAAGCCGAGTGTGTCGTCGCCCGGGTTGACGGTGTAGCCCATGAAATTGCGTGACAGCCGGCCTTGGCGCTGGGCCACCGCCAGCTCGTCTGAGGGCAGAGCAAAGTGGTCCATGCCGATGGCTTGATACCCGGCGTTCAAGAAAGCCTGGCGGGCCATAGCCAGCAACTGGAATTTGGTGTCTCGGTCAGGAACCGCACGCACGTCAATCAGCTTCTGGTTGCTGCGCACCATGGGAAGGTAGGCGAATGAGTAGACCGCCACGCGATCGGGGCGCAGGGCCACGGTTTCGGCCAGGGTTTTGGCAAACGCATCGGGCCGCTGTGCGGGCAGGCCGTAGACCAGGTCGAAGTTGATGCCGGCGAAGCCACG
This sequence comes from Myxococcales bacterium, assembly GCA_003157775.1. Lineage (GTDB taxonomy): Bacteria > Myxococcota_A > Polyangia > Fen-1088 > Fen-1088 > Fen-1137. The sequence continues at coordinate 14,031 of PMKP01000338.1, read as the reverse complement.
CTGGCGCGCGGCCGCGACCAAGCCTATGGTCTGCTCGCGCGTCTGTCGGCGGCCGATGGCTTCCTGGACCTCGGTCGAGAAGTCCTGAACACCCATGGAAATGCGATTGAAGCCGAGCCATGCCAAGGTATCGAGATGCGCCTCGCTGGTCACGCGGGGATCGACCTCTACCGCCAACTCGGCCTGGGGCAGAAATTCGAAGTGGCGGGCAAAGCCGGTCACCAGGCGATCGAGCTGACTCGGCGAAAAATACGTAGGCGTGCCGCCGCCCAGGTGAAACTGCGCGACCTTGCGCCGGTGGGGCAAATGTTCGGCGACCAAATCGATCTCACGCAGCAAATGTTCCAGGTATGGCTCGGCCACTTCTTTGCGAGTGGTGGCAAAGGAATGGCAGCCGCAGAAGGTGCAGCGGCGCTCGCAGAAGGGCAGGTGGGTATAGACGGACAGCGGGGCCGCGCCGCAAGCATCGGCGCGTTCCAGTGCGCGCAGGTAGTCGGGCTCCTGGAAATCCTCGCGGAATTCGACCGCGGTTGGGTAGGACGTGTAGCGAGGCCCAGCGCTGTCGTACCGGGCCAGAAGTTCGGCCGGGATAGATCGAAGATCGCTCATCCTTCGCCACTGGGGGAAAAGCGATAGCCCAGGCCGCGCACGGTGTGCAGATAGCGCGGGCGCTCAGGATCAGGCTCGATCAGTTTGCGCAGGCGCACCACCATGTGCTCGATGGCACGCGTGGAAGGCGAGACCTCGTAGCCCCACACGCGCTCCAGGATCTCGTCGCGCGAGACAACCTCGCCTGCGTGTTCGACCAGCAAGCGGAGGATCAAAGCCTCTTTCTCTGCCAGGCTGGTGCGCTCGCCGCTGGGATCGATGACTTCTGCTTTGCCGAAGTCTACGGTGACGTCAGCAATGCGCGTCGTCGGGCCGGCCTTGAGCATCTGTCCATACCAGCCCTGGCGGCGCAGCATGCCGCGCACGCGCAGGAGTAGCTCGCGCAGGTTGAAGGGCTTGCCCAAATAGTCGTCGCCGCCCATCTCCAGGCCGTACACGCGGTCGTCGTCTGATGTCTTGGCCGTGAGAAATAGGATAGGGAGGCGGCCGCCCTCGTCGCGAATGGCCTTGCACACGGAGAAACCGTCACGTCTGGGCAGCATGACGTCGAGGATGACTAGGTCGATGCCACCCGACCGCCAGCGCAGGAGCGCGCTTTCGCCGTCGTCCACGATTTCCACGGCGTAGCCTTCCTGCTGCAGGTTCTCGCTGATCCCCTCGGCCAGGTGTTGCTCGTCCTCCACCACCAGGATGCGCGCGCTCATGCCGACTCCTCGTTCGACAACGGCAAGGTGACCTGGAAGGTGGTGCCTTTCCCCACGCCGGGGCTTTCAGCCGTGATGCCGCCACCCAACTGGCGGATCAGCTCGCGCGCCAGGTAGAGCCCGAGGCCACTGCCTTCGGTCTGGCGCACCATCTCTTCGCCCACGCGATAGAACTTCTGAAAGATCTTCTCGCGCTCCTCTGCGGCCAGGCCGATGCCCTGGTCGGAGACTTCGATGGTGGCGCAATCGCCCTTCCGCGCGACCGCCACCCGCACCGGCTTGTCGGCGCCGCCGTACTTCGCGGCGTTGTCGAGCAGGTTGCGCAGTACGGTCTTGAGCACGCCTAGGTCATAGCGCGCTTGCACGGACTGGTCAGGCAGAGTGAGCTCGAGGTTCAGGCGGCGTTGCGACGGATCTTTTCCAAAAGCGGTGACGACATTGGCCACGTCGCGGCCCACATCGCCGCGGTCCACGTGCACCACAAAACGGCCACTATCGAGCCTGGCCACCGCGAGGATGTTGCTGACCAGGCCATCCAAACGGTCGACGTCGGCACGCATGTTGGCGAGGAAGCGTGTGCGCTTCTCGGGCGGCGGATCGCGCAGTTCCAGGGTCTCGATGAAAAGGCGGATGGAGGCCAGCGGCGATTTCAGCTCGTGGGTGACCGCGGACAAGAAGTTGGCCTGCTGGCGCATCAGTTCCATTTCACGCCGCACAGAGCGCAAGATGAGCGCCGTTCCCGCGACCAGAATGCACAGAAAGGTCGTGCCCTCGGCCGCAAACATACGGAAACTGGCCCGTCGCTGAGCCTGGAGCTGCTCGACCCGACCCGGTCGCAGGGTGACCCCATAGCCAGGAAAGCCGGGCAAGAGCTCCTGCCCGGGACGCACGCCGGGCTGCCAATCGAGCTGGGGATAGGCGAGCCGGAGAAACTCGGCCGGACCACCAGGCCCCAGGGCCTGCCGTTGCGAAAGGGCGAGCAGCGTGCGTTCTGCGGACTGGCGATCGGCCTGCAGATGCTGGGCGGTGGCCTGGATCTCCTGGGCCGAGTAGCGCAGGTGGAAGAGAACCCACCAGGCGAGCTGCGCGACGGTGAAGGCGAGGATGGCCAGCACGCCAACCACGAGCAGGTACGAGCGGGACTGCATGGACCCGCCAGGCGTGCGCCGAATAGAGGGCAGCTTCATGTTGGGCGGAATACTACTGCCCGTGCCGGTCGTCACGCACGCCTTGCAAGAACGCCTCGACTGCTTCCATGCCGTGGTCCTGCGCCAGACGCTTCAGCCCGACGGTCGGCATGTGTAGAAGTCGGTTCACGATTTGCTGGCCGAAGCGCCGGATGTGGTCGCGATGCGCTTCGTCCAGCTTGGCGAGGCCATTGTTGAAAAGCTGCTTGAGCAACTCGTCGGCGGCGGTCTGGCCCTGGCTGCGCAAGTCGCGCACAATGGGGCTGAGGTCGCGCTCTACCACCCGCCGGCGTAGCTCCTCCAGGGCTTCGTCGATGATCACCCGAGCCTCGGCGATCTCGGCTTCGCGCGCGCGCCGGTTGCGCTCAGCCTCGGTCTTCAAATGGTCGATGTCGCAAAGCTGGGCGCCTGCCGCGGCCGCGGCCTGCACGTCGGTGTCGCGCGGCACCGCCAGGTCGATCACCAGCGGCGCCGCACCCTGCAGCGCCGAAAAGAAGGCGTGTCCCAGCAAGGGCTCGCGCGCTGAGGTGGCCGTCACGATGACGTCCACATGCCCGGGCGCTGCCAGAAAAGCATCCAGGGCCAGGGCGCGGCCACCGCACGAGGTCGCTAGATTGGCGACCTTGCTCACGGTACGGTTGACGAAGAGAAGGTTGCACCCCTGCCGGCCGCGCAGATGTTCGCCACACTGGCGTGTCATGTCGCCGGATCCGATGAGTGCCACAGTGGCAGGCACCTTGGTCCGCTGGTCGATGAGCTCGAAGGCCAGTGAAACCATGGATACCGGCCGGGCTCCGAGCGCGGTCTTGCTGCGCACACGCTTGGCCGCCTGGAAAGCCTCTTCGAAAACCATCTGCAAGTGCGCGCCAGCCAGCCCCAATCGTTGCGCCATTTGCAGCGCCTCTTTGACCTGGCCGAGAATCTGGGCATCGCCAGGGTTGAGCGAGTCGAGGCCCGCGGCCACACAGAAAAGGTGCTCGGCTGCGCCGTCCTTTTCGAAAGCGTGCAGGGCCTGGGCCGCGGTGCGCGTGCTGGGTTCGTTGCCCGTTCCGGCTTGGCCGCGCGCCGCAAAGAATGCGTGGATGCGCTTGCGATACTCGGAAACCGGGGTGCCCCGCCGGCACAGGAAGATCACCTCGACCCGATTGCAGGTGGCCAGATACACGCTCTCCAGGAAGTCACACGCCTGGTGAAGTGCCGTGGTCTGGACTTCACATTCCTGCGCAGCAAAGGTGTATTTCGCCAGCCCTTCCTGCTGGTCTCGGCGCACGGTCACACCGACCATGCCGAGATATCTCACGGCTTCGCCTCCGAAGGCGCGGGCGCACGGGCCGTGGCCGGCACCAGGACGAGCTGGCCGAGGTCGGGCTCGCCCGGGCTGCCGTCGACCAGAATGACATGGCAGGTATCGCAGTCATTGGGGATCACCTGATCGCCATTTGTGGCTTTCATGTTGCCGTCGTGGCAGCGGAAGCAGCCGGGCGAGTCGTCGTGCCCAATGTTGTTGGGATGGGTCTTGGAGTTGGTGTTCATCTCCGGGAACACCGTGCGATCGTACACCGCGGCTGCCTCGTCCGCCGCCCGCGCGACCAGCTTGCTCTCGCGCGCGGCAAGATTTGGATAGGACTTGCGGTAGAAGTCGGCCAAGTTCCGGCGAACTGCGGCCACGCCCTCGTCGTGGGTGCGATAGGTCGCCGAAACCGCCTTGACCGCCTCCCGCTTGAAGAACGGCAGAGATCGCAGTTCCGCCTGCCGTTGAAGGACGCTGTCAATGGCCTTGGCCGGCGTTTCAAACAGGTGCGTCGGACGATTGTGGCAGTCAATGCAGTCCATCACACGTGCTGACTTTTGGATGTCGTCAGCTGCCGGCAGTTTCGCGCCCTCGCGCGCGAACTCGGTTCGCTTTCCGTCGGGTGTGGTCAGTTCGACCCAGGCGATCTCCTGCCGCCGCCGGTCAGTGGCCAGGTAGCGGATGCGGTTGTCGGCGTAGATGTGCCACCAGTGGATTCCGCCGTGAGGCTGGCCAGCGCCAAAGGCGCCGCCACCAGTCCTAAGCAGGAGCGCGGTGAAGTTCGGGCTATTCTTGTCGTCCTCGGCAAAACGGCCAACCACCCGCAGCTTGTCGCCATAGTGTTTGGCCGGCCAGTGGCAGCTCTCGCAGGTGTCGCGCGCCGGGCGCAGCGTGTGCACCGGCGAGGGAATCGGGTGGGAATAGGTTCCGGTCATCACCTTCCACACCTGGCGCAGGCCATCGAACTTGGAACGAACAGCCCAGGAGGCGCCCGGTCCGATGTGGCACTGAACGCACCTGACCCGCGAGTGGGGCGAGTTCTGGTAGGCCGTGTATTCCGGCCGCATGACCTTGTGGCATACGGTCCCGCAGAACTTCGGCGTGTCCATGAAGTTCAGCCCCACCACCGAGCTGGTCGCCAGCACCACGACGTTGATTACAGTGAGCGCGGCGATGACCAGGCCTACGCGGCGCAGGTGCGGATCGTTGAAATCCAGATTCGGGTACTTCGCAACGGTCTCGGCCGACTGACCGCTGCGCATGAGCGTCCGCCGCCGCCGCAGGATCCCGAGCGGCATGAGTAGCAGCCCGCCCACGAAGACCACGGGCAGGAAGGCCGAGCCGAACACCCCGGTGTAGGGATTATCGACCTGGCCCGCTACCTCGAGCGCGAGAAACACAATCAGGGTGAGCCCTGACAGCGTGGTGAGTCCGAAGCCGAGGACGGTGAGCGGATTGCGCGCGTAGTTGGCCAGCCGGGCGAGGTTGGGAGAGAGCGATTTGGGCAGTACCGGCATGGCGTCTCAATATGTCCCGGACTGGCTCTTTCTCGCAACTCGGGCGGCTTCGGCTACCGCTGCTCTGAGAATAGCTTGCCGCGTCGCGGTTGCAACAAATTGTCGCTCTGATATGGGAACCCTGAANNGGCGGGCTCCCCACGCGACTAGCTCTTCTATTGCAGGGCCTCCAGGGTGTTGACAATCACATCTTGGAAGAAGTCAGGATTGTGCAAGCCTCTCGATCCGTCGTTGCTGAGCAATTGCAGGTTCCAGCTTGCCTCGGCCACCGGAGAATTCGGCAGAATGGCAGGCACCGGCGCCCCGGTCGTGGCGGGCGGCACAGGCGGTGTGCTCTGACCGGTGATAGTGATGCCGCCGATCTGGCAGTCGATCTGCGACAGCGTTTCGGTGACAGAGGGTGCAGAAGTTGATGCAACCCAGGTGATCGACACCGGCGTCGCCAGGGTCAGGGTGAATGAAGTCGTGCCGTGGATGGCCGAGCGGAGAACCACGGCGGTCGGGGCGGCGGCCAGCAGGATGTCGGCGGTGGTGGCAGCCGCGGAACTGTACTGATCCGTAGCCTGCCGGTAGGCCCGCACGGAAATTGTATCGCCGGCTGTGTCCGTGTACAAGGCATCGATCATTGCCAGAGCCTTGGTTCCGATCGCGATACCCAGTTCGTCAAGTTGCGCGTCGTTGGCAGACAACAGAGCCTCTCCATTGGTCGACGACGAGTGGCAGGAGGCGCAAATGGTGTCGTCGGTCGCGAAGCTGTGGTTATCGGTTTGCCCCGCAGCCTTTTCGGTGGCCGTGGGAATGGCGACGTGACAGCCCGCGCACGTATCGGTCACCGATAGGTGCGGGGATGGATTGAGACGCGGCATGAAGTACGCATTGAACCCGTAGAGCACGTCGGTTTGCGATGGGGTGTGCGGGCCCGAAAAGTCGGTGGGAGTGATGAAACTGTCGTGTTCCGCATTGCGGGTGTTGTGGCAGGCCATGCAAGTAGCGCCCTGGCCCGCGCCCACTATGTTGGTCAGACCGTTGGGCAGGGCCTTGAGGTTCCCGCCCAGACGAAGCTGGCCCGGGTTGCTGGCGTCGTGGGGATCGTGGCAAGCCGGGCAGGTAATCGCCTCGACGGTCGAGATCTGCAGTCCCAGGCCGCGCAGATATGCCTCGTCGGCTGCTGTGCCGTCCGGCTTATGCAGAAGGCCGGCGTCTCCCGCCGCCAACTGAGCTGAGTACGCGGCAAAGCCCTGGGCCGAATGGCACCGTCCGCAGTGGGCTGCCGTGGTTCCGCGGGACTCGAAGGTGGCGTTGGACACGAGGTCGCGCTGGGCGTGGGCGGATGTCTGCCACTGGCTCGGCTTGTAGTGGTGGGTTGCATCCTGGTGGCAGGAGGCGCAGACACCCTCGGAGAACGACACGCGCGTCCACTTGTCGGGGGTGGTCTTCCCCGACGTGGTGTGCGCGGTCGAGAGGAACCCAATCGCGCCGTCTTGTGGGCCGTGGCAGTTCTCGCACTGGATGCCGGCCAGATTGGCCAGAGTGGGGTAATTCGTCACCATGTTTTCCCAGTTGCCAGGCTGTAACTTGGCAGGCATCACCCAGCCCGTGGCCTTCTCGACATCGTCGAAGCCGTTGTTGACCGCTGCCGGCGAGTCTCCCACGGTGTGGCACTCCATGCATGAACGCGGGAAGTATGTCAGCGGCGTAACTCCGTCAGAGTAGGTCCCGTTCAGCTTGTGCTGCACGGCTATGGCATGGTCTGTCTTTGACCACGGCGTGAAGATGTCAGGTGCGATCTTGAGTGTGTCATTGTGGCAAGTTTGGCAGGATGTCGGATAGTTGAGCATCTCGCCGCGCCAGTTGCCCGCGACCATGGTCAGCGTCTTGGTGGACACTGCTTCGGTCAGGGTATAGCTGCCCACGACATCCGGAATGAAGCTGGGGAACTGCGTGGTGGTACCCGTGAGAATGGCACCTGAGCCAGCCGCTCCCGTAACGTCCAGGCTCCAGTTCCAGGTCGTCTGCGTGCCACCGTTACCCATCAAGAACTGGCGGATGCCGATGGGGACGTTCTGCAAGCCAGTGGTGGGCGGATTCGAGCGGACTGAAGCCGTGGCTTTGCCCACGTTCCCTTCCGGATCCGTGACATCCAACTCAAATGAGTAGTTGCCGGCTTCGTCCGGGCTGATGGGAAGCACCCCGAAGTGAATCAGGGCCATCACAGTGGCCTTGGCATCGGCCAGGGTTTGGGTGGTGAAGGTCAGACTCGCGGTGGTGGCTCCAGAGAGGGTTGTGGTTGGGCCAGCAGTCTGAAGCCACTTGTAAGTGAGTTTGCTGATGTCCGAGTCAGGGTCGGAAGCGGCGCCGACCAGGGTGACCGGCGCGCCGAAACCGGCGGTCTGGGTGGCGCCAGCAATCGTCACAGTCGGGGGCTTTCCGGTCGGCCCATCGCTGGCAGCATCTATTTCCGGGCCTGGAGGTCCTGGTGGGCCAGCTTCGCCTGGCGGGCCCGGAGGTCCTGGCGGGCCAGCATCTCCCGGGGGCCCGGCCGGGCCGGTCGGGCCGGTACATCCAGCCAAGCTGACACCGAAAGAAACACAGATTGCCAGGCGAGAAACACGCTTTCCTGTCATGGGCCTGTGACCTCCAGAGGAACAAAAGCCCGGGCTGGGCAAAACACTATTGTCCAAACTACTAGCATTGTTGTGTGCCAAAGCCAAGCAAATCGATAGGGTTGGCGTAGTTGCGCGATTGCTGCGATTTGTTATTGGATGATAGAACGATGCGTTCTGTGTCGCGGGGCAGTTCCGCCGAGGGGCGATCTGCCGTAGCCCAGGTGGCCCAAGGACACACCTCACGCTGCCATTCGCATTTCGTATTCACGCCATACGGTGATGGCAATCGTCCAGGTCATGAGCTGGGGTCCGACCGCGTATGCGGCACACAGCCAGGATGGCCAGGCGAGCGCGACGTGTGGTGAGTGCGACCTACAGATCGCCTACGGGCAGCTCGGCTCCTACCGGACGACGGTTGCCCCTACTGGCAGGTCGCGTCGGTGCCAAGACCTCTGCAGTTGAGAGTGCCGTCGCAAGGCTGGATCGAACAGCAGGGCTGGTTGACCGCGCCGCAGGCTTGGCAGGTGGACGTCGCCCCACCACCGCCAGCCACAGCCTTGCAAACCAATCTTCCTGCGGCGCAGGTACGGTTTGCGGCGGGTCCGGTGCCGCAACAAGATTCGCCGAGGCCGCCGCAGCTCTGGCAAGTGTTGCCACCGGCGCTGGCGGAGCATTGGAGGCCACCGGCTGTGCAGACTGGGTTAATGCCCTGGCCGTTGTCGCAACACGGATCGCCGAGCGCGCCGCAGGCGTTTCCGCCGGACACGCAAGCGTTGCCGGAGCAAGTGCCTCCGCCTAGGGTGGCTGGACAGGGGCTACCTTGGCCGATGCAGTTCCCGGCCCGGTTGCAGCAGCCGCCATTGGAGCAGGAATTGTCCGGACAGCAGGCTCCGGGGGCTTGACCGCAACTGGTGCAGGTTCCTGGTCCCACGCCAAACGTCGTGCAAGTGGTCCGGGGATCGGTGCACACATTCCCCGTGCAACAGGGCTGGTTGGCCTGGCCGCAGGTGGCGATGCGATCCGCGGCGACGTCCGGCAAGGACGTGTCCGCGCGAACATCGGGCGGCGGCGGCGGCAGATCAACGCCGCCGTCCCTGACCGTCGTGGTCCCGCCGGTCGCGGCTGTGGTCCCGCCGGTTGTCGTGGTAGCCCCGCCGGTCTCGCTTCCGCCAGTCGCTTTGCCGCCGGCTGCAACCTCCGTCCCACCGGTCGCGGTCGTGGCTCCGCCGGCTGTTGCTGTGGTTCCACCGGTTGTGGCTGTAGTTCCGCCGGTTGCAGCCTCTATCCCACCGGTCGCGATCGCTGTCCCGCCCGCGGCTGCAATTCCGCCGGTCACGATTGCGATCCCGCCCGTCGCCGCGTTTCCGCCGGTCGCGGCTGTGGCTCCACCGGTCGTGACCGCTGTCCCACCCGTCGCGGCCGTGGCTCCGCCGGTCGCGATCGTTATCCCGCCGGTCGCGGCCGCGTTCCCACCGGTCGATGTCACCCTTCCGCCCGTCGCTGCCGTACCGCCGGTTGCGGCCGTCGTTCCTCCACCAGCCCCGCTCGTGGTTCCGCCGGTCACCATGGCCGAGCCATCGGTCGCCACGCCCGAAGCGTCTCTGCCAGCGCCACCGCCGGAAACTAGCCCGCTTGAGTTGGTCTGACACCCAAGAACAGCAAGAGCTAGCAAGGCACCCCATGCCACCCAGCCCCGTGGTGCAAAAGAAAGCGGAGCGAGCTGATGGATTCGCATTGGTTGGCCTCCGATGGTTCGCCGATCCGTGTTCGCTCAATCCCCCCTATAAATAAGTGTCCTCGAAAGCGCGCTGGCTTCAACCATTCTGCCCCGCAAGAATGGCCAGACGGGGAGTGGGCTCTTGTCTGACACCGGCGCCGCTGCCCACATTGTGGTTTGGATTTGCTGCCACCGGCCGGTGCGGTGGCGGTAATTGACCGATTCGGCTACACTGTAACCGCGAATGTCACCGTTAGTCTTCAGCTACCTGGGCTTCGGCGCCGAGGCCAAAGCACGCGTCCTCACCCTGATCAAGGACTTCAAAGGAGGAGGGACATGAACCGTCCTTCCGTGCTGGTGGTGGACGACAAGGAGAACATGCTCAAGCTCTTCGCCAAGATCCTGGGCGAGGAGCACAAGCTCAGCACGGCCAGCGACGGCACCACGGCGTTGGCCCTGATCGCCGAACACGAGTTCGACGTGGTGGTGACCGATCTCAAGATGCCTGGTGCCAGCGGCTTCACCGTGTTGGAATCGGTCAAGGCGCGCTGGCCTGAGACGGAGGTGGTCTTGCTGACCGCCTCTGGTTCGGTTCCCGACGCGGTCGAGGCCATGAAACAGGGCGCGTACGACTTCATACAGAAGCCCTTTGATCCCGACGCCGCAGCGCTGGTGGTGGCGCGCGCCCTGGAGCGCCGGCGACTGCGCGCACAGACGGCGAGTCTGCGCAAGGAGTTGGAGGGAGTGAACTCGTTCCACAACATGATCGGCAAGAGCCCGCCCATGCGCGAGGTGTACGGCCTTCTCGAGCGGGCGGCAGGACTCGACGTGACCGTGCTCCTGACGGGAGAGACCGGCACCGGCAAGGAGCTGGCGGCGCGTGCGGTGCACTACCACAGCGCGCGCAAGCACAATCGCTTCGTGCCGGTGAATTGCGGCGCGCTGCCGGCCGAGTTGGTGGAAAGCGAGCTCTTTGGCCGTGCCAAGGGCGCCTTCAATGGCACGACGGCCAGCAAGCCGGGCCTGTTCGAGGAAGCTAACCGCGGAACCCTGTTTCTCGACGAGGCTGGGGAATTGCCCTTGCCGGTACAGGCGAAGCTGAATCGGGCTCTGCAGGACAAGGAGATCCGTCGAGCGGGTGAGAACACGCCGTTCTCGGTCGACGTGCGCATAATCGCGGCCACCCACCGGGAGCTGAAGGCCGAGGTGCAGGCGGGGCGCTTCCGGGAGGACCTCTTCTATCGGCTGCACGTTTTTCCCATCCGCATGCCGGCACTGCGCGAGCGCCGCGAGGACATCCCGGGGTTGGCGGCTCACTTTCTCGCCAAGCACGCGCGCACCTCGAAGCGCGAAATCACCGGGATCGGGAATACGGCCATGCGGGCCTTGACTGCCCACAACTGGCCGGGCAACGTGCGCGAACTGGAAAACGCCATCGAGGGCGCGGTGGCCATAGCAGCCGGCAAGGAGATTGACATCCGGGATCTGCCCGCGGAACTACGGGGGGCGCAGGTGGGCGCGCTTCCTGCCGAGGTACTGGTCAAGATGCCTTACCGCGAGGCCATGGAAACCGCGCGCGACCGCATTTCGCGCGAGTATCTGGCGGTTCTGCTGCGCGAGTTCGACGGCAATGTGACCCGCGCTGCCGAAAGGGCCGGCATCGAGCGCGAGAGTCTGCATCGCCTACTCAAGCGCTACGGTGTTCGCTCGGAGGACTTCAAGAAGGGTTAGGGAACGGCCGCTACCAGGGGGCGAGCAGATTCGTCTCGTCAGCCACCGGCGGCGGTAGGTTGTCGTCGAGGTGAATGTGGACATGTGCTGGTCTACGCAACCAGAGCCGCCCGCATCTCGGCCACATTCGCGAAGAGCATGTCCGGCGAATGGGCTTTCAGGGCATCCAGGTCGGTGAATCCCCAAGCCACGGCGCCGCTCGCGATGCCCGCGTCGCGGGCGGCCTCGATGTCGCGAATCTCGTCGCCGATGAAGATAGCCTGGGCGGGGTGGATGCCGCTCCTCCGCAAGATCTTGCGCAGCTTCGCGCGCTTGCCAAAGATGGACACGCCCCCCTCGCAGGCCGCCAGAAGCCCCATGCTTTTCTTGCCCAGTACCCGGCGAACATTGGCACAGGAGTTGGACGTCACCACGGCCAGGGTCGAGCCAGCTTGCGCCAGTTGGCCGAGCAGGTCGGCCACGCCAGGAAACGGAACGATCATGTGGATCTGTTGGGCCATCAACCTGCGGAAGCGGGCTGCGATGAAGGGCACCTTCCACAAGGGCACGTGGTGCAGTCGCAGCAGCGTGGCAGCATCGTGCCGCCTGAGGATGGCGAACTGATCCTTGTCGACACGGTCGAACCCGAACTCGTCGGCCAGGCGGTCGGACATGCCTATGAGCCAGCCAAGGCTGTCGGCCAGGGTGCCGTCGAAGTCGAAGATGACCAGCTTGAATCTCAGGGGACGCTCTCGGTTGTGGGCTAGATGGGCGAAGTCAGGACGGCAATCCGGCCCGCATGCCTGCGCGAGCCACAGAAGCTGGCGCAGGCGACGGCCCGTGTGAATCCAATCTTCGTGTATTGGCTAAAGAGATCCCAAGGGGCTTTGGCCGCAATGCGATATGAAGTCGAATCTTGCAAAGATCCCTTAGTCCCATTGGCCTATCGGAGAACTTGGATATACTATGAAGAACGATGCGCCACGCGGTCAGGATGGCGATACTCGCACAATCGTCGATGCGACAGTTTTTTTCGTGGGGCCATTTGATGAAACACAATCTTGCCGCGGCAGTGGTCATGGCTGTTGCGATGCTTGGATGTACGAAGGCGCGGCCGCTGGAGCAGGCGGCCCCGATACACACGGCGGGGGTTATGGATCCCACGCGACCTGATTTTCATGGCACGCTTCTGCTCAAATCCAACTTCAATTTTGGCCTCTGCCAGGAATGCCACGGCCAGGATTTCTCGGGTGGGGAGGCAGGCGTATCATGTCTGTCGTGCCACAAGGGCTCGGGCGGTATTCAACCGGGTGTGATGAATTCCGACGGCACGCCGGCCTGCGGAGCCTGCCACGGCTCCACTTCACCGTCAGGCAAGCACAAGATCCACGTTGATGGTGGCCCGCTGGCCACGCAGTTCGCCTGTACGACTTGCCATCCGGATCACCAGAGCGCGCAGGATCATGCTTTCGCGCCCGACGGGTCACTACGCACCGGACCTGCGCAGGTCGCACTGACTACTGGCCTGGCCGCGCTCACGCCGGCCGACGGCAAGCGCGTGGGGCCTCCGGCCTGGGATGCGAATCTTCGAAGCTGCAGCAACGTCTATTGCCACGGCGCCACCTACACCGACTCTGCGGCGGTGACCAATAGCCCGAACTGGGACTCCGCTCCTCGCCCCGCGAGCCAAACCTGTACCTTCTGCCACGGGCTTCCGCCCAATGGTGCAGGCGGGACCCGCTGCTCGACTTGCCATCACAGCGTTGTCGATGCGCAGGCCAACCTGATCAGCGCGACCTTGCACCTTAACGGAACGGTCGATTTCGCCGACCCGAACACCCCGTGCAGCACCTGCCACGGCTCTGCCAGCTCACCGGCGCCGCCCCCGGATCTGGAGGGGAATTCCGATTCGTCGGTTGTGGGGGTTGGCCAACACCAGCGGCATTTGACGACGCCCCAACTCGACATCCGTGGCCCGATTCAGTGCTCTGAGTGCCATCAGGTTCCTGCCAACGCAAGCAGCCCCGGCCATTTCGGCCCGGGTCACGCGCCTGGCACAGTCGCGGCAGCCGCGGTCTTCCCCAATGTGGCCGGCTCGGGGACCTTGGCGCGAGCCCAGAGCGCGTCGCCAAACTGGAATTCCGGTTCGACGACTTGCGCAGGCGCGTACTGCCATGGAGGTGGCGAGCCACTCAACACGGACCTGACCCCGGGCTTGCTGCAAACTCCCAACTGGGTCTCACCCGACAGCGGCGCGTGCGGAGCCACCTGTCACGGCACCCCACCGCAATTCTCGGGACACCCGACCGGGGTGACGCGAACCGGGTGTGTCGCGTGCCATGCAAAGACGATCGATGCTTCGGGAAACATCATCTTCACCAGCGCATCCGGAGTCTTGACCACGACCCACATGAACGGAGTCTTCGATGGCGACTAGCCAGATCGGAGCACGGGCGGTTATCGCTTGCCTGGTTGCGCTCGCCTGGGGGACAGCCCGCGCCGAAACCGTCACTGCCAGCTCGACCACAATCGTCTCGGGTCAGCGCGATCCGCGCGATGGCACCGTCCATACCGTGGTGCCCTTCCTTGAGTTGGTTTCCCTGCGGGCCTCGGAGATCAACAACCCGCTGCTCTACGACACGCAGATCGTGGTTGCGGGCTGGGGGGAGGCTGTGGCGGGCGATCCGCGC
>PMKP01000150.1:13696-21424 GCA_003157775.1 Myxococcales bacterium | reverse complement strand
TCAAGCGAGCGGCGACGCCGCAGACGGCCCCGCGCCGCCCGCACGGCGACGCGGAGGACTTCTTGAACACGCTCTAAGGCAACCAGCGGTCGGGCTCGCTACACTCAAAGCACACGGTCGCATCTCGCCTTCGTCGCCCGAGCATGAGGGCCAGGCCGATGGCCACCAACCAGAAGCCCGAGGCGGATGAGTCGCGGGCGGTATCGCAACTGCACCCACCGCTCTTGCCGCCGGGGTTCGCAGTACTGGCGCTGGTGCCGCCGCTGCCGCTTTTGCCGCCAAAGCCGCTGCTGCCAGCAGTAGCGCCGCCGTTCTTGCCTAGAGCGCCCCCGCTGCTGCTCGTGCCACCGCTGCTGCTCGTGCCGCCAGAGCCGCCGCTGCCAGCGGTAGCGCCGCCGTTCTTGCCTAGAACGCCCCCGCTGCCGCTCGTGCCCCCGCTGCCGCTCGTGCCACCGCTGCCACTAGCGCCTCCTGTGCCCGGAGGCGTGCTCAGTCGGCAATCGCTGCGGCAGTTTGGATCGGGCGCCGAACCCACCCCGCTCGAACCAGGGTCACATTGCTCGCCGCTGTCCACCACGCCATCCCCGCACTTGGGTTTCGTACAGTTGAGCCGGCACGCATCCGGGGTGCGGTCGCTGTTGGCCGCACCGTTGTCGCACTCCTCTTGACCGTCGACCGAGCCATTGCCACAGGTGCCGGTCCATCCGATGTCCCAAAGCAGGGCCCGTTCCATGACCAGATCGGTGACTGGAATTGGAGGGGAAACCGGTTCGAGCAAGAGATTCGGCCTGACCAGGGGATCCCAGTGGCCACCGGTCGACCCAGGCTGCACGGGATTCGAGGCGAAGAGCAGAGTGTGGCCCGCGCCATCCGCACCAACCTGGCGACTCTCGTCGGCCGAGAGCGTGACCGTCAGAGAGGAGGCGTTGCGAATCAGATTGGCGTCGTCGCGAGTCAGCGCCAAGGTCGGGATCGTGACCGGGTACTGTGCGATCTCGTCGGCGCGGGCCTCGAGGGCCGCCGGCGGCGGGGTGCCAGCCTCGTCGTAGGCGAACAACATCGCGAGGCCGCCTGAGTTCTCCACGATTGCGGCGGCACCAAGAGAAGCGCAGATCGCAGGCGACATGATGAGGGCAATCTTCCCGAAGGAGGTGGGGCCGAGAAGGCAGCTCGCCGAGACAGTGGTGGTAGCCACCGGCCCTGTGATGGTGGCGCCGTCGGCGACCAGCCGACCGAAGTTCGCCTCGCCGATGATGCCGGAGAAGCCGCTCGGCGAAGGCGCGACCTGCACGCTGGGTAGGCCCTTGGCCAGCTCCCAGGCCGCCACCGCTTGCACCCGAGGGCCGTCCCACACCAGCTTCCGTACGTCAATGAGCGACGCCTTCCGTTCCGCTCCGCTCATCTCCGTCCAGTGCTTTCCTTTGTCCGTGTCCAGAACGTAGCTGGCGAAGACCGGCGGGGAATCCCCCGAGAACGCCCCCGTATCCGGATCCAGGTCGCTCGTGAAACCCAGCCCGTGAGTCAGCTCGTGCATGACGATGGACAAGAGATCGGATTGATTGGCACTGCCCTGGCCGTCGAGTCCGTAGTACCAATCGGAGCCGATGCACGCCATCAAGGCGCCGTTGAACTGGGCCGTGATGTCGGCTGAGTCGGGGAAGAGATCCCGTCCCAGAATCCGGTTGGCGAGCGCCAGCGGGTAGGCCCCGGTGGTCGGCAATCCTGGGTAGTTGTCTATCGAATAGGGCGCCGCCTGTCCGGCGACGGCGCCGGTGGCGGAGCAGGCAAGGGGCGCAAAACTGGCCTCGACGACGATGGGGACCGGACTTTCCAGCACCCTTCCCCAGGCGTCGGCAGCGGCTTGAAATACAGTCAAACGTTGCTGGCCGACCGTGGTGCCGGTGTTACCGCCCACCGGCGTTGCCGGCGTGTTGTCATTGAAACCCACGCCCGGAGTGTCGAGGACGTTGATGACGAACTTAGCCCCAGCCTGGGCGACCCGGGCAACGGTGGTCGCGGCCAGCAGGGCCGCAATTGGCCATGACAGGCGGCTTGCCGCGCTCATTGGCCCGCTCCGTTCCGCATCTGGTTCACCAGCGCAGAAACCTCAGCGGCCGAGGAAATACAGCTGGTTCTGAGCGTGCCATCGGGCCGGCGTTCGAGAATCGCCGCATGCGCGGCGTATCCGTTCGGAATGTGCAGGGTGCCTCCCTGGGCTGAAGCCGGGCGCGTGGACATCCGAGAAGGATCGAGCGTGCGTGCGAGGGCCTGGGCAAACGCATCAAGGCCGTCCTGCCCTGGCTGCAGTTGCAGCGGCCCCACTGCCGGCGACGCGGTCTGCGGGGCAGCCGCGGCAGGCCCTTGCGCCGCACGCTCGCGCAGCGGCGCAGGCGGGCTTTGGTCAGTTGGTTCGATCCGACTGCACGCGAGGAACAAGCTCGCCGCTGGCAAGCACGCGAGCATCGTCCGTGTGTACTTCTTTACTCGCAACAGCCTCATGTATGTCTCCATTCATTGGCGCCACGATTGTACGCGTCCTGTCCCAGTATCAGCAAGTTCGAGGCCAAGTTCGAGTCTGTCCCCCGTCGGCGAGCAAGCCAGGTCTTGGCCACGATTCATCAGCGATCTGAGATCACCCTCAGAATTCTGAGCGTGCGCTGGTGGCTCGACGGGGACTAGCCTCTATACCCGGGAGAAATCTCCCCCGGCCGCGCGACCCAATGAAAAAAAAACCCGGGCAGCTATACCGCTTCGAGAATCTGGACTTCAGGACAGTTTTGCTGCAAGAGCTCGATCTGCTTGGTTCAACAGGCCCAAGGAAAGATTCGCACGCCTCGCCTTCACCGAATCTCGACGCCGGTTTGAGCCAGGCACGGTTTGGACTAGGATACGCCCATGCCCCTGCTCCAGATCTTCACATCGGCTCCTCCCGCGGACGAACAAAAGCGCGCGCACTTGCTCAAGAGTCTGTCTGCGCTGGTAGCGCGTCTGCTTGGCAAGCCCGAGGGCTACGTTATGATCAGCATGCCCGCCCGCGCAGATATGAGCTTCGCCGGTAGCGGCGCGCCTGCCTGCTACGCGGAGCTGAAAAATGTGGGTACGCTGTCGCCCGACCAGGTCGAGAATCTTTCCAAGGTCCTATGCCAGGAGCTGTCGTCCGGGCTGGGTGTTCCCCAGCAGCGCATCTACATCGAGTTTACCAACGCCGACGGTGCTATGTGGGGTTGGAACGGCGGCACCTTTGGCTAGCCAAAAGTCCGCCGACTAGAACCAAATGCTTGTCGTCCTCCGACGCTANNCATCTCCTTTCGCTACGCCGCCAATCTGGCCGAGCATGGCCAGCTTGTGTTCAACCTGGGCGAGCGCGTGGAGGGCTTCACCAACTTCCTGTGGACCGTGCTGCTAGCTGCGGGAATCAAGCTGGGCCTGGGCCCGGTGGCGACATCGCGTTTCCTTGGCGTGGGGTTTGGCGTCGGTACCTTGGCTCTGGTGGTGCGCATGTCCCTGCGCCTGTCGGGCCAGCGTCCGTCCGCCTGGCACCTGGTCGCGCCCACTCTGCTCGCCGCGACGGGCGCCTTTGCCTGCTGGTGTACCGGCGGGCTGGAGACGCAGCTCTTCACCTTCCTGTCTTTCTTGGGATTCGACTTGTTGCTGGCCGAGATCTTCTCGCAGCACGGTTTCGCCAGCGCAGCGGTCTTTGCCCTGGCGGCCATGACTCGGCCGGAAGGGCTACTGTTCTTCGGTCTGGGCGGTTTCTTTCGCCTGCTCACCGTGGTCGGTCGCGAACACCGCCTGCGTCCGCGCCGTGAGGAATGGGCCTGGCTCGTGCTCTTCGCAGCGCTCTTCGTTCCCTATTTCGCCTGGCGCTGGCGCTACTACGGTTGGCCCTTCCCCAACACGTTCTACGTGAAGTCCTCAGGGGGATCTGGCACTTTGGTGCGGGGCGGATATTACCTGCGCCGCTTTGCCGAGGACTACAGCGTGCTGTTCTTCGTCCTGCTGGCCCTGCTCGGCAGGCCAGCCAAGACCGATCGGTCGCGGCGTGACCTCTGGCGCCTGACGGGCCTTGTCTGGCTGGCGTTTGCCGCCTACGTGGTCAAAGTGGGTGGGGACTTCATGGGCCTCTACCGCTTCATCTTGCCGGTGCTGCCCTTCGGCGCCGTAATCGTGCAGGAGTCGCTGCGCCGGCTGACCCAACGTCTGCGGCCGGCCGTGGGCAGGCCGGCGCTGGCGTTGGCAGGCGCGACTCTGGTGGTCGCTTTCGTGGCGGGCAGCCTGCGCGTAACCCGAACTGCCAGCACTTTCATCGGCGCGGACAACGGGATCGACACCCCTGCCTACCTGAAAAAGTACGCCGAGGATCGCATTCCCATCGGACAATGGTTCGGCAAGAACGCGCGTCCCGACGACCTGATGACCGTGGGGGGAGCAGGCGTGATCCCGTACTACTCCGGCATCCCCGCCTACGATGTCTTCGGCCTCGTCGACGCGCACATCGCCCATGACCCGCGCATGATCGCGTCGGATCGCCCCGGCCACCAGAAGTGGGGCAGTGACCAGTACATGCTGTCGCGCAACCCCACCCTCATCACGCACAAGTACTGTCTGCCGGGTCCTTGCGGCGAGGAACATGCTTGGATTCCGACCGGCTACGAGTGGGTGGACGCCGCGATTCCAGGGCCGCGGCCAATCACCTACAGTTTTCTAAGGCGGCGCGATCGGCCGTTCGGCCCGTTTAGGTGACTACCGCGGACACACCGCGTTGCTGCGCAAGACGATGCAACTTCGCACCGGTATGGCGTCGCCGGGCGGCATGTCTTGCAGACGCCGAACCGCTAGAGATCGGCGTGTCTCCAGGCCCGGGGCCACCGAAACGCGCCGCAACAACGCAGTGAGCGCGCCCGGAAAAGTCAGGGAGTTGCTTCCCGTGGTGAAGGCGCGCGCGACGGCCACTGCCATGTTCCTATCCTGGAGATATCAGCCGCGCCGTCAAATTTTTTTCGCCTGCATGCATCTGCGCCGCTTGGCAGCCCTTGCAGGCCCGATATACTGCCAGCATGGCTGGTCAGCTCTTTGACGTGTTCGTGGTGGGTTCGGCCGATCCCAGCCCTGCCGGGGAAACGCGCCTGGCTTCTGCGCTTTCGTCGAAGCATGGTGTCCCGCTGGCCACGGTGGCCAAGGCGATATCCGCCAAGAACCTGCGCGCGGGTCAAAGCCTGGAACAGGCTCAGGCGCAGGCTCTGGTGCATCAGCTTCAGGTCATGGGCGCTGTCACGGTCATCAGGCCTGCGGCCGGTTTGCCGCGCGCTCCGTCTGCTTCACAGTCAGCGGCGGGGCGAGGCACAGTCGCACCTGCGCCGCCGGCAATTTCCATGTCCCGAGCCGATCGCCAGGCCACTGCTCCTGCACCGGGCTCAGCTCTATCGGCGCTTGCCGCCGCCCCAGGCTTTGGGCCGCCTCTGGTTGCGCCGACTGATCCATCCTCAGCCGGTGGCCATTTTTCTCCTAAGCAGTCTCGCACAGGTTCCCAGCCTGGTTCCGGCCAGGGTTCTTTGCCACCGGGGTCCGACCCCTTCGCACCTCGCTCAGCTCCCACTCCAGGCGTGGCGCAGCCGAGCAGCAGCACCTGGCTGGCGCCGCCACCCGCTGGATCGCCAATTGGACGTTCGCGCGGCTCGCGTACGCCGCCGCCGGCCAGCCAACACGCTAGCCCTGTGCCTGGCACCGATGCATTCAACGCCGGAGTCTCGGAGGGGCCCAGGCTTGAGCTGGCGCGCGGCGATTCCACCCGTCCTTCCGACGATGCCGTGCAAACTCGGGCCGCGCCATCCGCGGGGAGCCTGCGCGACATCGGCGCCACGGCATCCTCGGGCGTCGCCATGGACGAGGATCCCAGGAATCTCAACCTGGTAAGGTGCGCGCAGCACGGCCTGTACTACGACAAGACCAAGGCCTCAGGTTGTCGCAAATGCATGTCAATGGCCCGTGAAGTGGCCATGAGCTTTCAGAGCCGCAACGCTCCCGCGAGCCTNNCAACCTGCGCGATCAGCCGGCCAAACGGGCCTTTATCGGCCTCGGCGTGGCTTTCCTTCTGGGCCTTCTTCCGGCAGCCTACTACGCTTTCGGTCCCGGCTCTGCCGACGCGCGCGAACTCCGCGTGCGGCAGGAAGTTCTGTCGCGCCAGCCAGGCACCGAGGAGATCTTGCACCAGTTTGACGAGCTGGATGAGCAGGTCAACCGGACGCGAGACCGCTCGCTGCGCAACATCGCCCTGGTGTGGGCTGCCACCTCGATGGCGGCAATGGCGGGCTGGTACAAGGTCACGTAGGGACTGGGTCGCCGCGGTCCAAAGCCTCGTCCCGTTTGCGCCGCCCCCGCTCGATCAGCCAGACCACCAGGATCGACAAGTTGTAGAGCAGGAAGATCGGGGTTGCCAGCAGGCACTGGGTGAAGGGATCGGTGCTGGGGGTGAGTACCCCACCCAGAATCACGGCCAAGACAATGGCGTAGCGGTTGAACTTGAGCAGGCCACGACTGGAAATCAGCCCGATCCAACCCATGATCGACAGCACGACCGGCAGTTCAAAGGCAAGGCCACAACCCGCCAAGGTCAGCATCTGGAAGTTGGCCACCTCATCCATCATGATCATCGGGGCGAGATGGAAGTGCACGTCACCCGGGAAACTGGTGAGCAGCTTGGTCAGGAAGTAGGCGGCCGGCTCGCACAGCACGAAGTAGGCGAACACGGCGCCCCCGGCAAAACAGCCCGCGGTGGCCACGGTAATCAGCATGGCCAGCCGCCTCTCCTTCCGGTAGAGACCCGGCGCCACGAATCTCCAGAGCTCCCAGAACACGAAGGGGCCTGCGACGATGAGGCCTCCAATGATGGCCAGCTTCATGTAGACCCAAAAGGGCTCGGTCAGGCTCTTGGCGTAGAAGTTGAGGCTGTCGCCGGCTTCTTTGGGCAGGGCCTCCCGCATGCCCTTGCGTACCGGTCGTGTCAGCCAGTCGAAGTATCTCTCGACGAGAACGAACGATCCGATCATGGCCAGTACCAGGGCGATGGCGGCGTTGCGCAAGCGCGAGCGCAACTCTCCCAGATGCTCGAGCAGGCTCATGCGCTTGCCGTCCAATGCCCCTCTTCCGTCCTTCTCGGAGGGGGGCGTTCCCGACGGTGGCGAGGGCGCGGGCGCCACTGGGGCCGGCTCAACCGTCGCGGGCGCGGCGGCCTCTGCGGCGGGCATCATATCCGTGGGCGCTTCTGTAACGATGGTCTTCTCAGACATTCCGGAGTCTTGTTCTGCTGGCATGCTCCGCTAGCCTTTCTTGCGCGGCAACGGGGGCGGGGAGAGCCGAGGCGACTTGGCGTCGCCCTGGCTAGGCCGTGGCGGCGGCAGATGGCTGGCCGGCGCGGACCGCAATGATGACGCCGGCACAGGGGGCGGACGCCTTGCCGCAGAAGTAGGCGGTGGCCCAGCCGACACCGGCTCGGGTGTCAGACTGAGAAGCTCCGGCTCGGGTGTCAGCGGTGGTCGATTAGCGTCGGGCGGTGGGTTCATGACCATGGTTACGCCCGAAACCACCGCGCCGGCGGCGGGGGGAGCCACCGCAGCGACGGCTGCAGGCACAGATGCCTCGCTCGCCCCGCGCTTTTCCTCGGCTTCCTCTCGCGCTTTGCGTTCTTGCTCCTCTTGTTCACTGCGCTTCTTGGCCGCCAGCTCCTCATCG
>PMKP01000150.1:12923-13621 GCA_003157775.1 Myxococcales bacterium | reverse complement strand
CGCTTCTGCTCCTCACGCTCAGCCCGCCGTCTTTCAGCGTCCTCGCGGGCCTTGCGCTCTTGCTCCTCCCTTTCGCCGCGTTTCTTGGCCGCCTTCTCTTCGTCGCGACGCTTTCGCTCCGCGCTCTCGACCCGCCGCCGCTCATCCTCCTCGCGGGTCTTGCGCTCAGCCTCTTCGCGGGCCTTGCGCTCCTGTTCCTCTCGTTCGGCACGCTGCTTGACCGCCAGCTCCTCGTCGCGACGCTTCTGCTCCTCACGCTCAGCCCGCTGCCTTTCGGATTCCTCGCGAGCCTTGCGTTCCTGCTCGGCACGCTCAACGCGCCTCTTGGCGTCCCGTTCCTCGTCGCGACGCTTTAGCTCCTCAGGAGGAAGCATAGTCGCCTCGCGCAGCTCCGCCAGCGGCTTGCGAATGGCCTCATCCAGCGCAATCTCGCCCTTGATATCCGCCGCTACCTTGCGCACCTCGCGGATGGCCTTGCCCAGCCCTGACGCGATCTCCGGGAGCATGTTGGGCCCGAGGAAGATCAACGCAACAAAAAGAATGACGAGGATCTCCTGAAAGCCGAGGTTCAACACGGTGCCTGTTTCTAGATCGGAATCTCGCGCAGTTCTACACCGTAACGACGTCTTACATGGGAACCCTCAAAGGGTTCCCATGTCCTCCGGCCCCCCACCTGCCACCACCTCCCCGCTCGCTTC
>PMKP01000150.1:0-12894 GCA_003157775.1 Myxococcales bacterium | reverse complement strand
GCGGGCTCCCCACGCGACTACCCCCGGAACAGCTCCATCTGGCGCGGAGGGTCGATCGCGTATGCGTCGTAGCCGCGTTCGCGCAGTATAGCGGCGAAGCCTTCGGCGAATCCCCTATGCAACGCGACCTCGTGTGCCCCGGTCGCTTCGAGATACCCTACCAGGTCGGCGAACCCCGCTTGGTTCGACAACGCGATGCCCTGGTCAGCGCGCATGCAATCCACGGCGGTGCGCTCGACGCTGAAGCCAGAAACGAAAGCAAAGGTCGGTGAATCGAGTGCACCAAGCACCTGGGCCCCCCGCGCTTCCGGCGGCCAAAGCAATGCCTCATTGGGGCCCAGCTTTCCCGCAAAACGACGCAGCGGCGGGGGAGAGGCGCCAGCCTTGGCAAAGCGAGCCAGCACCCCTACGATGGTGCCATGTGCACGGGCAGCAATGCCGGCAGCCTGCAGCGCCTCCGCCACTGCCGGCGCTGGGCCGAAGGGGGAAACAAGCAGGACCGGCGCACGCCGCGCGGCCAGCGCCGCCTCGACGAACTGCCGCAGCGTCGCCTCTGCCTCCTCGCGAGGTGGCAACAAGAAGCGCGGATCCCCGAAGGTGGCGTCCAGGCACACGGCGTCTGCACTCCGAGGCTCCGCTGGACCCAGGCTTGCGAAGGCGCGCTCACGGCAAATGGTGCCGGCGTAGAGCACTCGGCGACCGTCTACTTCGCAGAGCAGCGAAGCTGCGCCCGGCAAGTACCCCGCAGGCACAAGCGCAAGGCGCAGCCCACCCAGGTTGAATGCCCGTCCGAACCCAGCCGGCAAGGTGCGCGCACGCAAGCGCTCCCCGGCCGCGCCCAGAAGTACAAGCGTGCCTTCGGTGGCCAGCAGTTGACGTCGCCCTGCCCGGCGCGGTGAAAGGCTGAACGATGAGCCGAGCGCCAGCGCCTTGGCGTGCGAGAGGAACACGAGATCAGTGGCGAACCCCGCCGCATCGCAGGTGAACTGCGTACCATCCATGGTGACACCCGCGTGGTAACTGAAAGCGCGCTTCCGACGACGGGGCATGACAGGATCCTTATAGCCGCAATGGTCAGCGGTGGGGCGGGGTTAGATCGCGAACCTCCAGGGCTCGCAAGATGCGCTCGCTCTCGTCGACCAGGGCCGGATCGCGATCGCGCAAAAAACGCGTAGCGGTCACCAGAAAACCCTTGGCCCGCACGACGGCCACCCACACGCGCGCAAAGCCAGGGGGATCTCCAGGCCGCGCCCCGGGGTCGTCGGCGACAAAGCTGCGGCCTTCCAGGTCGCGGCCCGCGAACGAGCGCACTTCCCCTAGAACGGGCGTGCCTGACAGGTTTCGCCGCGCTTGCACGATGAGTCGGTCAAGATCGGGCCCTGCTCGACTCTCCGTCACGGTCAGCAACCACAGGACGGGGCGTGGCCCACCAGCTTCCAGGCGGATTTGGGCCGAGGCCGGCTGGCCCTTGGTCACCTCGAGATTGTCGGTCCAGCCCGACGGCAGGTTGAGCGCAAACACCTGCCAGCCCGCGATCGGGTAGTAGCGCTCCGAGGTTTCGTCCACCGCCAGGTCAAGGGCGTGGCTCTGGCCGGGATCGCGCCGCCAGAAGCGGTCGGGCAGGCGTTGTCCAGGCTCGGGCTGCGGCGGCAGCCTTGCGACGGCATCGCCGTTCATGACCGATTCTGTCAGCGCCTTCATCGGTTCCAGGATCTCGACCATCTCCAGCGGCGGCCGGTCCTCCAGCACCCGGTCCACCACGTTGCGAAGCATTGTCGCCTCGGCCTGCGCCGCCGCAGTCTTGCCCGACGCCGCGAACAACAAAGTTCGGTCGTACAGGACCAAGGGATGCCCGGGCGCGAGTTCGTCGGCCCGCGCATAGGCGCGCATGGCGAAATCATCCATGCCCCACAACCACGCGCGATAACCCAGGTTGAGGAAGTTCTGTGCCGCCAGAAACCCGTCGTTGGTCTGCCGGCTGACTTCTTCGAAGGCGGCCATGGCAGCGTCGGGTGCACCACCCTGCGTGAGCACGTTCCCAACCGAAGTCCACGATTCCGCGGAGGGAGCCAGCTCGACCGCGCGCCAGGCCGCGCGCACCGCATCCTGCAAACGGTTGGCCCGCTTCAATACCGAGGCCAGCCGGCCCCAGGTTTCTGCGTCATCCGGATGCTCGACCGCTGACCGCTCGGCCGCGGTGATTTCTGCGAGCAAAGGATTGGCATCTGGGATCGGCGCGAACGGCTTGGACGGGGCCGGCGCTGTGGCCGGGGCAGGTGAATTCGGGGCAGGGATTGGATGCGCACATGCGCCCAAGAAAACCAGAACTGCAACCAGGCGATTTCGTGCCATCGAAGTGATCTTTGTATCACCTCTCGAAATTCGTAGCTGGCTGAGTGACAGGGTGGATGGCGGCGAAAGCGTGTGGGGTGGGACGGTCAAATGCTAGGCGCGGCAGCGTCGTGTCATGGAGAAACGCATCCACCTTTCAGATGGAAATTGTCGAATCGGACCGACTCGTTGTCGTCGCTGTTGGCCTGGAGCTGCAAGACAAACGCCGCTCCCACCAGACGACCAGTCGTCCAAGTGCTCGACCAGACCAGCGCAGTGTTAAAATACGCCGAGATAGTGGCTCCCGTGCGAGCAATTTTGAATGTACCCGCAGTGGCGGTCGTGCTGAATCCGGGCTGCAAGCTTCCTGTCCAAACATGGACATTCACCCCGCTGCTGTTGTCGTACACGTCATAGAAGTACGACGAATCATCAAAAGAGGCGTGCAGCTCAATCTGATCGGTTCCACCCGATCCAAGCACCGCATTGGCAATGTCCACACTCAACTCAAAGTCCCCTGCCACTGGTCCGCCGACATTCTGAATATTGAGGTTCACCACCACATTTTGCAGAATGCCGGCGGAGTTGGTGCCGACCTTCGCCAGCCGAACGTCACCCTGAGCGCTGTCGACGCTGTACAGGCCGGCTGTCGTCTGGGTCACGCTCCAATAGGCCGAACGAAGGCCCAAACTGAAGTCATCGTCAAAGGTCCCCACCGGGGCAGGCGCGCTGCCAATGCCACAGGTGGAACTTCCGTCGCTGCCCGTCGTGCTGCCGCCGTCCACGGAAGTGCCTAGATTGCACGCTCCCGCCGACGCCCCAGTACCACTGAACACGAGCGACAGATCGTCGGCGTAACCGTCGTTGGCCACACCTTCGGTACGAGCCATGGACAGCGCCACGAGCACCGTGCGCGTTCCCGACGGTACCGCGCCGCTCGACGATTGCTGAACAAATCCCGTCACGCCCGATCGGTCGCTGGACATGACAGGGCCGATACTCCCGGTGCCGAGTGCGGCGCCCGATGCATTCTGAAAAGTCACGGTTAGCGTCGCGTTGTCATCTTGACTCGACCAGCCGCCCAGCCAACCGGACACCACATAGGTGACGTGGCTGGCATCGATCGAGCTGGCATACTGGCTCACGTCGATGGTTTGGGTGAGCGACGACGTGGCGTCGGCCTGCCCACCCGAAAAGAAATTCAATCCGCGATCGGCCGGCCCGGGGTCGGTAGGCGCGGGCCATCCACTCACGCCATACTGGATCGCGGTAGCCTCGCCGACCGACGTCCAGCCCGGAGTCGACACCGGGGTTCCGTCGGCTGAGCCAATTGCTGCTTCGGCGTTGCCGTTCACAATTAGATTGCACCCCGTGCTCCCGCCGGTCTCGCCACCGCTGGAATCGGTGGGGGAGTCCGCGACACTGCTATCCTTTGCATCGGCCCTCGCGCCAGCGTCGCTCTGGGCCTGGTCAATACCGCCATCCCGGCCGCCGCCCGACAGCGAATAGCCGTAGACCCAGGTCACGCCTCGGTTGCCGAGATCGGACGTGTACGCCCAGGTTGTCGGGTCCGAATCGATCACCTGGTAGGTTCCGGCGGGAACGCTCTGTCCGGGATAGGCCATCCAGTAGTTGTCAGGAGGACCGAGGATGTTGCCGGGATCGCTCCGGGTGGCGCCCAGCGTGCCCGCGAAGCTATAGTAGCCCACCTGGGCCCAGGGGCCGTAGACGGTTCCACTGGTGGTGTCCTTGAACGCGACCGTCGGGCTCTTCGTGCCAATGGTCGCGGCATAGTGGTAGGTCCACACCCGCGTGATGTACGACGCCGTGGTCAGAGTGAACGTGGTGATCTGCGGCGGGTTGTACGACACGCCCTCGACCGACTCCATCTTGAACAGGATGGTCTCTTGCCCGCTGCCAGCAGCGCCCCCGGTTCCGCTGGCGTCGGCGCCTACATCTGTCTTTCCGGCGACGGCATCCGTGGTGCTGCTGTCCTTCACGTCGCCGGTCGCGCCGGCGCCGTCTCGGCCACCGCCCGAAACGGTCGCGTCGACGCCACTGTCGCGGCTTCCGCCCGCAGGGTTCGAGTTGGTCGGTACCAACGACAACGCGTCGATGATCACGGAATTCGTGCCTACACACGTGTAGTTGACCATCGTGATGCGGATCTTGTCGAAAGTGACCGGCGTGGAAATGACGGCGCTGTTGCTATCGAGCAGCGGACTTAAAGGTAGCGTCTGAAAGCCGTTGTCTGCAATGGCGTGCCAGTTCGCAGTTCGTTGCATGATGTAGTCCCCGGTTGCGGCCGCGCGATAGTATTGAATGTCCGCGACGGCAACACCGCCACTCAGCAGATCAACCTGCAGACCCGGCCAATTGTAGGTCGTCATGTTCGAGTCGAGCGCCAGGTACAGTTGCAGGGCGTACGCAGCGGAGCTAATGGATCCCGGAAGCTGGAAATCGCGCGAGGTGTACTCCACGGGGCAAGCCATCAGCGTTGTGCCGGTGGCCGTCGTGCGCAGAGCGACGCCCGAATCGTAGGGCGAAACAATCTCCTCGAATGTCATTGTTGGGTTGCTGTTGACCGCCGGCGGAGTCCAATTCGAAAGGTCGCCGGAAGCAACGGGGTCGAGCACGATCGTCCCGAAAACGCCGGAAGGCCCGTCCGAAGCGGTCGCGTCGACGCCGCTGTCGGGTTTTCCGCCCGCGGTGCTCGCGTCGGGCGACGCCCCCACCAGAGACGGTATGACCTTATAGTAGATGCGGGCCGTGACCCGAACAGCAGAGAGTCCCGGAACGGCACCGACCGTGATGTGATAGGCGGTAGAGACAATCTGTTCGTTCTTGTCAGCCTGGCTCACATAGGAGTACCAGTACTTGAATCCCTTCCCGTTTTCCTCGGGATGGAAGATGCTCGTTGGCGACTCTGTTATGCTGTTAGTGAAATAGTTACCACTGGCCACTCCGAATTCCACGTTGGGACTGGGCTCGCTGTCGGTTTTGGCCTGGGTCTCGTCCACCCAGCGAAGCTCCAGCAGCATTTGGGCATGCGTGTTCGCGTCGGCGGCAAACTGATTGCCGTCGCAATCGTAGGTGTCGAGATTGAAGGAAGACGACGAGTCCACCACTGCGACCTTGCGAATGGTCCGGTAGCCGGATGAGTCGACCGAACCACAATCACTCGTGTCAGTCATGACCGTCCCAATACCGACGGCCGGTGCATTGAAAGCCACAACGCCATAGCTCGGGTGATACCAGAGCTCGCCGTTCATGGGTTGCCCCATGAAGGCCGCTGGAATACCGGCGCTGTCGCTGGTAGCCTGGCCGGTGTAGTGGTTGCACCCGGACAGTGGCCCCATGCCCGTCGCCGCCGTGGCGCCTTTTTCGAGCAGTGTGTATTGCCCTGTGACGTTGGCGCTGCTGATGGAGTGGGTATCGCCCTGCGTGAGCGTCCCGCTTGTCGTCACCGCTTGTGCCTGACCGATGGGCGGGTCGAGATCGACCTTGATCGGCGTGGTGAAGGTCATGCTGGCGGCCGGCACGATGCCGCCAGCCAATCTGCTATGCTGAAATCCGGCGAAATCCAGAGTCCCGTCAGAATTGTCCTTGATCCAGTACTCGCCGCCTTTGCTCGGGTCGTCGACCCTCGTGGTCGCCAGGCGATCGTAGCTGATTCCAGCGATGGTCGTCTGACCGACGACAGCTGTGACCTGTGGGGCGGTGATCCCCGTGAACCCACTGCCGGCGGGAGGGGAAAACGTGAGAGTGGAGTGCAGTTGCGTGGTAGGCGTCTTGGGGCCGTAGGGCGCATTCGCGCCGTCGAATCCCCCGCCCTCGCTCTTCCCCTTGGAGCATCCGGTGAGCGCCAAGGCTAGGCACAGGCAGAACCATTGAGAACGCCGGGACGAAGCGATGGACAAGATATTCATCATTTTGGTCTTCCTCGGGTCAAGGGCGATTGGGCAAACCTGCCCACGACGCACACGCCATGAGTGGCAACATAGTATCACAGGATGCCTAGCGACCGATAGGTTTTGGCAGGGCTTGACGAAGCAGACGCGCCGCGTGTCAGAAATGCTTGCGGCACGTGCGCCTGATTGCGATGATCAAGACCGACGCCAGCACCGAGGAATCTTCGAGAGGCCCGACTAAGCTATTGCGCGCAGGGTGTGCTCGGCTTGCGCGAGGTACGGCCCGCCGAAGAGATTGACGTGAACCATAAGGAAGTAGAGTTGATAGAGCGGCACGCGTTCCTGGTGGCCGGGGCTAAGCGGCCAAGCCTCCTCGTAGGCGGCGAACACGCGCGGCCCGAAGCCGCCGAAGAGGCGCATCATGGCCAGGTCGACCTCGCGGTGGCCGCCGTACACGGCCGGATCGATGAGGCAGCCCGCGCCGGTTTCGTCCACGATCACATTGCCGCCCCACAGATCCCCGTGCAGGCGCGCCGGGGGCTCGGCCGGGCCCACTCGTTCATCCAGCGCTGTGAAGAGTCGATCGAATCCGCGGGCCATGGCCGAACTGCACAGGCCAGCGTCACGCGCCAGGCGAAGCTGCGGTTCCAGCCTGCGGCTGCGGTAGAAGTCCGGCCAGTTCGGCGCAGGTGCGTTGGACTGGGGCAAGCGCCCGATGAAGTTGTCGTGGTCGAGGCCGAAGCCCGGCGCCCCAAAGCGGTGCAGGGCTGCCAGATCGCGCCCCAGCCTCTGGTCGAAATCGGGCCGGCGTCGGACCGCCGAGATGCGTTCGAGAACGAGAAGGTTTTCGCCCACCGCCAGCACCTCCGGAACCCGCAGGGCGCGGGCCTGCGCGAGCCAGGCCAAGCCGCGCGCCTCGGCAGAGAACATGGTTGGATCCGCGCCGAGGTTGCTCTTGACAAACACTACCCGCCCATCCGCGAGCGTCATCTCGCGGGCGTCGTTGATGTCGCCGCCGGCCACTCCACATGAAGACCGCACCGTGCTGCCCATGGCGCGCGCCACCGCCTCCTCCAGTTCCCACCCGGCCATCACCCAAGCCTGTGCGTCTGGCGCAAGTGATCGAGCAGGCCGCGGCAGGCCGCCTCGCAGATATCGAACACGCGCTCAAAGCCGTCGATGCCGCCATAGTAGGGATCCGGCACGTCGGTATCGGGCGGCGAGGCTGGGTCGAACTCGCGCAGCAGGCGCACCTTGGCGCGTGCCTGGGTGTCGGGGGCCAACCGGAGTAAGTCGGCGAGGTTCTCGCGGTCGAGCGCCAGCACGTAGTCGAAACGCGCGAAGTCCGAGCGCCGGAACTGGCGCGCTATGCCGGCAAGGGGCATGCCCCGTCGCGCCCCCACCGCCTGGCTGCGCTCGTCGCGCGCCTCGCCCACGTGCCAGGATCCGGTGCCCGCGCTGTCGATCTCGATCGCGCCGTCGAGGTGCGCCTGCCGCACCAGCTGGCGCATGACCGCCTCGGCAGTGGGGGAGCGACAGATGTTGCCGGTGCAGACAAAGCTGACCGCGACACGCGCCTGGCTCATTCCACGATGCTCCCGAAGAGCGTCGCCGGATTGGCGCGCTCGATTCTCACGTCGACCAGCGCACCCAGCGTGGCTCTCGCTCCCGCCGGCACGATCACCGAACGGAAGCTATCGGTGCGGCCCAAGAGCTCGTCCGGGCAGCGGCGCGAGGGCGCCTCCAGCAGAACCCTCTCGCGACGCCCAACCTGGGCCGCGTGGATCTCACCGGTGATTTGCCTTTGCAGATCGATCACCTGGGCCAACCGTCGCTGTTTGACATCGGCCGGAACATCGTCGGCCATGGTCCGCGCGGCCAGGGTGTCGGGACGTTCGGAATAGGCAAAGGTGAAGGCGTTGTCGAAGCGCAGCTCGTGCAAGGCGTGCAGGATCTCGGCGAACTCCTCCTCGCTCTCGCCGCAGAAACCGACCAACACGTCGGTAGTGATGGCCACCTCAGGCAAGGCCGCGCGCAGGGCCGCTGCCAGCTCGCGGTACTGGGCAAAGCTGTAGCCCCGTCGCATGCGCGCCAACACCGCGTCCGACGCTGACTGCAAGGGCAGGTGCACATGCTTGCAGATCTTGGCTGACCCGGCCATAGCCGCAATCACGTCATCGGAGAATCCCAGCGGATAGGGCGACATGAAGCGAATCCGCTCCAAGCCGTCGATGCCAGCCAGTGCGTGCAGGAGGGTCGCGAATCCCACGTCGGCGTGCCGATACGAGGTGACGGTTTGACCGAGCAGCCGGACCTCTTTGCCGCCCGCTGCGACCAGAGCGCGCGCCTGACGCAACACCTCGTCAGGTGCGGTGCCGCGCTCGCGCCCGCGCGTATACGGCACCACGCAGAAAGAACAGAACCGGTCGCAGCCACGCTGGATGGCAATGTGCCCGACGACGGTGCCGGTTCCGTCGCGGGCTGGGTCCAAGCCCTGATAGGTTTCTTGGGGGTCGAGGGTCGTATCATCGACCTTGGCGCCGGCGCGCGCCTCGTCGATGTGAGCCACAAGCCGTCGGTAGCCATCCGGCCCCACCACCAAGTCGACAAAGGGCGCCCGGACACGTACCTGACCGCGCAGGTGCTCCGCCATGCAGCCGGTAATCCCCAGTACCACCTTCGGTCGCCGGGCTTTGTAGGTCGCCAGCGTGCTGGCGCGGCCCCACACCCGCTCCACGGCCTTTTCCCGCACGGCGCAGGTGTTGATCAGAATCACATCAGCCGCGGCCGGATCATGGGTCCGCTGATAGCCTGCCCCCTGCAGCAAGCCGAGCACGATCTCGGTGTCGGCCACGTTCATCTGGCAGCCGTAGGTCTCGACATAGGCCAAGAGGCTCATGCGACAAGTTCTACTTGCTCGAAAGACGTGTCACCTGCCGCATAGCCTCGGGCCGCGACGGAGCATCCTGGGGCGCTAGCTCCAGGTATTTCTTGAACGCGGCGAGCGCGGCCGGCTTGGAGCCCGCCAACAGCTCAGCTTGGCCAAGCTGAAAGTACAGCTCACTTTCCCAGGGAACCGACGTCGGCATCTTGGCAAGGGCCCTGCGGAAGTGATCGATGGCAGCCTTGGGCCGGCCGTGGTCCATCTCCTGCCGGCCCAGGCGATAATGTGGTTCCGAGGCATCCGGGTCCACGCCAACCGCGTCGCGCCACGCGTCCTCGGCCTTGGATTGCTGCCCCATCTTGTCGTAGCAAAGCCCCTCGAAGATGAGCGGCTCGGCCGACGTGGGAAGCATCTTGGCTGCCTCCTTGAAGTCCGCCACCGCCCTTTCAACATCGCCGTGCCGGAAAGACTCGCGCCCACGTTCCATGCGCGCCTCGGGCAGGCTGCTGGCAGCGTCCAACGCGGCCTCGGCCTCTTGCTCCTTGCCCGCCTTCAAGAGAACCCGGCCATAGGCGTAGTTGTAGATGGGAAGCTTGTCCCACATCAGGGCCCGCCGATACTCCGCCAGTGCCCCCCCCAACTCGCCGCGTGCCTCGTGGACGCGAGCAAGCAGATACGCGGCCTCGGCGTTGCGCGGATTCTCGTCTTGGACTTTCTTCGCCTCGCTCTGGGCAAGCTCCACCTTGCCCAGGTCGAGTGCCAGCCGCGCCAACGCCAAACGCAGGCTCGGCGTCACCCGGCCGGTATTCAGCTCCTCTTGATAGCGGGCAAGCGCCTCGTCTTTCTGGCCCAGGGCGAGAAAGACCGTCGCCAGCCGTTCGCGCAGCCCGAGCGTGTCCGGCATCTCCTTGAGCGTCTCCTCAAGGTAGGCCTTTGCCTCCGTGAGCTTGTCCTGCGCCTGCAAGGCGGCAGCCACGCCCATGCGCGCCCGGGCGGACTTGGGCTCTGTCTGCAACGCCTTACGGAAGACCTCCTCGGCCTTCACTGGCTCTTTCGCCACAATCAGGGCATCACCCCAGGCCAGCTGTAGGATGGTCGCGGGCGCCCCTGCCTCTTCCGCCTCACGCAGCACGACCAGCGACTCCTGCGCCTTGTTCTGCTGTTGCAGGAGCGCGGCCAGTTTCAGCGAGGCGGGCAAGAACTTGGGATCACGCTTGAGCGCCTCGCGATAGCCCAGCTCGGCGGCCACCAAGTCGGGGGGCTGTCTTGCGGCTGCGGCGAACCCGTTCCAAAAGGATTCCCTCGGGTCATTGGGCGCGGCCTTCACGGCCAGGGAAATGAGATTTCCGCCTTGCTCCGCTTTCTTCGTGGCCAGATAGGCGCCGCCCAGGGCGAACTTGCCGGCCGTGACCGCCTCCAGCGCGGCTCCCGCAGCCTGGAGTGTGGGCAGCGCCTCGTCGTAGCGTCCAGCGTAAAGCAACGACTCGCCCAACGCCAGGTGCGCGGTGGTCAGGCGCGCGTCCAGCGCGATTGCTTTGCGTAGCATCAACTCGGCGTCGTGGCTGCGTCCCAACTCCAATGCGGCCTGGCCCAAGAGGAGACTGGCTTGTGCCAACTCATGAGGCGAGGCGGCCGGCTGCTTTCTGTCGATAAGGGCCTGGGCAGCCGCCAGGCGTTGTTCTGGTGTCGCCGCCATCCGCGCCAGCCCCAGGGCTGCGCCGAAGTGCTCGGCGTTCGTGCTCAGAACCTTCTCGTATTCCAAACGCGCTTCGGGCTTGCCGGCTTCCTCCAACGCCCGCGCGAGCAGGTACTGGGCGACCAGTTCCTTGGGACGGGCGGCCGCATACCGGCGCAGCGGATCCACCGCAGTGGCGGCCTTGTCACTGGCCATCCGCGCCAGTGCCACGACCAGTTGGCTTTCAACCGCCCCGCCCTCTTTCCCGAGGGCGGGCTCGGCCTCATTCGGCCTACCCTTGGCAACGGCCAAGAGGGCCTTGCCCCGGTGGAGTCCAGCCACGGGTTTCTGCGACTGCTTGATCGCTTGCAGGAGCTGCTCGGCGTGAACCGTTTTGGACGGATCCCCTCCATGGACAAGGACGTCGAGAAGCGTGATCTCCGCGGCCTCGCTCCGCAGGGCATCGCCTTCGTCCTGCAAGGGCCCGATGACTTGCGCAAGCTGATCCTCTGCCGCTTGGTAGGCTGCTGGACTGTCGTTGAGCAAGCCTGCCGCCATCGGGCCTATGACTTCCTCAACCTTGGGTGCCTTGTGCGAGGATGACAAGAAGACGGCGGCAGCAACACCCGCCACCACGACCCCGCCGCCGAACGCGATAGCCCACTTGGGAATCCGAGCCTTCTTGGCCACTGGCCGCAGGGCGCCTCCACGCATTGGCGCTCGCCCCGCGACGGGCTGCAGCGTGGGCAACTGGTCTGCGGCTGCCGCCTCGGCCAGTCCTTCGCTGGCCACTCGAGCGCCAGGGAAGGGCAGGGTCGCGGGCCCCGCTTGTGAGCCCGAATCGCCCTCCAACTCGAGGCTGAACCCTAGGTCCGCACCGGGCAGCGGTCGCTTGCTGCCCGCCGGTGAAGACTCGGGCAAGGGCGACGAGGGGCTGAGCGGCGCCAGCGTGGGCGCGGGCGCCCCGGTCAGTGTGAACAGCGGCAACTTGGAGGCGGGCGCTCCGGTCGGTGTGAGCGGCGGCACGGTGGGCAACGGATACCCTCCCGGTGGAAGGCGCGCTGACGCGGGGACTGGGGGCGGAGTCACGCCGCTGCGGCCCGTGACCTGCCCGGCGACACCTGCCATCTTCGGTGCCGCAGCCGCGGGCGCGGGCAGTGCTGCCGGCGCGGGGGTTGGCGGCGTGCCAGCAGACCCGCCCAGGTCCAACGACAACCCAGACGGAGGTGGGCCCGAAGTGGACACCGGCGACGGCGACGAGTCCAAGTCCAAACTTAGCGGCGGGCCGCCGCCCGCCGCGTGGGCGAGCGACGCCAACGATAGATCGAGCGCCACTCCCAGCGGGGGCGTCTTGCTGGAACCCCGGTCCGAATCGGGCAGCCACCCAGGCCTTGCCCAACCCTTGGATTGGGGAAGATTATCGGGACGCGGGGTTGCGTCACGCGACACCGGCAAGTCCCCTGGACGCGGGGCTGCGTCGCGCGACACCGGCAGGTCGGTGGGACGCGGGGCTGCGTCGCGCGACACCGGCAGGTCGGTGGGACGCGGGACTGCGTCGCGCGGCGCCGGCAGGTTGTCGGCCCTGGCGGGCGGTCTGACCCTGAAGACGGCGCGGCAGTAGACACAGACGTGGTCAACGCCGCCCGCCGGCACCTCGCCGCCGACTTCCTGAGCTTTCGCACATTTTGGACAGATGACTTTGAGAGCGGACAAGCAAAATCCCCCGGCTGGCCATTGTAGCATTTGTGCACATTGCTACACGCACAGAACGGTTTCTTCTTAGAGCGTGTTCAAGAAGTTCTCCGCGTCGCCGTGCGGGCGGCGCGGGGCCGTCTGCGGCGTCGCCGCTCGCTTGATTGCCGCTAGTATTCGGCGCTTCGCTGCTCATTGCATCCGGCCCCGCGGCGCTCCGCCCGGCTCGGTCCTGACTTCTTGAACACGCTCTAAGCCTCCCCGCGCAGATGCGCCTAGTCACTGTCTAGACGCGGCG
Source organism: Myxococcales bacterium (assembly GCA_003157775.1). Classification (GTDB taxonomy): domain Bacteria; phylum Myxococcota_A; class Polyangia; order Fen-1088; family Fen-1088; genus Fen-1137. The sequence goes on along the minus strand of PMKP01000150.1, from coordinate 103 downwards.
GAACTTCGCTCTGCCTGCACGCACATCAGATGCTCCGCCAGTTTGCGCATGAGGAGCTGATTGGGCAGCCGGGTACGTCAGTCAAGCGCAAACTTGATACACT
>PMKP01000157.1 GCA_003157775.1 Myxococcales bacterium | reverse complement strand
CAGGCGGGTAGCTCAGTGGCAGAGCAGGCGCCTTACACGCGCCGGGTCGCAGGTTCAATCCCTGTCCCGCCTACAAGTTAACTAGCTGATTTCATTGGGAGTCCAGGCGCATCAACGGGTTTTGTTGCCACGCTGTTGCCACGGACGATGTCAGTTCGCGCTCCAAGCATGACCAGAATTCTCTGGTCGGGATCAAGCACTCCCGCCCCCTCTGAAACGATGTGCTCGGGTATGGGCCGGTAGTGTTCTTCAACGTGGTGGACATACCTCATCGTCATATTGATCGTCGAATGGCCAACCTGCGCGCCAGCCTGGCAGGGTTCGCAGATTCCATTTGCTGTGACAAATCGCCCGCACTGCGGGCAGGTCTTGGAGGTGTTGTTCATGTCGTGGTCCTTTCGCGTGGGTTGAGTGCTGTAGATTCGTCGGTGTCGGTCGGCTCAAAAAGGGTGACGTCCAAAATCGGGTCGCCTAGTCGTTCGGCATCTGCCATTCGCGCCACACGGTCGCATTCGGGATCGTTGTTCGTGACGATGCAGAGCCGAGGCACGCGCCGGGGAACGGGCACTCGCTCGGCCAGGGCTGCGATCTTTCGGGAGATAGTTCTCAGGTTCATGGGTCAGCTCCTAAATTGGTGGTTCGGTTGTGTGGCTAGCCGGGCTTGCAGCTCGGAGAGCTGGCGCTCGATCTCGGCGAGGTCGATCATCTTCGTGGCGTTCTCCACGACCGAGCGGCACGCTGCGATCCGCGCGGCTTCCGCTGGCTTCTCCCCAGACGCCATCTCAACCAACCCGGTCGCAGCTTTCGCCGCGCCACTGGCCAGGATGCTCTTTGCTGTGGCGATGTTCTCGGACAGACGCGCCCTCACCGCCTCGATGATCTCGGGCTTCTTTCGCCAGCGGCGACCACTGCGATCTGATAGCCCGATTTCCCTGGCCGCCTCGGATGGGCTGCGACCTACCGCCAGCGCATCAACGAAGCGGATTTCACGGGCTGATAGCGCCTCGCCGCCGTCTTCGCCATCGTCGTCAGGATGGCCACTTTCGGACACCACCGGGACCGATTCGAGCAGGTGGAGATCGGGCTTCGAGTCGTCAGTCATGGCCGCGCGCCTCGCGATGGTTGGCCGCCTGCTGTGCGGCTTGCTCCAAACGGTCGATGCTCGCCAACAACTCGGGAAACTTGGCCGCCAGCTCGGGCCGCGCGGCGTCCAGTCCGGATGGGTACGCGGCTTCGATCCACGCGCGCGCGGACCGCCAGGCCGTCAGGGTGTGGGCGCGCCGGTGGGGGAGATTGGGCGCACTATGGGCAAGCCCACGCCCTTCAATGGCCGTGGACACCGACGGCGGGGAGCCTGGCAGAGTAGGCGCCTCTGGCACGGCAAATGGCAGATCCTCACGCATGGGCGCGTCCTTTCGGGTTCAGCGGCGCGGGCCGCAAGCACTGCCGGCAATACTTGGGGCCGTAGGAAGTCCCGATCAACACGACGGAACGGGCGCCGCAATCGCTGCAGGTGGCCCGGCACTCCATCGCCCGCATGACTGCGGCTTCCCATGCGGACAGGGCCGCCTCGAAGTCGGCCCGCTGCACCTTGCCCGCAACGTAGTCCATGGCATCGGCGAAGCGGCGTTCAACGTCGGCGAAGTCGGGTGTCATAGTCCGCGCGCCTCGCTTGCCGTGGTCAGGGTAGCCAGGTCGAACCGCAGCGCGCGGCCGTGGCGGATGACTTTGATCGAACCATCGCGAATCCGTCTGTGCGCCGTCGCCGGCGAGATGTTCAACACGCGGCAAACGTCTTCGATGCGGCCAAGCTGTGACGGCTGCCCGGCGCGAAGTTGTTCGATCGCAATGGTCTGCGCCTCGATCTTCTGCGCGAGCAAGGCCAAGGCGCGGGCGACTGCGCGCGTCTCGGCCAGGGTCTGGCGTGGGCGGCTCATGGCTGCGGCCCCGTGCCCGGCTGATATGCGCGCGCGGCCGCCACGAGTCCAGCGAGCGCCGACGACGAAGCGGGCAGGCGGTCGAGTGCCTGTTCAATCGCGAGCGCCGATCCGAATCTCACCGGCAGGCCGGCTATCGCGCGTTCGAGCGATGTCTTTGAGGCGTTCAAGAGCAGCGGCGCCGAGGGTCCAAGTCGGAGAAACAGTGCTCGCAGACGTGGCCGCTTGGTGGCGGGGAAGACGACCGTTTGTCGAAAAGTCATAAGGCGAGCGTACTGGCCCGCGCGCCTATGTCACCGGGGCGAAACTCGATTGTTTTCGAGGGTTCTGCCCCCCTCTTGCCCTTTTGCTGCTAGCGCATGGCCCGCCGGCGTCTCTTCAGTAGCTCGCGCAGCTTCCTTTCGCCGAGTCCGGGCATGTAGGGGGTCATCACGCGCACCATCTGCCTCGGTGGCACGCCCCAGCGGGCGCAACACTCCACAAACCTGTTCAGTCCAGCCTCGGGTATTCGCCCGCCTTTGCTCTTGCCCTGTTTCCGCGCCGTCACGGCAAGATCCTGCAAGCGCCTGGCCTCGGCTGCGATTCGGCGGCACGCCAGGGCGCCATTCTCCAATATCGGCTGGCGAAGCACTCCCCACTTTGGATCGAAATCTGGCGGGCATTCCTTGCGGAGAAGGGCCTGCAAGTGTTCTTCGACGGTTCCATTCAAATCGTCGTTTGGCCCTGTCATGTTCGGCACGCTGTGCTTGCGTTGTTGGAGCCGGTACAGAGCCATCTGGAAAGCGCTCTGCAAGTCTTCTCCGGGGCACCATGAGCGGTGCCCGCCCTGGCAAGCGCGGCACTCGAACGCCAGATCGCGCGCGGCCACGGCCATGGCGTTGAAGTCTTGTTCCACTTCCAACCACGGACCGTCTTCTACAAGGCAAGTCGCCGCGAGCAGAAACAGGGCTTCGTCGAGATCCGACACGTCAGGGGCCGGCGCGGCCGCCCTCTCACCCCTGGCCCGGTCGCCCCTGGGCTGCCTCGGCCTTCGATTCCGTGAGGCCACTTGTGCGGACGACTGCGCCGGTAAAGGTTCGTTAAGGTCGACGTCATACTGGTTAACCCAACTTCCACACGCGCGGCGAA
>PMKP01000070.1 GCA_003157775.1 Myxococcales bacterium | reverse complement strand
CTAGCTACCGAGTTGGCGGCCGACCTCGTCACCACGTCAGCCACGGACGCAGTCATTTTCAGTCGCGCCGGCCAGCGTATCGTGCTGTCCGCGATGCTGTGCGACGCCAGCCAGCGGCTCATTGACCCACGTGCGGCAGGACAGGCGCGGCGACGGGCGGCCCATGACCTGGACCAGGCACGCGAACGACTGGCGGTGCTCGGTATCGAGGCGCTCGCCTGCGACGCCTACCCAGTCGCGCGGCTGGTTGGCTGTCTCGGCATTGTGCCCGCGGCCGAGTGCACGAGCAACCCGGAGCTGGCCGTGCAGGTACACGCAGCGGAGAAGCTGGCGACGCCATGAATCTCTTTGACCAATGGCTCATTTGCGTCGGTCTTTTGAGTCCTTTCCTCGTATGGTATGGATTGCGATTTATCTGTCGATGGATTGTAATTCTGGGCATCCCACTTAGCCCGAGCTGCGTTCCGTGGGTGTTGGCCATCGCGCTTGGACGCTGACCGCGGCCCGAATTCACCCGCCACCCACCAACCGGGGATCGAAGCCCACGTCCATGGGCGTAGTTGAAACCGCGCGTGTGGCTACGTTGCCTTACGCATGGCGCGCGTTCTGCCTCGGCATGGGGAAGTTGCGCCGGGCCGCCGAAGGCCCGTGGTGAAGCCGTCGGGGCCGCTACGGTGTGGACCGAGGCAGGATCTCCCGCGGCTGCACCTTGAACGCCTTGGCCAGTTTCCACACGGTGCGAAGGGTGACCGAGCGGCCCGCTTCGATCCGCTGGTAGTGCCGAAGGCTGAACCCAAGGTCCATCATGTCTTCCTGCGTGAGGGCGCGGGCCTCCCTCAGCGCGCGAACGCGGCGCCCGAGAAGCAGGCAGAAGCGTGCAAAGTCTGTCGCCACCGGGAGGTGACGCTAGAAGCAGGTGGCCATCCTGACCACGGCTCAAAATGTCGTAGGCGCTTCCAGGGGTTGCGGCGAAGCCCGAATGGAGCGACCATGGTCCGTATGTCTGCCAAGCTCTGCGTCGTGCTTGAGTGTCTTCTGCTGGCATCTCTCGGCGGTTGCGGCGGCGGAAATCAGGCCGCCAGCCACCCGGACGCTTCCGCCGTCACGGGCGGCAGCGTAGGCTCTGCCGGAACGGGAGGCGGCGGAACTGGCGGCCAGTTGTCACGTCCACCAGCGCCACACCAGCGGCCTGCATTCCCGGCGCTAGCGTCGCCTGCACGTGCGTTACCGGCCAGACCGGCGCTCAGGTTTGCACGTCTGCGGGGACGTTTGCGGCGTGTGTGTGCGCCTCGCCCGGCGCGGCGGATGCGGGTTCTGACGTTCGCGGCGACACGGCTGAACCGAGCCCCGAGCCCGGTGCCGAGCCGGCTGCGGAACCGGGCATCGAGCCGGGACGGGACGGCGGGGTGGAACTACCGCTGGACTCTCCGACAACCGGCACCGCCACCGACGCTGGAACCGGCACGGGGCCGGAGCAAGGCACCGAGGCGCCCGACGCGGAAGCCGGCGTGGACACCGGATCGCAAGATGCCGGGAGCGACGCGCCCCAATACAGCCTTGCCGTCTCAAAGGTCGGCACGGGCGGCGGAACCGTCACTTCGTCACCTGCCGGCATCAACTGTGGCGGCACTTGCGTGGCCGGCTTCCCCGCTGGGGCCGTTGTTACCCTCACCGCTACGCCTGATGTGACCTCGGCCTTTACGGGATGGGCAGGGGATTGCATCAGCCCCCAAGCGACTTGCTATGTGGTCGCAACGGACGCCAAATCGATCACCGCGATGTTCGTCCGCAGGCTCTACGCCTCGGTCAGCGCGGGCGACTCGCATACGTGCGGATTGAAGATGGACGGTACCATCGTCTGCTGGGGCGACAACNNCCCACGGGGACTTTCACCCAGGTCAGTGCTGGTTTCTACCACTCGTGCGGGCTGAAGACCGATGACACTATCGTCTGCTGGGGGAACAATCAGTACGGCGATGCAACGCCGCCAGCGGGCACCTTCTCCTCCGTCAGCGCAGGCAGCATATTCACGTGCGGGGTGACAACCGACGGGAGCATCGTCTGCTGGGGCCTCAACAACTTCGGCCAGGGCTCGCCACCGCCTGGCACCTTCGTGTCTGTCAGCGCGGGTGGATTAGTCGCGTGTGGGTTGAAGACCGACGCCACCATCTCCTGCTGGGGCGACGAAGCAAACGGGATACCCATCTACAACATCACGCCGCCAGCAGGCACCTTTGTTTCCGTCGACGCGGGCGGGGACTACGCCTGCGGGGTAGAGACGGGCGGCACCATCGCCTGCTGGGGTGACGACTCCTACGGCGATGCCATACCGCCAGCGGGCACCTTTTCCTCCGTCAGCGCGGGCAGTGACAACACATGTGGGGTAAAGATGGACGGCACCATCGCCTGCTGGGGCAGCAATTCTTCCGGTCAGGGCCTTCCGCCCTGAAGAGAACCGTCAGACGAACGCTGAAGGCATGCACCCCGCTGGCCGATCACCGGCGGGTGAGGCCGCGCAGCAACGTCACCGGCCCCGGCATAGTTCCGTTGGCTACGGCTCACGAGGTGGTGATTGACCCTTGACGTGAGAAGCGCCACGCTTGAGAAGCCGGGCAATCGTTGGGCCTGATCCCCCAACGGTGGGACCGGGCCACCCTTCACGGTCCCGCGCCTGGCGAATTTCCGCGAAGGGCGAAAGAAGGGTGAACGTGAGCGAGCCAGCCAACGCAGGGCGGGCGAAGGGCACGCAGAAGCCAGGGGCGAGGCATTCCCACAAGCGCACCACCACGGACGACAAGGCGGCCGCGCTGGCGGTTCTCGCGGTATGGGGCGTGAGGCCGAGCAGTCCCAAGATTGCGCGGCTCGGCGCATTCTTTCAGGGGATACCCGCCAAGGTGGCAGAGGAAAAGGCGGCAGAGGAAAGAGTGCAGGCCGACTATCGGGCGATCTGGCGCGCCCTAGAACGCGTGGAACTCAAGACCGAATCGGGGACGGGGATTCGCGATTGCTTCCTTCGGGATCTGAAAGGCGAGACGCTGACTGTTGCCGAGGTTCGGGACGGGAAAACGCGAGCGCCGATCCTGAAACCTTCGGAGAAGAGCAAAGGCCGGCCTGTTGACGTTGCTATCGGCCGTACGAGCAAGGAGTTCTATGACCTGTATGCTTGGAGTTGGAAGGAATGCGCCGCTGCCCTATTCCTCTCGGGCGCCGACAAGCGCAACTACGAGGCCATCAAGAAGTCATTCCGAGACTGGGACCGGCTGAACACCAGCATGGTGCCCACGGAGAAGCAAAAAGAGGAGATAGAGGCGAAACTGGAAGCTTTCATGCGGCAGCGGAGGACCGAAGGTCGACGATAATTGCGCGCTGCCCGGCTCCAATTGTCGTCGTAGCCCTAGGCGTGCGGGCTGGCACCATGAACGCATGGTTCTTCACACGCCGGTTTCACTACCCCCAGCCCAGCGCTTGAAACTTCGTGCGCTTCTGCGGCGCCTCGGCCCAACCAAAGCGCCCGCCGTTTTGGGCGCCAGTCGCTCGGCGCTTGAAAGAGCCGCTGGCAATCTGCCGATCCGACTCGGGACCGCGTTGCTTATCGGGCAGGCGCTCGAAAAACTGCCAAGCACGGAGCCGCAGCCATGAGCCTCGACGAAAGTCTGCGCTCGCTCGTCGCTGCGGAAGTCGGGCCGCTTGTCGAACGCATCGATCGCCTGACTGCTATCGTCGAGGAGTTGCGCCCGCCGAAGTGGCTCTCCGTCGACGAAGCTGCGAAGCGCCTCGGGTGCTCAACCCAGACCGTGGCGGCGATGTGCAAGCGCGGCGACCTGGTACACCGCCGGGCAGGTCGCCGTGTGCTCATCTCGTCTGAATCATTGCGCCCGACCGACCCAGCGCAGATTGCGATGCTGGCGAGGGCTGCGAGGGCGGGAACATGACCGGCGGCCAGTCCCTCCTGCTGCGACGGCTCCAGCCGCACAAGCTGAAGAAGGCAGGCCACAACAAGTGGACGTTTGCATCACCATTGCGCGAGGAAAAGAAGGCATCGGGCACCCTCACCTTTGATGGCGACGGTGTACTGATATACGACTTTGGAGATGAGACGGAGGGCGCTGCAGATCGAATTCTAGAGGCGGTGGGGCTCACCTGGCCCGAAGTGCTCCTACCCCGTGACGGCTCGATTTCAAAGCCCGCTCATCACGACGAGAAAGACGCCCGGAAACGCGCCGAGGCTGCGGCGAAAGCGGGGCAACTCCGGACAGCGGGAACGAGGCCCGGAGCGGATCAACCTTACTTGCTGCGCAAAGGGCTTGCCCCGGTCGAAACCCTACGAGAAATCGACCAACCCGCGGCGGTTTCCATCTTGGGATATCCGCCGAAGTCGAACGATGAGCCCCTGACGGGCCGTCTGTTGATCGTCCCGATCAAGATTGGCGATGCGCTGAGCACGGCGGAGCTGATAGACCACGCAGGCCGCAAACACGCCATTGCAGGCGGCAGGAAAACCGGCGGCTACTGGGCATCCGGGGAACTACCCGCGGGAGACGGAAGCGGCTTGACCATCTTGGTCGGCGAAGGTGTGGCCACCTGCTTGTCAGGCTCCGCGGTGACCGGATATCTAGCGATCGCGGCCTTCTCATGCGGGAACCTATTGAACGTCGCGCGGTTCATTCGAGCCCGCTATCCGAAGGCAAAGATCGTCCTTCTGGTCGACCTCGGCAACGGCCAAAGCAAAGCAATCGAGGCAGCGCGAGCCGTTGATGGGTTCGTGGCGGTTCCCGACTTTGGCGAGAATTCGCCCGAGGGCGCGAAGGACGTCAACGATTTGCACCAGGCTCGCGGGCTCGAAGCCGTCCGGGCCTGCATCGAGACTGCCGCGAAGCCAGCACCAGCCGAACCCGTCGCAGAGGCGATCAATGCCGAGCTATTGCCGGCGCGCGAATACGGGTTCAGCGAAAGCGAGGCGGCCCGCAGATTCGGCGATCAAATCCGGGACCGCGCGCGGTTCGCTGCAGATGAAGGCGTCTGGGACTACTACGACGGCACGCGGTGGGTGAAAGACCACGCCGGCGTGTGGATGCTCGAACAGTCGCTCAAGGTTTCGCTGGCATACGCGCAGGACGGAATCCGCCTCGGTTCAGCCGATCCGCAATTCCAGTTCCACATGGCGACGGCCAAGACCTACAACGGCCTGCCAGGCCGCAAGCGATTGATCGAGCTGGTGCGGGCTGAACCGGGACTAGCGATCTTGTCCTCGCAATTCGACGCTGACCCGTGGTTGCTGAACGTCGACAACGGCACGCTTGACTTGCGCACTGGCAAACTGCGCCCCCACTGTTCAGGTGACCTGATTTCTAGGATCGCGCATGTCATGTACGATCTGAAGGCAACGGCCCCACTGTGGAAAAGGTGCCTGCCCCAATGGCTGGCCGATGAAGAAACGATCGCGTTTCTACAGCGTTTCATCGGGGATTGCATGAGCGGCTCCGTCGAGGAACACGTCGTAGTGTTCTGTCATGGCGTCGGCGCAAATGGAAAGACCGTGCTGTGGGAGACGATCAAAAGACTGCTGGGTGATTATGCGGTGTTGGCGCCGACCTCGCTATTGATGGCCAAACAGCAGGAGCCCCACCCGTGCGATCGAATGGTTCTGAAGGGCGCTCGCCTCGCTCTTTTCACCGAGACGCCGAGCGGGCAACGCTTTGACGAAGCGACAATGAAGGCGACCTCTGGCGGCGACTCAATCACAGGACGCGGAATGCGCGAGAACTTCTCGACGTTTCCGCCCACACACAAAGTCGTCATCTGCGGAAACCACAAGCCGATCGTGCGTGGGCAGGATGAAGGCATCTGGCGCCGGTTGCGGCTCGTGCCGTTTGAGAAAGTCATTCCCGAGGGCAACCGCGATCCCAAACTGGCGGAAAAGCTCCGAGCGGAACTGCCTGGCGTCTTGAACTGGGCGATCGCGGGATGCCTGGCATGGCAACGCGACGGCCTTGGAATTTCCGCCAAAGTGCGAGAGGCCAGCGCGGGTTACCGCCAAGAGTCCGACATCCTGGGACCGTTCATCGTCGAGTGCTGTGAACTGGACTCTGGGACGGTTGCGGCGCGGACTGCGATCTATCGAGCCTATGTCACGTGGTCAGAGGCGCAAGGAGAGCGGCGGGCCATGTCAGAGCGTGAGGTTGCCGAACTACTTCGCGGCCGTGGTTTCGGCGAGTGTTGGACCCGCTTGAACGGCAAACGGTGCCGCGGCTGGCAAGGGCTCAGACTGAACACCGGCAACACCGGCAACACATCCACCCCTGATTCCCGGTTAAGTCCTTATGAGAACTCGCTAGGCCGTCAACCCGGAAATCAGGCGGAATGTGTTGCACCTGTTGCCGATAGTCCGGCAAGCGCCGCGCCAAGTGGCGGAAAGACTGGCCCATCCGCTGCTGGCGTGCTCGGAAACTGCACACGGGTGCGGCCTGACACCACGGCCACGCCCGAGGACGTGGAAGCCCTGCAAGCCCACCTGGCCGGCCTAAACGGCACAGCCCAAGCGGCGTTGGACAAGCTGTGGAGCTACTGGAAATCGAGCGCGGCGCCGACCGTCTCGGACTTCCTGGCCAGGGAGAAAAAGGCGCGGCGAGATGCGTGAACTGCATTCTCAGTCCGCCGTGTTTGAGAGTCGTTCTCCGACGGTGGACGCGCCCAACACCGAGGGGCAGCGTTGCAACACCGTTGCAGTTCTGTCCCAACGTGCCAAGCGTGAAGCGTGCGCAACCTGTTCGTCAACTACGTGGGTTGAGGCGCACTTCGTGAACGGCTCGCTCGTTTGCGCCGACTGCGCGCGCGAGATTCGCCACACCCAGGAATCCCGACCCATGCCGCCCACCAAGTCGCAACAGATGCAGCTTGTCGATTGGATCCGCGGCCCGTCGCGAGGTGCCCCATGAGTGACACCGAGAAGCCCGATCTGCGCGTGGTCCCGGCGGACGAAACCGGACAGTCCGCCGGCGATGAAGCGGACGCCGGCCCAGACGACGAGGCCCGTCTTTCACCGAAGGAAATTCGCTTCTGCGATGCCCTGTCCGCGGGCGAAACCTCTTGTCAGGCGTCAAAGCTGGCCGGCATCACCGATCGAACCGGGAGACGTTGGAGGCAGCGGCCCGAGATTCAAGCCGCAGTCCGGGCACGGCTGAACGACTCTCTAGGCGCGGCCCGCGCGATTCTGGCTTGTGGTGCGGCCCGCGCTTGCAGCGCGCTTGTGACCATGGCGGACGGTAGCGAGCCGGCGGAATCGGCGCGCGTGAGCGCTTGCAGGGCAGTCACGGAGGGCGCCGTCAAGTTGTGCGAGGTGGCCGAACTGGAGGAGCGACTTGCAGCGCTCGAAGCCCAGCTCACCAACGATGGAGGAAAACCAAGATGGACCTGAAATCACTTCGTCAACGTCTCGCGCGCATCGGTGCCACAGTGGCCTCGCCTCGCCGTCTGCACCCCGGCTTGATTGTTCGTTTCGTAGCGTCTGACGGTAACGGCAAGCCTGCACCACTGCCGCCCGATGCGCCGCCGATTCGCAAGCCCGAGGCCCGCCCTGCTTGTGACGGAATTGACGTTGTCTTTCTCGACTCCAACGGCGCCGAGTGCCCGAGGTGCGCGTGATGAACCTCCGAGGACTCAAGCAGCGTCTTGACCACCTCGCGGGCGCAGCGGCTACAGATGAAAACCGCCCGCCGCTGATTAGGCTTCGACTGGCCGGCGCATTCCCGCGTGTTTGCCGCTGCGGCCCCGCTTTGATCACAGTTGTTTCGCCCGAGGAGCGCCGCCCCGAACTTGAACGGCAACGCGCGGAAAGCGAGCGCATCACAGGCCAGCCCGCACGCAACACACTGGACGAGGCATTGTCGGAAGAGGTGCGATTCAGTGGCGATCTGGCCGGGGCCGCTCGTGCCTTGCACAAGGTGCTCAACATGAATTCCGAAGAACGCGCGCGGATGTTGGCCGAATTGGACGCGAAACGCGCAATTCAAGTCTGAGAACCCAACGAAAGGAACTCCCCAATGCTTTATCTCACTGGCCCTTTAGACCCCGAAACGCAAGAACTGTGTGAGGAACTCCGGCCCACTGTGCGGCCAGACCTGGTGTATCGGGCAGCGAACCTACTTCGGCGACAACTTCGAGAAGACAAAGACTTCGCCGGGCTGTCAGTCGAGGCCGCCTGCAAAAAGTGGCTCACCGATGAAGGCAAGTCGTTCAAGCAAGATCCCCGGGCGCGCCGTTTTGTGGAGAAACTGCGAGGGCTCGATTGAGCCTTCACCAGCTACGCACGCGCCTCGCTGCCCTGGTGGCGAAACTCCCCAGGACTGGGCGCGTGCCTCGGCTGGCCATCATCGTGGCCGGCGACCCCGACGCCGAGAAGAAGCGCGGCGCCGCCGAGGCTGCGGGCGATCCGATTTTGAACGTCACGCTTTTTGAGCCGACCGACGCCAACGAATTTGCAGCACTGAAGCCCAACCCCACCTGAAAGGAACCATCATCATGAGCAACGAGAAACATCTGAGACAAGCCCTGCTGCCACACGTGAGGACCCATTTGCTCAATGAATCCGTGCGCAGACTCGCCGACCGCTTTGCCGACGACGAGATCGAAACGGGCGTCGCCGCGTGGCTGGCTGACCCGGTGAACAAACACTTCTTGAAGAATGCGGCCGTCGAAGCACTCATGGCCGGCCTGCGCGGAGGATAGCCATGAGCCTCTCAGCGCTCCGCGCGCGCCTCGAAGCCCTGGCGGGTCGCATGCCCACGCCGCCGACCGAATGGCGCCGGGTGGAGTTTCCCATCATGGACCCCGGCCCGACCGGGCCAGTCCACACATCGACGCTCATTCGCGACATGTCCGCGCCGGCAGGCTGGCGCGAAATCGCGCCGAACACCGAACAGACAAAAGGAGACACAACATGACCACAGAACACACCCCAAAGCCCTGTCCGCAGTGCGGGCGATTTGTCGGACGCACTGGTGTATGCGAACCATGCCAGACTGGTGCGCAGATTGGCACCTTCAGCGGTGCAGTCGGGTTCCTCTTCGGGAGCACGTGCGCTGCGCCGCCAGCACCCGGCCCGCGTGCGAAGAGTGTCGAAGAAATCCTGCGCGGGTTGCCATGAACCTGGCACAACTTCGAGCGCGCGTCGCCAGGCTCGCGGGTCACGTACGCGCTGCGTCGGAAGGGCCACTCGTGCCGATCATCCCGCTCCCCGACCACGACCCGCCGCCGAGGGGCACACGGTACATGAAAAGCGAGGAGGTCCTGCGCGATCTTGAGCGGTTCCTGCGCGGGGAGCCGAACCGCTACACGCTCACCTCGGCTCAGCAGGTGGAGATAGACGCGCGTTTCGAGGCAGCCACGGGCGGCGTCGAAAATGTCGAACGGCTGGCACGCGAACTCCTCGCGGAAACTGCCCAAGACGCGAGCACGGGATGGGGTAACGGTGAAGCACCCTGGGTGAGCCCATGAGGCACTTCGAGCGGTTAGCCGCCGCCGCGCCCGGTGCCGCGAGTGCTCTTGCTCGTCGCGCCCATCGATCGGGGGAGCGCCGGGCGGAGCGTTGGCCCCCTGGTTGCCTTTGCATCGTTCTTGAGATTTCCATTTTCCCCACAACAGGCAGGGCAATAGACGTCCTTGCCTTTCCTGATCCAGCCCGTCGGAGCCGGCCCTTCTGCCGCCTTCATGAAATCCGTAAAGTAGGAGCAACCTTCAAAACCTACTTGGGCCGTTCCGCGTTCTTTGCAACCGGCGCCGGCGCATGTGTACTCCACACAGATCGATCGTTGGGTGCCCATGAAGGCAATCTATCACTACGGGAACGGCGCGGACACCGGGGGCGCACGCCACCGACGGAGAACAGATGCCGCCAGTGGGGCAGCGTGGCCAAAGTCGGCCATTTGTACCGGGAACGGCCCGAAACCAAAGCGTCAAACTAATTCCATTGCACAATAACTAATCCCTGGTAAACTAGCCGTCATGCTTACCACCGAAAACTCGCAACCTAGTAAGAAATCGGCGAAACTGGCGGACGTGGGACGACCACGAACGCGGCCACCCGGCGAAAAGACAACGCTTTCATTCCAAGTGGAAGACGCGTTTCTCAAAGCCTTGGACGCGGAAGCCTTGCGCCTGACGGCCGAGCGTGGCCCCGGCGCCCGCAGGGTCAGCCGCAGCGAAATGGTCACGGTCATCCTGGCCAAGTGGCTGGCTGACCACTCGAAGCGCGGCCAGTAGCCGCCCCTCGGACGCCACGTCCGAAGACTCGCCCACGACGAAAGAAGGGCCAGCGCCGTTGTAGCGGCCCGGCCCCATGGTCACGAGCCGAAAGGAGATTCGAGACGATGCGCACGTTAGCAGAAACCGCAGACGCCGCCCTGGCCAAGCTCCAGGCGTGCCAGATCGCGCACGTCATGCTGGCGGCAAGTGCCGAGATGGTGGTCAACATGGCGGCCGGGGGACTCTTGACGGAAGCCGAGGCCCTGGCGTCACTGCGGCGCCACGTGCGGCGCTACCAGGATGACCTGGCGGCACTCGACGGGCAGAGCCACTAGGTGCGCGCGTGAAATCCAGCGCACCAACACACCGCCGCGCCGTCGCGTGCGAGTCGTTCAAGACCGCCGCCGATGCTATCGGCCCCATCACCCCCGGCCTTTCCCTGTTCGCCCTCACCCGTGGCCAGTGGTCGATGATTGATGCCATCTTGCACGTGCTCGATTGCGTCGGCCCGTCGGCGGTGTCCGTCTGGACCTGGACCGTCGCCGAGTACGAGATCGAAGTGTTGACCCGTCTGCGCCGAGACGAACGCATCACGGGCGGCCGGCTGGTCATCGACTACGGCGCCAGAAACAAGAACGCCGGCATCATTCGCGAATGGAAAAGCACCTTCGGTCCCAAGTCGGTTCGTTACGTGGTCAACCACGCGAAGATCGCCCTTGTGGAAAGCGCCAGCGGCTATCGGTGCCTGCTGCGCGGTTCGATGAATCTCAATTTCAACCCGCGTTTCGAGCAATTCGACCTAACCGAAGGCGGCCCGGACTTCGACCTTGTGCGCTCGATTGAAGACGAGCTTCCGATCCTGCCCGACGCGGTGACGGGGGAACAAGCCTACCGCGCCTCGAAGGTCCACGGCGCCTTTTCAGAAGAAACCCTGAACCTGTTTGGAAAGGTGAAGACATGGGCAAAATGAGTCACGCGCAGATCGTCGCATCGCTGACCGCATATAATCCGAAGGCGAAGCTAGGCGACCTCAACCTGTACGCGGAAGCCTTCCAGCAGTGGCAGGAGGCAACGGCGAACATCCGCGAGAACGGCGCCGTCTGTGCTCACCCGCGCACGGGGCAGCCGATGCCGAACCCTTACCTTGCGGTGCAGACCGCGGCGCTCAAGAACCTACAGCGCTTTGCTAGGCTCAAAACCGACTCACTTTGGCGCGTGGAAGGCGAGGCCCAGCCATGAGCCTGACGGTGGTGTCGTTCGGCGCTGCGGTTCGCGTTGGTGGCGAGTACGACGCCGATGGACGGCGCGGCTTTATCTTGCTGGCCACCACGCCAAACCCGGCGCAGCTATCACCAGCAGCGGCCCGGCGGGTGGCGCGGACGCTGCAAATGTTCGCAGAGAGAGCCAGACAACCCAATCACGAAAGGATCGCAATGACCAAGACGAAGCGAGTAACGGCGTTCCTGGTGCCCAAGTCCAAGCCCAAGACGATGCGGGTACGAGTGGCGATCACGGCGCCCAAGCCGCGTAAGCCCCCGAAGGTCAAGTTCGTACTGGCGCCCAAGCCGCGCGAACCCAAGAGGAAGATCAAGTTCGTACTGGAGCCTAGACCCCCGCGGTAGCACACCCCGCGCGTCTTGCGCGGTAGGTGCCGGAACGCTCCGACGCCTACCGGGCACGATGCCCACCGGGCCGGCCGGACGCCGGCAGAAAGACAAGGACACCATGAAACTCTACAGAGTCACAGGCATTGCAAAGGCAGACCAGGGCACGACGGCGGGCCACGACCCGCACCCCTTGGCGTCGGGTATCTCGACCCGGCAAGCGGCGGATCGCATCGTCGCCGAGCTGGCGAGCCAGGGCGCGATCAACTTGGACGTCCAGCCCTACACCGAGGAAGACGAGGTGGCCAATGCCGCGTAAGCGACGGCGAGGCTTTGGCCACGGGTCGGTGTGGAAGCGGGGCGAATCGTGGTGGATTCAGTGGCAAGAGAAGGGGCGGCGCCGCTCCAAGCGCTTCACCGACGAGAAGACCGCGCGAAAGGTGCTGGCCAAGGTGCTGGCCGACGTAGACGCGGGGCTTGTTGGGCTACCTGAAGCGCCGGAAGATGCCGCCCCCCTTGCCGAGCTGGCGGAGGAGTGGTTGGCCCGGCGGGTGAAGACGCATCGAAGCGCGGACGACGATAGGGGGCGGTGGACGCTGCACCTATTGCCGACGTTTGGGAAGCTGCGGCCTGATGAGCTGGTGCCACGGATGATCCGGGACCTGGTAGACGCCAAGCTGCGGGAGGGGCTGGCGAGCGCTACGTGTATGAGGGTGGTCAGGTTGCTGTCCACGTTCTTCACGGACCTTTGCGAGCGTGGGCTTGCTCGGGTGAACCCCGCGAAGAACCTTCCACGCTCAACCCGGCGGCTCATTCGGTCATCCCACGACCCAAAGACCACGCCCTTCGTGGAAAAGCTGGCGGACGTGGAGCGCATCTATCGAGCCCTACCCGAACCCATCAACCTGGCCTATGCGATCGGGAGTATGGCTGGCCTTCGGACGGGTGAGATCCTGGCGCTCCAATGGTCATCCCTGGACTTGGAGCGTCGCCGGATCGTCGTGAAGGAACAAGTCCAGGCCGGCGTGGTACTTCGGCCGAAAGACCTGGACAGCCGCATGGTGCCCATCATGGACAGCCTGCTACCCGTGCTGAAGACCTGGCACTTGCGCAGCGGAGGGCAGGGGCTAGTGGTGCCGCCCATGCGCGGGGGGAAACGCGCCCACCTGGACCCGCACACCTTGGGAAAGGAGTTCCAGAAAACCTTGGCCAAGCTGAGGAAGGCTGGTGCCGAGCTACCCGCCTTGAGCTGGTATCAGGCTACCCGCCACACGTTCGCCTCACAATGGGTCATAGCTGGGGGCAGCATCGAAAAGCTACGGGAAGCCATGGGGCACAGCTCCGTGGTGGTGACCGAGCGCTACGCCCACCTACGGGGCGACGTGTTCAGCACCGCCGACCTTGGCCGCGTGGCGGTTGACTTCACGTCTCCGATGGGGAAGATACTCCCCCTAGCGCGGGCCGAAGGTGAGAATTGCAACGCTGGTGCAACGCTGGACAATTTGGGGCAGGTGGCCAAGTAGATCTAACCTAGCAAAATCATTCACTCCTGCCGGAGTGGCGGAATGGCAA
>PMKP01000250.1 GCA_003157775.1 Myxococcales bacterium | reverse complement strand
ATGTTCGAGTACCTGATGCCGCTCTTGGTGATGCCGACCTATCCGGGTACGCTCCTCGACCAGACCTGCCGGACCGCGGTACAGCGGCAGATCGAGTACGGAGCCCAGCGCGGGGTGCCGTGGGGCATGTCGGAATCCGGCTACAACACTGTGGATGCTCATCTGAACTACCAGTACCGGGCGTTCGGCGTTCCTGGCTTGGGGCTAAAGCGCGGGCTCGCCGAGGATCTCGTCGTGGCGCCCTATGCCTCGGCGCTGGCACTGATGGTGGCGCCCAAACCGGCGTGTGAGAATTTGCGGCGACTGGCGGCCGAAGGGTGTGAGGGCAACTTCGGCTTCTATGAGGCGATCGACTACACGCCGTCCCGCCTGCCGCGCGGGCAATCGAGCGTTGTGGTCCGCTCCTTCATGGCCCATCACCAGGGCATGAGCTTGCTGGCGCTGGCTTATGTGCTGCGGAACCGGCCGATGCAGAAATGTTTCGAGGCGGACCCGGCATTCCAGGCCACAATGCTGCTGCTGCAGGAGCGGATCCCCAAAGCGGTGGCGCCCTATGTGCACACTGCGGAACTGGCCCAGTCACAGACGGCCGCCAGTGGCCTCGAGACGCCGGTGCGGGTGTTCGACACCCCACATACCGCCGCGCCCGAAGTGCAACTGCTGTCGAACGGCCGATACCACGTCATGATCACCAACGCCGGCGGTGGCTACAGCCGCTGGAACGACATCGCCGTCACGCGCTGGCGCGAAGACAGCACGCGCGACCACTGGGGTACCTTCTGCTATCTGCGGGACGCGGCCAGCGGGAAGTTTTGGTCTACCGCCTATCAGCCGGCGCTTAAGCGATCGGACAGCTACCAAGCGATCTATTCTGAATCTCGGGCGGAGTTCCGCTGCCGAAAGCACGAGCTGGACACCCACACCGAGATCGCAGTTTCCCCCGAGGATGACATTGAGCTGCGTCGGATCACAATCAGCAACCGTGGTCGCAGGCGCAGAACCATCGACCTGACCAGCTACGCCGAGGTGGTCCTGGCCTTGCCCGCCGCGGATGCGCAACATCCGGGGCTGAGCAACCTGTTCGTGCAGACGGAAATTCTGCGCGACCGACAGGCCATCCTGGCTACCCGCCGGCCGCGCTCGGTGGGCGAGCCAGCGCCGTGGATGTTCCATCTGATGGCGGTGCACGGGGCCCAAGCGGGAGAGATCTCGTACGAGACCGACCGCTGCCGTTTCATCGGACGCGGCCATACCGTCGCGGATCCACAAGCCATGCAGAGCGATGCGAAGCTCTCGGACAGTCAGGGCTCGGTGCTCGATCCGATCGTGGCGATTCGGCAGCGGATCATGCTGGATCCGGACGCGTCCGCGACCATCAACATCGTCTCCGGCGTGGCGCAGGCGCGCGACGGTTGCTTGGGATTGGTCGAGAAGTACCAGGACCGGCGCCTGGCAGACCGTGTCTTCGATCTGGCCTGGACGCACAGTCAGGTGGTGTTGCAACAGATCAACGCCAGCGAAGCCGATGCGCAATTGTATGGGCGTCTGGCCGGGGCCATCCTCTACGCCAACGCCTCTTTGCGCGCCGACGCGAGTGTGGTCAAGAAGAACCGCCGCGGGCAGTCCGGCCTGTGGGGCTATTCCATTTCTGGCGATCTGCCCATCGTGTTGCTCAAGATCGGAGATCCAGCAAATATCGAGTTGGTCCGCCAGTTGGTGCAGGCCCACGCGTATTGGCGCCGACGAGGCTTGAAGGTAGATTTGGTGATCTGGAACGAGGATCACTCGGGCTATCGGCAGGTCTTGCACGACCAGATCATGGGGCTCATCGCCGCAGCCGGTGAGACCAACGTGACCGATCGACCGGGCGGCATCTTCGTGCGGCCGGCCGACCAAATTGCCGACGAGGATCGCATCCTGGTGCAGACCGTGGCGCGCGTGGTTCTGACCGACGCTCGCGGAGATCTGGTTAGCCAGATCGATCAGCGCAGTCAAGCGGAGCGTGTCTATCCGCCGCCATTGCCGGTCCGTTCTCAGCGCGCCCCATCCGCCGCGTCTTTCGCCCACACCGTCGGGCCGCGCCCCGATCTGATCTGCTTCAACGGGCTAGGGGGCTTCACCCCGGATGGGCGTGAGTACGTCATCACGACCGCATCCGGACGGGCGACGCCGGCGCCCTGGGTGAACGTGCTGGCCAACCCGCAATTCGGAACCGTGCTGTCGGAGAGCGGCTCCGCCTACACCTGGGCGGAGAACGCGCACGAGTTCCGCCTGACCCCATGGGAGAATGACCCGGTCAGCGACACAGGTGGGGAAGCCCTGTACTTGCGCGACGAGGAGAGCGGGCATCTCTGGTCCCCGACCCCGCTGCCCTGTCCAGGTGCACCCGAGTATCCCACCGTCACCCGGCACGGCTTCGGATACAGTGTCTTCGAGCACAGCGAGGGCGGCATTCACACCGAGCTTTGGATCTACGTGGACGTGAACGCGCCGGTGAAGTTCTGCGTGCTCAAGCTGCGCAACGATTCGGGCCGAGCCCGCCGGCTGTCAGCCACCGCCTACGTGGAATGGGTGCTAGGAGACCAACGGGAGAAATCGGCCCCGCAGGTGGTCACCAACGCCGATGCCGGCACCGGCGCGCTTTTCGCGCGCAACCCCTACAGCACGGAATTCGCCGAGCGGGTCGCGTTTCTCGACGCCGACGACATGACTGGGACTGTGACCGGCGATCGCACCGAGTTCTTGGGCCGCAACGGCACGCAGCGAAGCCCGGCGGCGCTCTACCGCGCGCGACTCTCCGGCAGGCTGGGGGCCACCCTCGATCCTTGTGCCGCAATTCAGATTCCTTTCGAACTATACGAGGGGCAGGAGCGCGAGATCATCTTCCGGCTCGGGGTGGGGCGAAGCATCGAAGACGCCGCCAACCTGGTACACCGCCACCGTGGCTCTGCCGCGGCTCGCAGTGCGCTGGAGGCGGTTTGGCAATACTGGAATCACACCCTCGGTGCCGTGCAGGTGGAAACCCCGGAGCGTGCCCTTGATGTCCTGGCCAACGGCTGGCTCATGTACCAGACCCTGGCGTGCCGGCTGTGGGCGCGCAGCGGCTCCTACCAGTCGGGCGGCGCTTTTGGTTTTCGCGATCAATTGCAGGACACAATGGCGCTCATTCACTGCGAGCCCCGCCTGTTGCGCGAGCAGTTGCTCCTGTGCGCGGCCCACCAGTTCCGCGAGGGAGATGTTCAGCATTGGTGGCACCCACCCTCGGGCCGCGGTGTGCGCACCCACTGTTCGGACGACTACCTCTGGCTGCCGCTTGCCACCTGTCGCTATACCCTCGGCACCGGAGACACCGGGGTGCTGGACGAAGTCGTCCCGTTTCTTGACGGCCGTTCCGTCGCTGTCGACGAGGACTCGTACTACGATTTGCCCCGGCGCTCGGCGGAGGCGGACACCCTGTACGCGCATTGCGCCCGCGCCATCTTGCACGGGCTCCGCTTCGGTAGCCACGGCCTGCCGCTCATCGGCTCCGGGGACTGGAACGACGGCATGAACTGCGTGGGCGCGCAGGGTAGGGGAGAAAGCGTCTGGCTCGGATTCTTCCTCTATGAGGTGCTCGAGCGCTTCAGCGAACTGGCGCGGCGGCGCGGGGACCTGGCCTTCGCCGAACGCTGCCAGAGCGAGGCGGCCGAGTTGCGACGAAACATCGAAGCGAGCGGCTGGGATGGCCAGTGGTACCGGCGCGCCTACTTTGACGACGGCTCGCCCCTGGGCTCGGCCAGCAGCCCCGAGTGCCAGATCNNCCAGATCGATTCCATCGCCCAGAGTTGGTCCGTGCTGTCTAGGGCCGGCGACCCCGAGCGTTCTCGCTTGGCCATGCAGGCAGTGGACCAGCGGCTGGTGTGCCGCGAGCACTCGCTGATCCAATTGCTGGATCCGCCCTTTGACAAATCGAACCTGAATCCCGGCTACATCAAGGGCTACGTCCCGGGCGTGCGCGAGAACGGTGGCCAATACACCCACGCCGCAATCTGGGCGGCCATGGCCTTCGCGGCCCTGGGTGACGCTGGGCGCGCGTGGGAGTTGCTCGCCATGATCAATCCCGTGAACCACGCCCGGTCTCCCGAGGCAATGCAAACCTACAAAGTGGAACCGTACGTCGTCGCGGCCGACGTCTACGCCGTAGCCCCGCACACCGGCCGCGGCGGATGGACCTGGTACACCGGCTCGGCCGGCTGGCTTTACCGACTGATTGTCGAATCACTGCTGGGACTGAG
This sequence comes from Myxococcales bacterium, assembly GCA_003157775.1. Taxonomy (GTDB): domain Bacteria; phylum Myxococcota_A; class Polyangia; order Fen-1088; family Fen-1088; genus Fen-1137. The sequence continues at coordinate 12,677 of PMKP01000250.1, read as the reverse complement.
GCTGGAGGTCGACAAGCTGCACATCGCCCCGTGTTTGCCGGCGGCCTGGCAAGCCTTCACGGTCCACTACCGGCACCGCGAAACCGTGTACCACATCAAGGCCTCACGCGCGGCCACAGTCGATGCTGGCACGACGGTGACTGTGGATGGCGTCGAACAACCGGCCCCAGTGATCCCCCTGGCCGACGACCGGAGGGAGCATGCCGTCGAGGTGCGTATTGGCTAGTGTAAGGCGATGGCGACGGAGACTCCAACGTTGCGTCGCGCTGCCAAGATCTTCACGGTCCAGCCATAATGGGCAGCACCACGTGCGAGGGGTGAAGCCGATCGTGATGGATGCGGATCGTTGCTTTGTGGAAGCCGGCAGCCGTACGTTCGCTTTGCCCAGTTTGCAGGTTGCGGGAGAAGTCGGGGAAAAAGGAACCGAAGACCTGTACGCGGATCTGGTGACCCTGCTTGAAAAGGTTACTCGTCATGGGCCCGTGCACGTCGATCTCGTAGATCCGGCCAGGCTGCAGCAGTTGGCGGCCCTTTTCTTTGTCACGGTAACTGGCGCGCATCACCTCGGGACCGGGGCTCATGAGATTCCAGGCCGCGCCGTCGGGTGCCACGTCGTAGAGCCGCACCCACAGGTCAAGGTCGCGGCAGGTGCAACTGACGAAGACTTCCGCGTCGATGGGGCCGGTGACCTCGGTGTCTGCGGCCAGCGGCCCACTGTCGAAAGTTAGCACGTCCTTGCGCAGGGCCAGCTCGCGGTAATCGTGCGCGCCCAGATCTTCGTACTTGTTGCTGACCGGGTGGCCGGGGTCAGAGACGAAGGCGCTCGACCCGTGGCCCTTGAAACTGCGCGCGAGCACTCCGGTTTTTCCGGGCGCGGCCTGGCGCAGGTAGAAGCTGGTGCGGACCGCGGCGGGCGGCCAGTCGAGAGCTTCCCGCCAAATGTCCGCGCCCATCACGTAGTAGCGAACCGGGCTGCCGCTGCCCACGGCCACGCCGCGCAGGTGGTGGTCCATCCAATCGAGGACCAGGCCGTCGTAGTCGATCTTCGCATTGTGGGCGAAGCGACGTTCACCTGCCGCCGTGCTGGCGGTTTCCTTCACCCCATGGACCCACGGTCCAAGAAGCAGCGCCACTCCGGCAACCTGGCCATGCCGAGCGGCCACCAGTCCGCGGAAGTTGCTCGTCGCACCTTCGGGTCCGTAGCCCTCGTCGTACCAACCCGACAGATTGAAAACCGCTGCTTGGGTCTTGCCGTACTTGGGGTGCAGATCAGCCCAGTCCCACCACGGGTCCTCCGGCGGGTGGCGCAGCCACTCGTAGTAGAACGGCGCGACGTCACGTAGGGCGTCCATATCGTCGAGAGGCAGCACGCTCTGCATGCGCGGGCCTTCGTTGCTCCACGCCGCAACCGCCTCGTCGTGGTTCGATGGCCCCGTCAGATGCCCTCGGGCACGGCGGTCAGGGGCGATGTCGTTCCAGGCCCACTCGATCCACGACATGTCGAAGGGCCCATGTGCGTAGATGAAATTTTCGTGCGACGCGAAGGTCATGGCCGGCACCATTGCCTTGAGGTGAGGGGGATTCTCCACCGCCGCCAGCCACTGCACCGCCCCAGGATAGGACAGGCCAAAGGTGCCAACGGCGCCGCTCGACCAGTCCTGGGCCGCGGCCCACTCGATGGTGTCGAAGCCGTCCTGGCCTTCTTGCTGGTAGGGACGGAATTCGCCCTCGGAGGCGTAGCGACCGCGCACGTCCTGCACCACGACCGCGTAGCCGCGTTCCAGCGCGCGCGCAAAGGTGGTCTGCTCCCGGCGTTCCTGTTCCTTGTCGTACGGGGTGCGGTACACCAGCGTGGGAAACGGCGCGTGGCCCGCTGGTCGCATCACGTCCGCGCGCAGCCTTACCCCGTCGCGCATGGGCACGTCCACGTCTCTTTCGAAGATGCCATCGCCAATGGCCCGGGCATCCGACGCGACCGGGCGCGGACCACATGCCACCAGAAGCATGAAAAGCGCGACCGGGAACGCACAGTCGACGGGGCGTCTGGTTTGCGGAAGATTCATGCCTCAGTGGTGCTTCACACTGGTGGGAACGCTGATCGCAGATTCAATGCAAGTTTCCCCCTGCTTGTGCAGCCCGTCCACAGTTGACAACCTATGACGTTCCGGTTCAAACTTAAACTTCCGTTTGCGATTTGGGAACGTCCGCAAGGTCGCAGCAAAGGCGGCTGGTTTCTCAGAACGTCGAAACATCGACAAAGTCATGCAAGGGCATCACCATGCGCAAGAGTCCGAAGTCCATTTTGTCGCTCGTCGGGATTTCACTAGCCCTTCTGGGCTGTTCATCCGGCGCGACGAGTGACAACACAGAAACATCTTTTCAGGCGCTTACGGTTGATCCGAATGCAGCGTACACGATCGTTGGGGTTGCCAGCGGCAAGTGCGTGCAGATCGCCGGGCAAAGTTTGGCCAATTCTGCCCGCGCCCAACTGGAACCTTGCTCGAACTCGGCCAGCCAGCAATTTCGCTTTCCGGTCTACACCGGCAGCTACCACCACATCGTGAATGTTGCGAGCGGCAAGTGTCTCGATGTGCAGTCCAAGTCCACGGCAAATGGGGCCGCGGTGATTCAATACACTTGCGGCAGTGGCACAAACCAACAATGGTCGGTCACGACCAACACAGATGGCTCGGTTCGACTAACCGCGCGGCACAGTGGCAAGGTCATGGAGGCAAATCAAGGAGGGACGGCTGACGGTACCTACATCGTGCAGTGGACTTCATCGGGCGCGAACTATCAGCAGTTCAACCTGACGGTACCTGGCACCGGCGGCACCGGAGGCAGTGGCGGGTCCACTGGCACCGGCGGATCGACAGGCAGCTCAGGCGGAAGTACGACGTCCGGCGGTTCCGCCGCCGCGGGTGGCAGCTCAGGCGGAAGCACGACGTCCGGGGGTTCCACCGACACGGGTGGCAGCTCAGGCGGAAGCACAACGTCCGGGGGCTCCACCGCCGCGGGTGGCAGCTCAGGTGGAACCACCGGCACAGGCGGCACGACGGTCACTCTGCCGGCATTGGCCGATATTGAAGCTATCATGACCAAGGTGACCAGCTATGAGATCCAGCTAGGGCCAGAGGATCCGAGCTGGGTCAACAAATGGACCGAGGCCACCTTCTACATCGGTGTAATGGCCGCCTACTTGGTCACCAACGACCAGACCTATCTGACAGATGCAACCAATTGGGCCCAGAAGAACAAGTGGACGCTGCTTGGTTCGCCCACGCGGAGCGCGGACAACCAGTGCGCCGGACAGGTTTACACCGATCTCTATCTGCAGAACCCCGTCGCCTCCAATGCGAACATGTATCAGAGCACGCAGGCCAGCATCAACCTGGTCAAGGCAAGCCCGAAGCCGGGAATTGTCAAGAATGTCGATGACTGGTGGTGGTGCGATGCACTCTTTATGGCGCCTGGGGCGGTGGTTCGCCTGGGCACGATTACCAACGATGCCACGTACTACAGCTTCCTGGACACGATGTGGTTCGCCACCCAGGCCGGCCTGTTTGACACGAAGACAGGGCTGTTCTGGCGTGACTCGACGTTTGTCAACGGCAGCGTCTACTGGTCGCGCGGCAATGGCTGGGTCATGGGCGGCATCGCGAGGGTCCTGCAATATCTTCCAGCCTCTGATGCCAGACACGCTGACTATGTCAGTTTGCTGAACACCATGGCCGCCGCGCTGAAGCCCTGGCAGCAATCGGATGGTACGTGGCACTCGGACCTCACGCATCCAACGAAATACAACAATCCAGAGGTCAGCGGAACGGGCCTCATTAGCTACGCAATCACCTATGGCATCAACCAGGGATTGCTCGATCGTGCCACCTACCTGCCGGTAGTTGTCTCGGCTTGGAACGGTCTCGTGCAGCAGGTCGATGCGCAGGGCCGGGTTGGCTACGTTCAAGCCACTGGAAGCGCGCCTGCGGCTGCCGGAGCCACTGAGACCCACGACTACGGGGTTGGCGCCTTACTTCTCGCCGGAAGCGAGATGGCCAATCTGGTGAAGTAGCTGCGTTTTTGGCGAACTGGAGGTCGTTGCATGGAAGGCCTGATAATTCCCTCTGCGATCCAGCGTATTCGCTCATTTCTGATCGAGATGTGCGGAATGAAGGTCAAGCCCTGGGCCACCACAGAGGAGACCCTGGCCGCGCTCCACACCACGCTGGTTGCTCGCCACGCGTGCGACATATTCTGGACGTCGTTGCGCGGGTTGCTCGAAACCCTGGCCTGCGATCTCAAGACGCGGCAATCGGCGTCGCCCGGCACCCTGGTCGACAATGAGCTACTCGACACCGAGCGCTACGCCACGCTGTTGGATGAGATCCGTGCCGCGCTGGCATGCCAAACGGCGGAAGATGCAACCTTCCGTCGTCTTGCCTCGGCCCTGTCGGCTCCGGCGCTCGGGCTCTTGCTGTTTCTCGGCGGAGTGGCCAGCGTCGGCTGCGATCGCACGGGCCTGCGCGGACCAGCCCAGGCGCGCGACGCGGGCCCGCCTGCCGTCGTCGATGCCGCGCAGCCCCCATCCCAGCCTGATGCTTCGAGCCCCATCAACTTGCCTGACGCACCTCCCGCACCCGCACCCGTCGATGCCGCGCAGCCGGAAGCCAACCGTGATCTCCCACCGGTGATTCCTGACGTGCGTCCCGCAACGGATGTGGCTGTGGCACCCAGTCAGTCCGATGGGCCCGCGGTCACCATCCAGGACATCATGCAGAGCTGCAACATTCCTGATTGGGAGCAACAGCAGATCCTCACCTGCCTGGCGACACTGGGCGGATCGTGGACGGGCTTGGCCGAGGCATTTGCTGGCGACGACTGCAGTTTTGTTTACAGCCAACTTAGCTGTCTAGCCAGGTCGACGCTTTGCGGGGGGATGTATGAAATAACAACTTCGTCCGGGTATTTGGATCCGAACACGCCGTGGATTTGCAGACCCATAATCATCTACGCCGGGGTTCGTTTCGTTTGAACCGGCATCCGCTTGATCGGGTGGCGCGCGAGCCGCATACCTGCATTTTCGAGATCACCCGTCGGTGCAATCTGCGCTGTATCCACTGCGAAAGCCACTGCGGCGAGGTTTCGCACCGCGAGCTTTCGACTGAGCGAATCCGGTGCGTGGCACGCGAGCTGGTGCAGCTCGGTTGCCACCACGTCGACGTCACGGGAGGCGAGCCGCTGTTGCATCCAGAGTGGGACGGACTCTGTCGCAATTTCGCCGAGGTTGGACTGCGCACCGCTCTCATCACCAACGGAACCCTGCTCGATGAGGAATGCCTTACCCGCGCCCGTGACGCCGGCGTCGCAGCGGTCGGGATTTCGCTCGACGGGCTGCAAGCCACCCATGATCGCATCCGGTTGCGTCGGGGCGCGGGACCGTCCCCTTGGCGCGAGACCGTGGCGGCCATCGAGCGCGCCCTGCCCCGCATCGAGACCATCGTCATGACCGCGGTCAACCGACTGAATCTGGCGGAATTGCCGGCGCTGCGCGATCACCTGGATGGCATGGGCGTGCAACGTTGGCAAATCCAGTTGGTGGTTCCCATGGGCCGGGCGCTCGCAGTCGGGCAGCCATTCGTCATTGCCCCCGGGGATCTCGAAACTTTGACCGCGTTTCTCGTCGAGGCGCGCGCCAATGGAAAGACGCCGCGAATTGACGTTAGCGACACCATCGGCTACTTCACCGAGCGCGAACTGGGCATGCGCGGCTCCGTGGACGCCCGGTCGCTGTGGAACGGCTGCCAGGCCGGCATTCGCGCGGTGGCCATCACCTACGACGGCCGGGTGCGCGGCTGTTCCTTGATGCCGCCCGAGTTCGACGCTGGTGATCTGCACGACGAATCGCTAACCACAATCTGGAACGACGCCGAGCGCTTCGCCTACAGCACGCGTTTCGATGCCGCCAAGCTCGCCGGCCCCTGCGGCCGCTGCCGGGTGGGACCCTTGTGCCGCGCGGGTTGCACCACCATGGCCTACTGGACCACGGGCAGCATCTACACAAATCCGTTCTGTTTGCACCGCGTGCGCGGAGGCTGCGTGTGAAACCCTCGCCCGCACCGTTCGTCGCCGTGCTGGAGCTGACCTTGCGCTGCCCGTGCCGGTGCCAGACCTGCGGTTCGTACGCCGGCGCGGCGCGAGCCCGCGAGCTGGACCATGATGAATGGCTGGGCGTGATCGGCTCGCTCGCCGATCTTGGCTGTCGCCGGATCACCCTGATGGGCGGCGAGCCTCTGCTCTATCCGCGCTGGGCCGACCTGGTTTGCGCCGGACGCGCCCGCGACATGCTCGTCGACTTGATAAGCTGCGGTCAGGGCCTCGATGAAAGAGTGGCTCTCGCGATGCGGGAGTGTGGCCTGCACTCGGTCACGATCAGCATTGACGGGCTGGCGAACACCCACGATGCGCAGCGACGGGTGTCTGGTTGTTTCGAGCAAGCCCTGCGCGCCATCCGATTCGTCGACCAGGCTGGACTCAAGGTGGGTGTGACCAGTCAGGTGAACCAAGGCAACCTGTCGGAACTGGAATCCTTGGCACATATTCTCGAGGAGGCGGGCGTGTTGGGCTGGCAGTTGCAGTTGACCCTACCGCTGGGCCGAGCCGAGGAGCACCGACACCTCATTGCACCGCCGGCCATGATGCCCGAGCTCCTGCGCGTGCTCCGCCGCCTGGGGCGGCGAGCTGGCCTGCGCCCGCACCTCACTGACAACATCGGCTATGGCACCAGCGATGACATTGCATTGCGCACCATTCAGGGCAGCTTTCCGCGGCCGTGGCTCGGCTGTCGCGCCGGACTGGATGCCCTGGGGGTGGGGAGTGACGGCCGGGTCAAGGGTTGCCTGGCCCTACCCGACATCTGCACAGAAGGCAATGTACGCGAAGAACCACTAGTCGCGATTTGGAACGACCCGAATCGATTCAGCTACAATCGCCACTACACGCCCGCACAATTGTCCGGTGCGTGTGCTGATTGCGAGCAAGCCCGACTTTGCCGGGGCGGCTGCACTGCGACCGCCTACGCAATGCACGGAAAGCCGGGGGTCAGCACCCACTGCTTCCTTCACGCTTCTGCCACGATGGTCAGCACGACGCGCGAGGCGTGAAACCAGCTCGGTCAACTCGATCGAACGCCCGGGAACACCAGGCTCACGGCCGGCGTTCGAAGTCCAGGTAGCCCCGATCGAAATCGGTGTGGACCAGGACTACGCGTACCTGGTCACCCACGCGCAGGCTTTGGAACCCGCGCACCAGGCGGCCTTCCACCGGCGGGTCGAAGATGCGCACCCAGGTTCCCTTGTCCGCGGCGCCGGTGATCACGCCCTCGAAGCTCTCGCCCACCCGCGCTTCCAGCAGCAACGCCGCGGCAGACTTGTTTACCTGGCGCTCGACCTTGGCCACATTTCCCTCTTGCAGGGTGCAATGGGAAGCCACCTCGGCTAGCTCGGCCACACTGTAGGGGGCTGGGGCATCGCAAAGCGCGGCCTTGACCAGCCGATGCGTGACCAGATCGGGGAAACGGCGGTTGGGCGCGGTTGAATGGGCGTAGTCCTTGACCGCCAGTCCGAAGTGCCCGACTGGCGTCTGCCCGGGCAGCTCCACCACGTACTCGCCCGCGCCCATCAATTTCACGATCACCAGCGACAGATCGGGGAATCGCAGCGGATCGGCGGCGCGGCGCTTCAACAGGAACGCCTCCAGTGCGCGCGCCGAGGGCTCGGCCGGGAGCGACTCGCCCAACTTCGCGGCTACCTCCGCGATCTTTGCCCAGCGCTCGGGCGAGCGCACCACGCGGCGCAAGGACGGCCGCGCCTTTGCTTCCAGAAAGCGGGCCACCACCCCGTTGGCGGCGATCATGAAGTCCTCGATTAGCTGCTTGGCGCGATTGGGTTTCTCCGCCTGTAGGCCCACCACCGAGTCGCCATCGAACACGGGACGGGATTCCAGCGATTCAAGGTCCAGCGCGCCCTGTTGGTGGCGCAGGCGCCGCAGCCGCGCCGCCACTTCGTCCTGCATACGAAGCTGCAGGTCCATCCCTTTCACGCGCGCGGCAGGCTCGGGCAACGGCCCCTGCCCGTCGAGCCACGCGGCCACGGCGTTGTAGGCCAGCTTGGCCCGGTTGCGCACGAGCGCGCGGCCCACGCGCGTGTCTCCCAGCGTGCCGTCGGGCCCCACTGCGTACTCGATGACCAAACTGAGCCGGTCGCAGTCCGGCCCAAGCGAAGTCAGGTCAGTGGACAGCCGCTCGGGCAGCATAGGGTAGACATGGCCGGCAACGTAGACCGAGGCCGTGTTGCTGGCGGCGTGCTGATCGATGGGTGTCGTCTTGGCGATCAGGGCGTCGACGTCAGCCACGGCAATGAGGATCTTCACCGTCCCGCCGCCAAGATCCTCCGCCACCGAAAGCTGGTCGAGATCGAGCGAATCGTCGTTGTCGATCGAGCACCACAGCAGACCGCGTAGGTCACGCACGGCACCGCCATCCATCGCCGACGGGCCGCGTATCCCGTCGAGCTGCTTCAACGCTGCGGAATCGAAATCCGGCTGCAGTCCCCGATCGAGCATCGCTTTTCGAGCAACCCGCTGCAACTCGGCCCTGTGGTGCAAATGAAGCGTCATGGTCGCGAGTGTACTCCTATACCCACCGCTCATGCGACGGTCAGATACGCAAACATCGCGCTCATTCCCCAAGGAAAAACCCATGAGCGCGTGCTAGATTCTCGTCGGCATGGGATTGACGCGGTCCACGATCGGGGCTCGCGGCGCTGGATGGGCCGGAACCATCTTCGGCGACGCGGGCGTGTCAGGCATCCACGCGTCGTGGACTTGTCGCCATTGACCGGGGGCCGACGTGACAACAGACCTTCCAGAATCCAATTCGGAGGTACAGCCCTCCCGGGTGACGCTGAAGACGGTATTTACGGTCTGCTTCGGTGTCTTGATCGTGGTCGCGCTGGTGATGGCCATCATCCATTCACTGGTGGCGATCACCCTGACCTACGCGGCCCTGTTGCTGGCGGTGACGCTGGATCACGGCGTGAAGATGCTGGTGCGGCGTGGCCTTAGGCGATCTTTCGCAATCGCCCTGGTGAGCGTGTCGCTGGCTGGACTATTGACCGGGCTCGGGTTCACGCTGATCCCGCCGGCCATCTCCCAAGGCAAGACGCTGGTCGATCAGGCCCCCGCCTTCATTCACACCGCCCGCGCCAGCCACCTTTTCGGGCGCCTCGACACTCGTTTCCACCTGGCTGATTACATCGAGAAGCTTGAGAAGGGATTCCCCGCGATGCTGGAGGGGGCAGCCACTCCCATCTTGGCTGCGGTGGGCGGCGTCCTCAGCCTTGTGGCCGCCGCCGTGACGGTCTTGCTCTTGATGGTGTTCATGCTGATCTTCGGGGGACGCCTGATCCGCGCCGCCCTGGATGAAGCGCGCCCCGAATCGCGCAACATGTATGGGGACGTGCTGGAGAAAATCTACCACTCGATCGGCGGCTATCTCGGCGGGCTGGCGCTCATTTGCACCTTCAATGCCACACTGACCACCACGTTCCTGGCCATTAATGGGATTCCATTCTTTCTCCCGCTTGGAATCCTGAGCGGCCTCTCCAGCATGATCCCCTACGCCGGCCCTGTGGTGACGGGAACCCTCATCACGNNGTACGGACAGCTCGAGGGAAACGTCCTCGGCCCTTTGGTCTTTCGCCGCACCGTTCACGTCAACCCGCTGGTGGTCATCCTGTCCGTCCTCTTCCTGGGAGAGATGGGGGGCATCATCGGCGCAATCATCGCAGTACCCGTGGTCGCCGCCCTCCAGGTCATTGTGCGCGAGGTGCTGCGCGTCCGCCGCCAACGACTGAAGGTCCAACGCGCCGAAGACCGCGCCGCCGCCGAGTCCGTCGACGCTTGAGCGCGGGTGACAACTGTGTGTCCAACAACGCCATTCCGGATGCTCATGAACTCCCATCCATCTATCTGGGCTCACCTGTACCCCGATCTGCAGGCGGGCCTCGGCGGGTGTGAACCGGCCCGCGCGCCGCGAGCACCGGCATGATCGGTGTTCGGCTTCGCCTCGCCGGCTTGATCGTGGTTCTTGGGGCCGCATGGCCCGCGCCTGCCGCAGCCAAGCTTGTCGTCGACCACATCGTCGTGCGCGGCCCAAGCAAAGTCACGACGCGGGTGCTGATGACGCGCATGCATCTGTACCCAGGGGATCCTGTGGACTTCGCCGTGCTCAAAGCGGCCGAGCAACGCCTGATGGAGAGCGACCTATTCAGCAGCGTGCGCGTTTTTGTCGAGCTGCCCACGGCGGAGACGGTACGGCGCATCTACCTCGACGACAGTACCTACCCGGTCGAGGTTGTGGTGGAGGCTGTCGGCAAGCTCACCTGGTTCGCCTTTCCCACGGCCAGCTTCGGCAGTGGCGATTGGGCCGGCGGCTTCGCCTATGCGAACCAGAACTTCCTCGGTCGCGACTTGCACCTGCTCGGCGCGGCGCAGGTCGGACAGTCCCGAAGCTACGCCTTCGTCGATTTTAGCGATCCCCTCGTAGCAGGCGCCCCGCTCACCTATTCGCTGAGTGCGCTCTACCGGCCCGAGCAGATCCGCTACTTCGCGAACCACACTTTGGTGATGCTGGTGCCGACCACTGTGGCTGGGGGCAGCGGCTACATCGGCTGGGTGCTGTCCCCGCACTCCCGCGCATCCCTCGGGTTTTCTGCTCGCCACCTGACGGTGAGTCCCGCCCAAGTGTTCTGCGGGCCTGCACTGCCCTACAATCCCCGTTCCGGCCGCATTTTTGTCGTGGAGTTCCGGTTGCAGTACGACGACACGCGCGCCGAGGAGGGGATCCGGCGTGGCATTCGTCTACTCCTTAAGAACGAGGTGTCCGACCGCTATTGGCGCTCGGACTTCGACTACTCCAAGTTTCAGGTGCAGGTAGATCTGTACGGCCACTACCGGTGGAACTACCCTTCTCTCAATCTTGTCACTATCCTCGACTATCCAACCTCGGACCACGGGCGTCCCGTGACGGAGGTGGTGCGTATTGGTGGGACCAGCCTGCGCGGCTATCTCGCCAATGAGTTTCACGGCGACACCCTTGTCAGCGCGCAGAGCGAGGATCAGGCAGTACTCCTCCATTTGCGAGTCCCCTGGACACAGGTGCGCTTCAACGTGGCGGCAGCGGTTTTCGCCGATGCCGCGACCCTGCTCGATCGTTTTCCCGGCGGCACCCCGGTCCCCCCGCCCGACGTTCCTCCTCCCCCGGTGCGCTCCAAGCTCAAGGACATCCACGCCAGCTTCGGTGGTGGGGTGCGCGCAATCCTGCCAGGAGTGGCGATCCCGGCCTTCAAGGTCGACGTGGGCTACGGCATCGACGTGCACAGCGTGGCCGTGACGATCTCGGTCGCGGGCGGCGGGATCTAACCGTGATGCGTCCAAAGTCGAGTGATTGGTCAGAGCTCACCATCTGCAAGCGGGGCTCGGCGTGCATGGTCCGGCCCTAACGTCGCGAGGATGTGCATGACTGGTGTTCGGCTCCGCCTCGCCCGCGTGATCCTGGTTTGTGGGGTGATCTGGCCCGCTCCTGCCGCGGCTCGGCTTGTCGTTGACCACATCGTCGTACGCGGTGCAGTCGCGGTCACCACGCGGGTGCTGGCAACCCGCATGCATCTGTACCCGGGGGACTCAGTAGACCTCGCGGTGCTCAAAGCAGCCGAACAACGCCTTATCGAGAGCGATTTGTTCAGCAGTGTACGCGTGTTCATCGACCTGCCCTCGCAGGAGGTAGCCCGGCGCATGTACCTGGACGACAGCACCTACCCGGTCGAAGTTGTGGTGGAGGCCGTCGGCAAGCACCCGTGGATCGTCTTTCCCACGGCCAGCTTCGGCAGCGGCGATTGGGCCGGCGGCGCTATCTACGCGAACCAGAACCTCATTGGCCGCGATGTGCAGCTTGTGGGCGCGGGGCAGATCGGCCAGTCCCGGAGCTACGTTTTCGTCGAGTATCGCGATCCTCTCGTCGTGGGCGCCCCGCTCACCTACTCGCTGAGCGGGCTCTACCGGTACGAGCAGATCCGCTTCTTTGTCAACCACAGCCTGGTCCAGCAGGTGCCGACCAGTGTGGCTGGTGGCGACGGCCAGATCGGCTGGGTGCTGTCCCCTAACACCCGCGCGTCGCTTGGCTTGTCGGCCCGCTACCAGACGGTAGGTTCCCCCCAATGGTGCGCGACTGAACTGCCCTACAATCCTCGCAGCGGCCGCATTTTCCTGCTGCAGTTCCAGTTCCAGTACGACAACACACGCGCCGAGGAGGGGCTCCGGCGTGGCACTCGTCTGTTCCTCAAGAACGAGGTGTCCGACCGATACTGGGGTTCGGACTTCGACTACTCCAAGTTTGAGATGCAGGTGGACCTGTACGGTCGCTACCGGTGGAATTACCCGTCCCTCGTCCTGGACGGGGTTTTCGATTACCCCACCTCGAACCGAGGGCGTCCCGTGACGGAGTTGATCCGTATTGGCGGGAGCAACCTGCGCGGCTACCTCACCAACGAGTTCCACGGCGACACCCAGGTCAGCGCGCAGGCCGAGGATCAGGCGGTGCTCCTCCATCTGCGGCTTCCCTGGAC
>PMKP01000406.1 GCA_003157775.1 Myxococcales bacterium | reverse complement strand
AACCGTTTGTAAAGGGGTAAAAGAAACTCATGCAGGATTCGTTCTTTTCAGCCATTGAGCCCATTCGCTATGGCGGACCCGATGCCGCGTCTGCCCTGGCCTTCCGCTACTATGACAAGAATCGCGTCGTGCGCGGCAAGCGCATGGAGGATCACCTGCGCATGGCGGTGTGCTTCTGGCACAGCTTTGCCTCGGACGGGAAAGACATGTTCGGCAGCGGAACCTTCCAGCGGCCCTGGCAAGGCGCGGGCGACGCGCTCGATCGTGCCAAGCAGCAGGCCGCGATCGCCTTCGATTTCTTCTCCCGCTTGGGCGCGCCCTTCTACTGTTTCCACGATCGCGACGTGTCGCCCGAGGGGCGCAGCCTGGCCGAGACGAACAAGATGCTCGACGGGATGGCCGATGTCCTGGCCAGCCACATGCAGCGCACCGGGGTGAAACTCTTGTGGGGGACGGCCAATCTGTTCTCGCACCCGCGCTACATGGCGGGTGCTGCCACCAACCCCGATCCCGAGGTCTTTGCCTACGCCGCAGCCCAGGTGAAACAGGCACTGGAAGTGACCCAACGCCTGGGTGGAGAGAACTACGTGCTGTGGGGCGGACGGGAAGGCTACGAGACCCTGCTCAACACCGACATGAAGCGCGAGCTTGACCAGCTCGGGCGTTTCATGAATCTGGTCGCCGAGCACAAACAAAAAATCGGCTTTCGCGGGCCATTGCTCATCGAGCCCAAACCGCGCGAGCCAACCAAGCACCAGTACGACTACGACGCCGCGGCGGTGGACGCTTTTCTGCAGCGCTACGGCCTGGCCAATGGCGACTTCCGCCTGAACATCGAAGCCAACCATGCCACCCTGGCTGGTCACACCTTCGAACACGAAGTGGCCTATGCTTTGGCGGCCGGCCTGTTCGGCAGCATCGACATGAATCGGGGCGACACCCTCTTGGGCTGGGACACCGACCAATTCCCCAATGACCTGGGCGAGCTGTCGCTGCTACTCGCGCGCATCCTGCAAGCGGGCGGCTTTTCCACCGGCGGGTTCAACTTCGACGCCAAGGTGCGCCGGCAGAGCTTCGAGCCCGAGGACCTGTTCCACGCCCATGTGGGCGGCATGGACATCCTGGCGCACGCCTTGCTGGTCGCCGACCGCATCCTGGCTGACGGCAAGCTCCCGGCGTTGGTGGACGCACGCTACGCCGGCTGGAAACAAGGGCTGGGGAAAGAGATCCTCGACCGCAAGCTGTCGCTGGAACAAATCGCCAGTCAGGTCACATCCCGCAACATCGATCCCAAGCCGCGCTCGGGCCGACAAGAGATGTTGGAGAATCTGGTCAGCAGATACCTGTAGGCACGTCTGCGAGTCCCCGCTCCTTATCATCATCCCTCGGCTAGCGCAGGGGCTCCAGATCCTGCAACAGCCGCCCAGCCGCCACGGCACGGATCTTCCTGTCCATGGGAAAGGTGTGCGCGCCGGCATGGAAGACGTCAAGACTGTGCAGGGCCAAATCCTCCATGGCGATACGCATGGACTTGGTAATCGTGGGCGCCGAGCTGCGCTGGAACTCGAAACCGTAGCGCCGGCCGCCGCGAATCACCAGGAGGTCCAACTCAGCGCCCTGGTGAGTCGCCCAGAAGAAGCACTCATCGCGTTCCGCGCCCAGGCGCTGTATCACCTGTGGACGTACTCCACCCTGGTGTCTATCTTCCGCTACAGTTCCGTCGCGCTACGCGCCCTAACGTCGTGGCTGCCGACAATACGGTACGAGCGCACGATCTTTTCCATCGCCAACAGCACCGAGCCGGTCAGCTCGGCGCGATCGCCCAGGGTTGAGGGAACGATGGCCACCCCGCGCGGCAGAAGGGCGTGGCGCGCGACGGAGGCGCGTACCTCGTGCAGGAACGGCTCGCCCGCCTCAATCACTGGACCGCCGAGCACAATCATCTCGGGATTGAGGATATTGAGCAAATACGAGATGCCGCGGCCCAGGTGCTCACTGCCTTGGGCCAGAATCCGCTTGGCAACCGCGTCGCCCTGCGCTGCCGCCGCGGCAATGGCCGCCACATCCAGCCGGCCCTCAACCCGAACGAGCCGCGTCGCTTGTTTGCTCGCAATCGCGTCCTCGACCGCGCGGAGCAGAGCCATGGTCGAGGCCACGGTCTCCAGGCAACCGCGCCGCCCGCACCCGCACGGCGGCCCATCGTCGCTCACTGGACAGTGACCGATCTCGCCGGAAAATCCGCTTTGCCCGTGGAAGAGCCGGCCGTCGATCACGATGCCCGCACCCACGCCGCTGCCCACGTAGAGCCACACATAGGAACGCACCCCGCGCGCCGCCCCCACCCGCCCCTCGGCCACTGCCGAGGCTTGCGTGATGTTGTTGACTACGACCGGGACCCGCAGTTCGTCCTGCAGGGCCTCGCGCAACGGCACGTCTTGCCAGGCGAGGTTGGGCGCCAGCACGCACACTCCGGTTTCCTGGTCGACCAGGCCAGGCACCGTCGCGCCCGCGGCGGCAACCCGCGTCCATGGGATCTTGGCCGCCTGCAAAGCCTCGGTCACTGCCGACCGCACCACCTTGCTCGCCCGCGCCGCTGCATTCCGCAGCGACGGCCGCCCGCGCACGACCCGGATGATGCCGCGAGCGTCGGCCACCGCGACCCGAGTCGCGCGCATCCCGAAATGGATGCCCAGGTAAGCGGCGGAGGCGTCGTTGAATTCGAGCAGGCGCGCCGGACGGCCCCCGCCCGAGAGTGACTCGCCCAGCCCAACCTCGCGCACAGTTCCGTCGTCGATGAACTCGTCGATGATGGTCGACACCGTGGGCTTGGTCAGCTTCGAACGGCGGGCCAGCTCTGTGCGCGAGACCCGTCCCGCCCGACGGACCAGGTCCAAGATGATCGACCGGTTGACCTCACGGATGGCCTGGTTGTCGCCCTTGCCCAGCATTGATTCGTAACGCTCGCGCATGTTGGCCTAGGCTGAGACAAATTGCCGACCATCGGTTCGATTGTCCACGGCGCAGACAGCGTACTTTCCCATCGCGAGGAAGACAAGGCTGTTTCCAAGGTAAAAGCCCTTTCCGAAATGGCAGGGACCCGCTAGGCTTGCCTTGATGTCCAGCCAGGTACTCTGTCGCTGCGCGCTTCTCGGCTTGATGCTCGGCGGGTGCATCAAGCGAACCGCGCCTCCTCCTTCTTCGCCCGCCTCTGAAGCGCCGCAGGCTTCGCTTGCCCTGGAGGCCGCGAATGCGCGCATTGCCACTGTGCCCCGGGTTGACCTTCTCGGCGGGCGCGGGCTGCGGGACTTCGTCCTGCAGGGCGAAGTCCAGAAGGTCGAAGTCAGCCAGGTCCCGGTGCAGGGACAGCCCTTCGCGGAAGCCACCCGTCTGCGGGTCAAGGAAGGCTCGGGCCTGGAGTATGCGGTCCAGCTCCAGGCCCCGACCACTGCGCGGGTCGAGGTTAATGATGTCTTGCTGGCCACCTTTCACTTACGCACCGAGGTCCCCAAGGACGATGGCGTGGGCGAGACTTCCTTCGTGTTCGAGCTGGGGAAACCACCATACACCAAGTCGGTGGAATACCCGGTCCAGGCCCCTGCGGAATGGACCAAGGTGCAGATCCGCTTCCAATCTGTGGAGGCCTACGCCGCCGGTGAGGCGCATATGAATCTCCACCTGGGCTACGATACAGAAACCATCGACATCGCTGGCGTCACCGTCGAGGATTTCGGCAAACGACTGGCGCTGAGCCAGTTGCCCAGCACCCGCACCGCTGACCGCCGCCGGGAAAAGGCCAATGCAGCCTTGGCCGCGGCCCGCGACCAGGCAGCCCTGGCAGGCCCACCCATCGAGGGCGGCGAGCTGGGTTTCGAGGTCAAGCCCAAGGTCGTCATTCGCGCCATCAGCCCGTATGTGTACGGCATTAACTCGCAGAAGAATGAAGGCTTCGGTGCCACGGTTCGACGCATGGGTGGCAACCGGCAGACCGCCTACAATTGGGAGATCAACGCCTCCAACGCGGGCAACGACTACCAGCATTCCAGCGACGAGTGGGCCTGCACGGCGATGGGCTATCGCAATTGCAGCACCCCGGGAGCGCAGTTCCTGGATTTCGTGTCGGACAACCACGCCGCGGGGATGGAATCGATCGTAACCATCCCTCTGGTCGACTACGTCACCGCGGACAAGAATGGGTCAGTGGCCGAGAACGAGAAGGCGCCAAGCCCGCGCTGGGTGCGCTCATTCCCGAGAAAGCCCGGGCCGTTTACCCTATCGCCCGATCTCTCCGACGGGAAAGTCTATGAAGACGAGTTCGTCAACCTGCTGGTGACCAAGCTGGGTAAGGCGCAACAGGGCGGCGCCCGCTTCTACTCGCTCGACAATGAACCGGCGCTCTGGCCTGGCACCCATCCGCGGGTTCATCCTGAAAAGACCACCTATCGCGAAATGATCGAGCGAAGCCAGGCGACTGCCGATGCCATTCTGGCCGTGGATCCGACCGCGTTCGTGCTCGGGGGTGTCATGTACGGTTGGAGCGAGTTCATGACCCTGGAAGGTGCTCCCGACGCCACCGAATGGAACAAGAAGTACAACACCTATCTCGACTACTTTTTGGCTGCGATGCAGAAGCTGGAAGCCAAGCACGGAAGGCGCCTGGTCCATGCCCTGGATGTCCATTGGTACCCGGAGGAGCGGGGCACCAAGCGCATCACCGAGAAGGACGTGTCTCCCAAGACCATCGCCGCGCGTTTGCAGGCGCCGCGCAGTCTTTGGGATCCTGACTACACGGGAAAGACCGGGATCGGCGCCTCCCAAGGCAAGCCCCTGCGCCTTATTCCCTGGCTGCTCGAACGGATTACCGAGCGATACCCGGGCACCAAGCTGGCCCTGACGGAATACAACTTCGGGGCGGGCGAGCATATCTCGGGCGGACTGGCCCAGGTGGATCTGCTGGGGATTTTCGGGCGCGAGGGAATGTACCTGGCCAACTATTGGGGAGACGGCGCGGGAAACACGGTTCTGCCGCCCTACACGCAGGCGGCCTACCGCCTGTATCGCAATTACGACGGCAAGAATGGCCGCTTTGGCGACACCGCGGTCGCTGCAACCACCGACAATGCCAAGGCGTCTATCTACGCGGCCCTGGATTCCAGCAAAGCCCTTTCCATGATCGTCATCAACAAGGAACTGCACACCGCGTTCGCCGGCAAAATCCACATCGAGGCCGGGAACTGCAAGTCAGCGAACGTATTCGTCCTGGATGGCAGCGAGCCGACCGTGCGCCCGATGCCTGCGGTCGCGGTCAAGGACGAACAGATCGAGTATCGCCTGCCGCCGCTCTCCGCGACGCTGTTTGTCTGTCGGCCGTAGGATGCAGAGTCACGTGGTACAACGCATCTGTTGCGCAACATAGCCGTTGGCTGCCTGTGCGCGCCCCGCCCGCATTACGTTTCTTGTAGGGGCGCCCTGCGGTCTACCGCTCTCAACTAAGCGGGTGGGTGCGTGTAGTGACCGACGGGCCGCCCGGATATTTAGGAAGAAACACATATATTGGACAGGATC
>PMKP01000026.1 GCA_003157775.1 Myxococcales bacterium | reverse complement strand
CGGATTCAGGTTGCCGTCGACAGGGGTAGTAGAGCCTCAAGTTGAGCGTCCGGCCAACTGTACGACTCCAGATAGTCACGCTGCTGAGCCTGGGGCCAACCGCGAACAGGGAGTATATGCCTTACCAACCCTCCCGTATCGAAGGGCGAGACTTCCCCACCGGCCAGAAGATCAGTGCGGAACGCCAGAGCACAATCGCCAAAAGTGTCCGATGTTCGACCGAGGAAGCAGTACACGCGAGCTGGGGCCACGGCCAAATTCAGTTCGAGCTGCTTAGTCGGAGTGGCCAAGCCGGCGGGTGGCGGTGCTGGGCCAAGACGCAAGACGTCTACGAACTCCTCAACCGTGTTTCGGTGGTAGCTATGGAACCAGAGAAGCGGCGTCACGACGAGAATGCTCAGCGGCAGTCTTGCGCAGAATATCGCAAAACCACTCCGCCCGCGCGGGTCGGTAGGGTTTGGATGGGGCGAGCAGCTGAACATATGCGCAGTATACTGCCGTGGCAACCAGGATGCCTCTCGAAGACTCGTTCTACCGGATCCTCATGATTCTGGCATGCGTTCCATGAATGGAAGAACGCGCTAGTGCCTGGTGGGCCTGCGGTGTTGTCGGGTGCCGATGGTTCTGCCTGCATCCCCCAAGCGCAGGACGCAGGTACGGACGCCCCCTCCTACCTCATCATCTTCGCCACGCTGACCGCGCCGAGGAAGCCGCCGCCGAAGCCGGCGAACCAACCTGCCTGGCGGGCAAGACGCAGGCGCTCCTCGTTCGTCTGCGCCCTCGCTTCCAGCTCGGGGGTGGTCATCTGGTCGAGATTCCGCCACGCAAGATGGTCACGGCCGAGGACGACGCTGACCGCCGACTCGGCGAATCCCAGCGGGCTACTCATCGTAGTATTCCTGCTCGGGGTATTCCCGCTCTGGCGGTCTCGCCGAGAAAAGGCTGCGGAGAAGCAAGAGCCCCAGCCCGGTCGCGGCGCCAGCGAGCGCCCCACGGAACGCCTGGTCGGCGGCCACGATGGGTAGCTCCTCCTGTTGCTTGCGTAGCAGGGCGATGAGGGCCGCACGATGTGCCGCGCGTTCGGCCGAATCCGCGACGCCAGGAGTGGCCGCAAGGTCGGCGGGCGGGGGCGAGGTTGGGACGGAAAGGCCGCGTGGCTGCTGGAGGGGCTCCGTGGTCACATCCTTGGTCTGCTTCAACGATTCGAGGAACTCGCTTGACGCCAGCCTGTCCATCACTTTGCCTCCCTGTAGGGCTCCATCAGCGGCCGGGCCATGCTGCCGGCGACAGGCGCTTGCGGCACCATGGCGGGAGCTGCGAGCATGCCGCTCACCTGCGAAACCATCGCGGCGATCTTGTCGTCGAATTCCTTGCAGTAGTCCTGGTCTCGCTCACGTCGTCGCATCGCCTCTTCGAGAAGCTCGGGCATCACGGCAAGTCCTCGACAAGCGTGGATCGATTGAAAGAAGGATCGGGAACCGCACGCACGGCAGGTCGTGTATGGCTTTCCCCGTTTGTCGAATCGAACCTCCGCGCTATTCCCCGTCAGGCAGTACACGCACCGGTGCAAGAACATGAGGCACCTCCCTTTCAACGGCTGACAAATCGAGATCTCGCGCAGGCAGGACTTCACCACCAACATCGGCGAGATCTTGGTAACGAGATTTCTTCAGCGACCACCGCATGTCTTCGACCGTCACCTGCACGTCGGCTTCGTGCTGGAGCGCCATCAAGCCGGCGGGCGCGCCTTCTTTTGTCACTTGCTGGACGCCGATCACGAGATCGAGCGTCGGTACAACGGCCAGCAGGTGACGCAGGTCTTGCGCGGACCAAGAAGCCTCCTGGACGCTGTCGATGACGATGGCGACAACCTTGTTCGCGAGCGCGTACTCGACGACAGCGTCGACGCTCGCCCGAGCGATGATGCCGAAGTCCGGACGCTTGATTCCACATCGAGCAAGCCTGGCCGCGAGCGATGGCCCCAAGCCCTCCTCGGCAGCGACGAGAAGCACGGCGCCGATGATGGCGTCGAGCAAGATGCAAGCCCAGCTCGACTTACCCGCGCCGGGGAAACCGCTCACCAGCAGCAGCGCACCGGCACCGATGACCAGGCCTTCGTAGACCCCCGGATGCTTGAGACGGTTCCAGCCCATTCGCGCGAGCGACCGGGCGTTGCTTATTGCGGGAACAAGATCGATGTTTGCTCCCTGGCGACGAGAGCACGGAGCGATCTGCCCATCCCGCCAGCAGAATGTGCAGACCAAGAGGTGCTTTTCGTAGAAGGCGCCGCATGCAACACAACGCCACAGCATCGTTGTACTCCTCTATCCGTGTATTACAGATTCTACTAACTATACCAGTCCGGCAAGGCTTCGGTTATATTTCCAGCAATCGGCAATGCCACTGGGGCCAGTCAACATCACAGTGCAATTGGACCAAATGGACTGTACCTGTGCACCCATGCAACAATACCCGTGCGGAGATACACACCCGGTCCATCTAATATCTCTATGATTAGAGGCAGGTGGATCCAGACACGTAGGACCGCGCCCTCGGAAGGCGTGGCGGGCATCGTTTCTTGGGCCAGATCGAATGACCCGAAGCGGACACCGCAGCGAGACACGGATGGGCCTAGCGAAATGGCCTTGATTCACCTTCCCGCTCTGCGTCTGTCAAGGTCGGAGTCTCCAACGGGGGGAGCAAGAGATGGATCGCGCCCATTCGGCGCCGCACCGGCGGACGGGGCGCCGACTCGTGCAAGTGGCGCCTTGCCGGTATCGCGGCGCTACTGTCGATGAGGTCTGTGCCTCTCGCGGTCGCACGCGGCCTGGATGTGAGGAGCGCCGGCGGTCCACTTGGCGGCTTTGCAAACCAATCTCTCTCGCTCGGAGTCGGATACCGCGATCTGCTTTGCGGTAACCAAAGCGAACAGCACCTTTCCACAGGCCACCGCCACTGGTGTGAAGGGTCGTATCCCTTCACAGTACGAAGCGAAGGCGGCGGGATCGCGTTTGCAGATGTCCCCCTCCAGATAGACTCGGTTCAGCAGCCATGCGTCTTCATCTTGCGATCCTTTGGCGGCGATCTCCAAGAGCCGAGCCGCGTTCTGACGGTATTGACTCGCCTCGGCAGGATCTCGACTAGTTTTCGCAAGATCCCTGAGTGTGGTTCCCCAGTTTCCGGCCACAGGCGCATTCGGTTGGGCCTCTGAGGCTTTGCCCTCGGCCTCCTCGAACAGATCATTGGCTGCTATCAGAGCCTCCCGCCTGGTCCTAAATGGAGCGTCTTCCCAGAGCCTCACCTTGGGATCGGCCAGACGTCTCCAAAGGAGCGCGACCTCAATGAGAGCCGAATGGTCTGCAAGACTGGGGAAACTCTTGTGGAATCCCAACCAAGCCATTGCGCGGTTGGTTGCGTCCTGCCACTGCTGCGACGCTCGAAGTGTACGCAACGCTTCGGCGACATCGTTGCTGCGTGCCGCCGGCGTGCCGATTCCGAGTCCTTCCTTGCGAAAACGCGCCGTTGAGAGTGTACCCTTCTTGAATTTCTCGAAGGTTTCCTGGGCCACGGCTAACTGTCTGTCCGCCTCGGCCTTTTGCACGAGGGTTTGTTGGAGGGCGGCTTGTGTTTTCGCGAGTTCCTGTTCGGCGGTCTTGCGCCTTTCTTGTGTAGCGCGAAGGGCGGTCTTGGACTGCTGGACCTGAACCGCGCTGTCCTGCGCTCGCTTTTCAGCCTTCCTGACCTCCCGGATCGTGAACCAAACGTACAATGGTAGAAGTATCATAGCGAGTAGCACCGCCGCAACGAACCAACCAAGTACGCGGGCCGTTGAACGAGATATCATCGGGTCGACCTGAAGATCTTCGCCAGGAGATTGCGAGGGAATGCCAGTCCATCTGCAATCGCCAGAAAGTTGTCCAAGTCGTCTTCCGATGTCTTGCCTTCTGAGATCTGAGCCTTGAGTGCGAGGCCATCCGCAGCTTTCATCGTGTAGCCAATGAAGCACATCGCCGGCACACCTCCAAGGCCCAACAGGAGAAGGAATAGGGTTGTACCTGAGACCGGAGGACTGGGCAATAAACGTTGTCCAAAGGAAGCTAGCCACCAAAGCAACGCCAAGGCCGCAAATACAAATCGTGTGCGACAAAGCATCGCGACGGTGCGCACCAGCTTGGACAGCTTTGGCCAACGCGCGTAAGAGTCGTCGGTGAGATCCTGGCAACGACAACACGTCGTTTTCCCTGGCGGCAGCCCTAGGAAGCATGCATCCGCGTTGTGAATTGCGGCCGAAGTGACTCGTGTCCGAACTGCCGAAGATCGGTCCAACGACTGTTCATAGCTACGGATGACGTCAATTGCGAAGAGGCCGGCTGAGTGACATGCATAGGTCCGCCACTTTGAGCGCTCAGTGGGTTCTAGCCGGTTCTTCTTGTCTTTCTTGGCGTCGGCATAGTCTGAAACCGAGCGAATCATTAGAAAACGAGTAGGGTGCTTGCTTTCTGCGCACGCGCAAGCAACGCCACCACCTTCCATTTCCACACCCAGGAGTTGCGGGGCTTCCTTAATGATCGGTGCCAGAAAATTGGGATCTGTGACGAACTTGTCTCCCGATGCTATGGTGCCTTGCCGACAACTTGGAATTCCACCATCGGGCCTCTTGGCCGAGATTGAACCAGGCCACTCGCCAGCCACCCTGTCAACTGCGGCCCGATGAATGTTGACATCGGCTGGCCAGGTGCTGGGATGCATCTCCGGCGCGCGACCTTCCTGCACTCTCTGATGCTCATAGTCCAAAATCTGCGTCGCTAGGAGGACATCTCCCAAACGGAGGTTCTTGCTGGCAAGCCCCCCAGCGACGCCGACCAGGAGAACGACATCCGGACACCACGTCTCGATCGCTGAGGTGGCAGCTGTCGCCGCTGAAACTCGCCCAAGGCGACCGATGGTGGTGACGATGACGCGAGGTGATCCCAAAACCCTGAGACGTGCCTCATAGTACACGCGTGGTGCCTTTGCACGCTCGTTGCTGACCAGGCGCAGCCCAGGCAGGTATTTCGCGACCCCCTCGCGCTCCTCGGGAAGTGCCGTGATGATTAGGTAGTCTGCGCTGGGCATCGGACACGCCGGACAAAGGCGGTGGCAGAGGTTACCATCGGCGGTCGGACGGCAGCCACGGAAATCCCGAGCATAGCGTCGACGTAGGTGCGCTCCGTCGACGTCTCCCATCTCGCCATGGCGGTCCTCCCCGATTTCCCAACTTCGTGCCAGCCATGCGCGTAAAATGTGCGGCCTCATCCGCTGCTCCCAGGTTTCCGCTCGCCCGCCCCTGAACCCACCCCTTGCCGAGACACGATCCATGACCAAGCTCGAAGACCTTGCACCCAACGCCGCCGTGCGCGGAGTCCTGCCGGACGCCTTGGTCACGGTGGTCAACGTGAAGTGGTTTGGTTCGTCGGCTCTCGAACTGACCTACAAAGATCCGGCTGGCCGCGTGGCCAACCAACTCCTCTACCGCCATAACGAGCCCGGCATCGAAGTCGTCGAAGCGGGAAGACCGTGGGGTTTCGACGGGGACGGCGCCCTGTTCCGCCTGGTTTCCGAGGCGCACCGAATCAAGCTAGCCCACCTGTTCGACCCGGTGCTGGCGGTTCACACATCCGTGATCGATCCATACCCGCATCAGATCACGGCCGTGTACGAGTCGATGCTGCCCCGAATGCCGCTGCGGTTTCTGCTAGCCGACGATCCCGGCTCGGGCAAGACGATCATGGCCGGCCTGCTGATGAAGGAACTCATCGCACGCGGTGACCTCCAGCGCTGTCTGGTCGTCTGCCCCGGCAGTCTCGCCGAACAGTGGCAGGACGAGCTTTACAAAAAGTTCAACCTGCCCTTTGACATCCTGACCAACGACAAGCTGGAGGCCGCCCGGACCGGCAACTGGTTCCTGGAAACGAACCTTGCCATCGCCCGGCTGGACAAGCTCTCGCGCAACCCAGACGTGCAGGCGAAGCTCAGCGCACCCGACTGCCGCTGGGACCTGGTGGTCTGCGACGAGGCCCACAAGATGTCCGCCAGCATGTTCGGTGGCGAGATCAAGTACACCAAGCGCTACCTCCTCGGGCAGTTGCTCTCGACGGTCACGCGACACTTCCTGCTGATGACGGCCACCCCGCACAACGGCAAGGACGAGGACTTCCAGCTTTTCATGGCTCTTCTCGACGGCGATCGATTCGAGGGCCGCGTCCGAGACGGTTCACACACGCAGGACGTGTCGGATCTCATGCGCCGGATGGTCAAGGAAAGCCTGCTCAAGTTCGACGCCACCCCGATCTTCCCCAAGCGCATCGCCTACACGGTTCCCTACAAGCTCTCCGATCCCGAGGCCAATCTCTACAAGGCCGTCACCGAGTACGTGCGCGAGGAGTTTAATCGAGCCGAAAAGCTCCAGAACGACAAACGCGCTGGCACCGTCGGCTTCGCCTTGACGATCCTGCAGCGTCGCCTGGCCTCCTCGCCTGCCGCCATCGGCGAATCA
>PMKP01000267.1 GCA_003157775.1 Myxococcales bacterium | reverse complement strand
TACCCGTCACGCTATGGCCAGCGCGTTCCATCAGAACGCCGTCACCTCTGTTCTACCTTTGGTTGATCCTCTGGCGAGCAATTCCGGCGGATCTATCCTTGATCGAACGCCCCCTCCCCTGACACCGTCCCGAGCACGGCCTGGAGGCGGCAGAGTCATCTCCACCAGGCAAGAGTCGCACCGCAGCGACAGCATACAACCTCGGAGTGCTGATCAAACCACCGATCTGGTGCCTCGCCGCCTCGGGCGACGCGCACAGGTTGTCGGCGCGGCGCTCGCCGGTGCGGCTCTGCTTGGCGGTGTCTTCTGGGTGCTGCTCCGCCAACCATCGCAACCTCCGCTTCTGCCGCGCAAGATCACCCCCTCGCCTGAGCCTGTGGCGGCCGAGCAGCCCAAACCCGTTCCCCCTGTTGCCAGACACATCGACGTCACCTCGATCCCAGCCCAGGCATGGCTCTCCATCGACAATGGGTCGCCCTGGCCCGGCCAACTACACACCACGGTGCCAGCCGACGGCGAATCCCACGTCCTGCGGGTTTGGGCGCAGGGGTACGAGCCGAAGGTCATCTCTTTCGGCCCTGACGACAAGCCCCCAGCCCAGATCAGCCTCGACCCGCTGCCGAAAACCACCGCGAGTGGAAGGCGACCGAAGATGGGAAGCTCCCATGCACCCGCCAAGGCCGCACATGCCGTAGAGCCACAGCCACCCGCCGAGGAGCCGAAGGGTCCGAAACGCGGCGTGAACAACGCTTTTATCATAGAATGAGAGCCTTATGAGAAAACCAACGGCAACTCATCTGCTCCTTCCCGTCATCCTGCTCGCCTGGAGCACCAATGCCGCCGCGGGCCGCAAGAACACCGAGTCAAGCGACGCTAGCAGCGAAACCGCGTTGATCCGTAAAGGGCTCGACCTGCGCCAGAAAGGTCAGGACGAGGAGGCACTGAAGGAGTTCCGCCGCGCGTATGAACTGTCCCAGAGTGCTCGGGCCTTGGCCCAGATCGCACTGGCCGAGCAAGCGCTGGGCCGCTGGGTGGAGGCTGAGAGCCATCTGACCGAAGCACTCACGCACACGCAGGAGAGTTGGATCAGTCACAACAAGAAGCACCTCGACCAGGCCTTGAATGACATCCAAGGGCACCTCGGATCTCTCGAACTATCGGGAGAAGCCAAGCCAGGGACAGTGAAGGTGGATGGGGTGCAGGTCGCGACCTTGCCACTGGCGGCGCCCCTGCGCGTGCCGGCCGGGAGCATTGCCCTGGAGGTGCAGGCGCCAGGTTACCTGCCCATTGGCCGAACTGTCGTGGTGCCCGCGCGCGGATTGGCCCGAGAGCCCCTGGTTTTCGTCGCGGTTGCGGCCGCGAAGCCGTTGCCTCCGGTCAACCAACCTCCGGTGAGCCCCACCGCGACGACCGAAGTGGAGAAGCCGCTGGCACCGCCCAGCAGATGGGGGGCAGGACGAACGGTCGGTGTGATCTTCGGTGTGGCCGCCCTTGGCGCGCTCGGCACTGGCATCGCCTTCCACTTGATCCACGAAAACCGAGCCAAGTCGTACAATGGCCACGGTTGCACCCCAGCAACGGGTCTGCCGCCCAGTGATTGCCAATCCCTATACAACGGCGTCAATTCCGCCGAGTACATCGCAATCGCAGGCTACGTTGGCACCGCGGTGCTGGGCGGATTGGCGACCTACCTCCTGGTGCGCAGCCCAAGCGCCCCGGCAGACAAGGTGGCGGCCGCCGACACCGCCTTCCGCTTCCAGTGCAGCCCGGCGGTCGGCCTGGGCGTGACCTGCGCCGGCCGGTTCTGAGACACGGGCTATCGCAGCGCCTCCGAGCGGCTGCGCGCAGTTTCGTCACAGAACGCCGGCAGGTGCAGCTACTTTGCCACCGCCATGACTGTCCCCGAACTGTTGTTCGTCCAGTACAACGTTGTCGCATCCGAAATAATGTAGCCTGGCGCTCCCTGGCCAGTGGCGATTGTAGTCGAAGTGCTTGAACCCGCCGGTATCCCGTACACATTGCTGACGTCGTCCACCCAGTAGACGCCGCTTGCGTCGGCAGCAACTCCACCTCCGGCAGTCGTGGCTATGGAAACAGGAGCCGCGACGCCATTCGTGCCAACCTGCATCAGCTTGCTCGACGCTTGGTAGTAAACGTAGCTTCCATAGACAGCGATGTGTCCAGGGTAGTTGTCACTTCCCAGAGTAGTCACGGCGCCGCCACCAACTGCCATCTTCGCGACCCTTCCGCCGTAGGGTCCGTTCCACGTATCGGTCCAATAGACATTGTTTCCGTCCGTGGCGATTTCATTGGGCTGCGTCATGGCGCAATTAGTGCCCGGCCCACAGAGGGTGGTCGTGCTCGACATGCTGGCACCCGCGGACAGGATGGAACTGGGCGAGACGGCGTTCGGATCGACTGAGTAGACCAGAAAGTAGAATGTGCTGCCGCTGGTAGCGATGGATTCATATGATCCGTAGGGAATGCTAATCCCGGTGGGCCATTCGGAACCGAGGGGGCTTAAGACCACGTACCAAACGTCGCCATTGTATCCAATGTCGACCGGATTCTGGCCAAACTCCAGCACATTGTTCGCCACGCCGATCCCGGAAAGGTTGGTTCCGGCGGCCATAGTTGATGGCGATGCGGTAGCCATGCTGCCGTCTTTCGCGGTTCTCTTTATCAAATTGCTCCCACTGTCGATCCAATACACGTAAGTTAAGTCCTGTGCCATCTGGGTGGGGCCAGATAGGCCCGACGCCAGGACCACGGGACTGCATTTCCCCGACGAGCATGAAGAGCCAGCATAGCGGCACCCGTGCCCACAAGAGCCGCAGTTGTTCGCGTCGTTGGAATAGTTGACACACAAGCCCCCGCAGAAGGTCGTCCCGCCGCCGCAAGCTGGGTTGCACGACGTCCTATCCTTACAGCCAGTTGGCGGACAAGACGTCGGCAAGGGGGTCACGCAGCCACCATTGCTGCACGTGGACTGGCCGGTCAAACTCCCGCTCGCACAAACTGGCCCGGGAGGACACGCATACCCATCCTGCTGCTTCTTGCAACCACCCGCACCGTCGCAAAGGCCAGTCAGGCAACTGCCGGAACAGGTGGCTTCGGAAGCGGTCGCCGGCTTGGCTGAGCAGGTCCCCTGGCCGTTCAGATTGCACGCATAGCAAGTCGCACATGAAGAGGTCGAGCAACAAGCGCTATCTACGCAGTTTGCGCTGTCGCAGTCGGAGGCACCGCTACAGGCAGAGCCAAGCACCTTCTTCGTCGTGCTGCAGACGTTGCCCGCACAGGCGTAGGGGGCGCAGGACTGGTTGGTGCCCGAAACACAGGCGCCTGCGCTGTCGCAAGCCTTGGGGGTCAGGGTCGACCCCGTGCACGTGGATCCACAGGAAGTAGTCGACGTCGGATAAGAACAGGCCGCGCTAGTGCCGTCACAGTGGCCAGCACAGGTAGCATTTGAGGTGACGCAGGCTGTGTGACGAGGCGTAGCGTTCAAGCCCTGGGTTGTGCAGGTGCCAGGCGAGGCGGGGAGGTCACAGGCTTGACATGATCCGGTGCAAGTGCTCTTGCAGCAAACGCCGTCGGCGCATATTCCGCCCACGCAATCAGTGTTGACCTTGCAGGCTTGCCCCTGCGTGGCTTTGCACGCACCGGTAGAGTCGCACGTGCCAGCGCATCGGCTTGAATCTGAATCAGCCTGGCCCTTGACCGCTGTGCAGACGCCGCTCGTGCACGCCAGGCAAGCGCCCGCGCAGTCACTGCGAGTGACGCATCCAACACATTGATTGGTCGTTGTGTCGCATCTACTGGCTGTGCCTGTACAGTACTTGTCCGCGGTGCACCCGACGCACAGGCCACTGCTGGCGCAGGCAGGTCCTGCCCGACCCACGCAGTCTGCGTCGGTGCCACATTTTGCGCACCGATTGCCCAAGCAGAGAGGGCTTTCCGGCGGACATTCCTTGTCTACGCTACATGTGCCAGAAGCGTCGACAGGCATTACATCGGGGGCGGCATCGGGTCTGCTGCCGCCGCTGCCGCTGCTCCCGGCGATTCCACCACCGCTCCCGCTGTTCCCAGCGATTCCACCGCCGTTCTCGCCGCTGCCGGCGCTTGCGTCCCTTCCACCACCGCCACCACCACCGCTGTCGCTGCTCCCAGCGCTTCCACCGCCGCCACCGCCGCTGCCACCCCCCCCGGCACCGCCACCGCCGCTGCCGCCGCTCCCGGCGATTCCACCGCCGCCACCGCCGCTTCCACCCTCCCCGGCACCGCCACCGCCGCTTCCACCGCCCGAGTACGGGACGTCCGCTGCCGTGGCCCCGTCCGTCGCGATCTTGCCGTCACTGACCGAACCTGCCGCGTCTCCGCCGGCCCCGCCTCCGCGGCCATCACGACCCAGGCCTGCATCGCCTGAACCAACCGCGCCGCTTGAACCGCCAGCAGCCGCACCATCGAGAATACCCGTTTTCGGAGGCGAAACGCTGGTACATCCGAATGCGCCGAAGATGACGACTCCGACGATCAGACAAGTTCTTGGGAAGCGCGTGAGATGTCGCGGACCAAACAGTAAGCACATAGGCTGAAAAGGCTAGCACATCTGGCTGCGTATGGGCACGGCCTGACACACGCAGCTCGGGCCGAAAGCACAACATTCGGACGCGCCTCAGCTTCACGCGCAGCGAAACCAGTTCTTCAAGGGACGATGGGCGGCTGCGCTTCCCTGTGCGCTGGCACACACCCCAGAATCAGCACACCCACGACAATGAGAACGGCGGCGCCATACTGTCCGGGCGTGAACTGAAAATAGCGCACGTCAGCTATGCGGAGAAAATCGAGCCAGAAGCGCACCGGTGCGTAGAGCACGGCCAGCAAGCCCACGAAGAATCCCGGTGCGCGGACGCGACGCCGGCCGAGCCAGAGAAAGAGCAGCGCGACCGGCAGGGTGTAAAGCGCCTCGTCCAGACCCAAATTGTGGCGGACAATGCCGTCGGTGTAGCGCTCGGCGAGGAAGAAGCTGGTGGCCGAGCCGGGATGGTCGAAGGCGAGAAAACAACCCGTGCGACCAAAAAACCACGACGTGGGAAATGCGTAGGCGACCAAATCCAGGTACGGCCACTTCTGCGTCCCCAGGCGTTCGTGGCGCACGAAGAGCGCCGCGCCCACGACCGCGCCCAAGAACCCGCCGAATGAACTCAGCCCTTCCCAGAAACGCAGCAGGCTCCAAGGATTCGCCAGGGCGTCAGCGGGATAATAGACCAGTCGATCGACCAAGTGCGCGCCGGCGAAGCCGCCCAGCAGGATCCAGATGGTCAGCCGTTCAGCCGTATTCGGATCCATGCCCCAGGCTACGGCTCGGCGTCGAATCAGGTACATGCCGCTCAGAATGCCCACCGCCACCAGCACGCCAAAGGCGTGAATGGTGATGAGGCCGAGCGAGAAGCTGGGCTGCTCAAAATAGGGGATCATGGTTTGCTAGCATCCACCGCGTTCACCTTCGCGTGGGGAGCCGGCGAGCCTCGCTCGCCGCGTACCATCGCGGGGGGGGTAGGGGACCCTTCGAGGGTCCCCATCAAAAAGTACCTGCGCGTCCATTCGGCCATGGCGATGCCGGCAGCCACAGTGACCGGGAACGAGTGGTTGATGCCATACATGGGAATGGCGACGATGTCGTCGGCCTCGGCGAGCAGCTCCTCCGACACTCCACTGCTCTCGCTGCCAAACACCATCACACACGCCTCGGGAAGCTCAGCCCGCCACAAGTCCACGCGGGCATGCTCGCGCTCGAAGGCGATGAGCGGCAGCTTGCGCTCGCGCGCCCACGCCACCAGTGCCTGCTCGCCGGGAAGCTTGATCAGGTTCTCGTAGCGCTGCATGCCCATGGCTGCGCGCTCGTAGTAGGGTTCGTCTCCCACCAGCAAGATCTCTTTGACCAAGAACGAGTGGGCCACCCGAATGATGGCGCCCACGTTGAAAGGATTGCGAAAACGCAGGATTGCGATGCGCAGGGGACGGCGCAGGGTCTCCAGGCTGGCCCTGACTTCGTCGAGCGGAAGTTCAAACTCAGGAACTCTGGCCACGTGGCGCAAGGGTAGCACCCCGCCGTCCGATTCGCCTGGCACGAGATCCGCGCTTCGCCTACTGCCGGATCTGCACGTTCAGCGTCGCGCCGGGGCTGCGTGCGCGAAGTCTTCCAGGGCCCCAGACGAACGCGGCCGCGATAGCCAGCGCCATCGCGGCCAGAACAATGACCCAGAACCACTTCGATCGCGTGACCGGCTCGGCCGCTTGCCGCCTCTGCACCAACAGGCCCAGGGTTGCCTTGGCCAGAATCTCCTTCTGCATCTTGATAGCGATGGCATCGCCCGGGAAGCGGTCCAGTCGTTCGCGATAGCAGCGCCCAGCCGCGGGCAGCAGGTTCGCTTGCAGACAGTACCTTGCGAATTCTTCGTGGCGTCGCAGGTCCTGCCAGTTGGCTTCCACCTGCCGCCAGTGTACCTGGCCGGCAGGGTTCAGTTGGATGCGTGGGTCAGACAGGCCGGGCCGCCACAGTGCAAACCGCAGCCCGCAACGCGGGCAGGCCGAGGCGCCCTGGTCGCGCTTGCACCCACACTTGGGACAGATTGTCCGATCCTGGCTCCTGGCGTCGCTCATGGTCGGTTTTGCTGGATCACCCGGTTCGGCCCGTCTCCCGTGGCGCCCAAGCTGGCACGCAGCGGGACGGGCATGAATATTATGGCGAAGGTCACGAAGACCAGCCAGAAAAG
Organism: Myxococcales bacterium; assembly: GCA_003157775.1. GTDB lineage: Bacteria > Myxococcota_A > Polyangia > Fen-1088 > Fen-1088 > Fen-1137. Next base: position 6,438 of record PMKP01000267.1, on the reverse strand, counting down.
CCCAGCGCGGCTGGCCGGCAGGGGTCGATCGTCGACCGGCGGATGGTCGATGCCGCCTGACAGCCGTCGCAACAGCGCGAGCAGGACAAACCACATCAGCCAGGGCATTCCGGCCGCCGTCGCGATGTTGACAGCGGAGATCGGCAATCCCCCGCCTAGCCGCACCAGCTCGGCCGTAGCGTCCAGGTAAACCGCGACACCGACCCCGAGCGCGAAAACCGGCAGCAGATTCTGCACGATGCGCGAAGCCCGGCCGTAGCGATTGCCGAAATAGGCAATGGCCACATGCCCACCATCGAGCTGGCCCACGGGCAGAAGGTTGAGCATGGTGACCAGCAACCCGGCCCATCCAGCCATGGCGGTCGGGTGCAACATCACGTCGCGTCCGCCACCGGGCAGCCAGGCGCCGTGAAGAATGCGCTTGAGCACGGCATACAGGATGGAATTGCCCTCCTGGACCCCGACCCCAACCAGGGGCTGCACAGGCGAGATATAAAGGCCGTAGATGAGCACCGGAATGGCCACGATCAGCCCGGCCAGCGGCCCGGCGGCGCCGATGTCGATGAGCTTGCGCCGGTCAGAAGTCCTCGACTGCAAGATCACCGCGCCCATGGTCCCGAACATCCCGATGCCTGGAGGCAGCGGCACGAAGTACGGCAATGAAGCTGGCACGTGATGGTGGCGAGCAGCCAGGTAGTGACCCATTTCGTGACAGAGCAGGATCGCCATCAGCGGCAGTGAGAACGAAAGCCCGTCCTGCAGCGGAAACATGCTGGCATAGGCATGACGTTCCAGCGCGCCCTGCATGGTGGTGGTCAGCAGGGTCAGCAGAAATAGCGCGAGATTCAGCAATGGCATCGGGTTAGTCCTCGCGCCGCCGTGTCGCCGCCGTCATCTCCTGGAAAGCCCGCTGGCGAGGATAAGCATCGTCGCCGAGCATGCCGGCCAGCTTGTGGAGTGCCACACGCGCCTCGTCGCCGCACACGCCGGGGACCTCGACCTGCACCCGCACATGAGCGTCACCGCGGCCGCCGCCGGGTGCCGGCAGCCCCTTGCCGCGCACACGAAACACGCTGCCCGGCTGGGTGCCGGCCGGGATCTTCATGCGCACGCGTGCGTCGAGAAGCGGCACTTCAATCTCGGTGCCCAAGGCCGCTTCCTCCATGCGCACTGGCACCTCGACCTCCAGAAGATCGCCTTGCTGGCGATAGAAGGGATGCGGCCGCGGCCTCAGCATCACATGCAGATCGCCCGCCGGCCCGCCGCGCCGACCGGGCGAGCCCTCGCCCGCGACCCGCTCTGTGCTGCCCGCCTGCGACCCGGGCGGCACGCGCACCAGGTATTCGCGCTCGGACTCGCACAGGCCGGTGCCCGAGCAGGTCTGGCAGCGCACGCGCGGGATCTGCCCCGAGCCGGCGCAGGCCAGGCAGTCACGCCGGGCCGAAAAAAAACCAGCCTTGTGCCGTATCCATCCCCGTCCGGCACAACGCGCGCAGGGCTGCAGCCCGGCGGCCCCGCCCTCCGCACCGGTGCCGCCACAGACCCGGCAGTCCTCGCTGCGCTGAAAACGAATCGTCTTCTGGCACCCGAGCGCCGCCTCATCGAAATCCAACTCTAGGGTGTAGCGCAGGTCTTGCCCGGCGGCCCGTTTACGGCCCAGTCCGAACAGGTCGCCGAAAATGGCATCGAAGTACTCGGTAACCTTGGCCAGATCGGCGCTGTCCCCGAACGGCAGGTCGCCGGGGACGTCCCCCAGCCGGTCGTAGCGTGCCCGCTTCTCTTCGTCGCCCAACACCGCGTAGGCCTGCGAGACTTCCTTGAAGCGCTCCTCGGCTGCGCGATCGCCCAGGTTGCGGTCAGGATGAAACTGCAAGGCCAGCTTGCGGTAGGTGGCCTTGATCTCGGCCGCCGGCGCGTCGCGCGCCAGGCCGAGCGTCCTGTAGTAGTCGTGGGCCACGGCGAGCTACGACGAATCCCCAGGCGAGGGCCCCGGTTCGGATGCGCTCCCGCCCTGCAGCGCCATGAACAACATGTGGGCCTCGGTTTCCAGCTTGGCCACTGCCTCGCGCCCACGAGCCACTTCCCCCGCGAACATCTCAAGCGTGCGCTTGCACTCGTCGAGAGCCGCCTGCAGTCGCGCCCGGGCGTCCGTGTCCAGCTTGTCGCCGAATTCCTGCAAGGTGCGCTCAGTGCCGTAGATGAGCGTGTCGGCGCTGTTGCGCAGGTCGGCCCACTCTTTCTTGGACTGGTCCACCTGGCGACTGGTCTCAGACTGGGAAACGAAAGAGCTGATCTCGGCCTCGGAAAGGCCCGAGGTGGGCTGCACCACGACCGTCTGGGTCTTGCCCGTGCCCAGGTCCTTGGCCGAGACGCTGACCATGCCGTTGGAATCGATGTCAAACGACACCTCGATCTGCGGCGCGCCCCGCGGCGCCGGCGGGATGCCAGTCAGTTGAAAATGCGCCAAGCTCTTGTTGTCCTCGGCCATTTCCCGCTCGCCCTGCAGGACGTGCACGTTGACGTAGGGCTGGTTGTCCACTGCCGTCGAGAAAACCCGCCCACGCCGCACCGGAATGGTGGTGTTGCGCGGGATAATCCGGGTGAACACCCCGCCCGCAGTTTCAACCCCCAAGGAAAGCGGGGTCACGTCGAGCAGCAACACGTCCTGCTGCTCGCCCGAGAGCACCGCACCCTGCAGCGCCGCGCCCACCGCCACCGCCTCGTCTGGGTTCACCGCACGCGACGGCTTCTTGCCGAAAAAGCTCGACACCAACTCGTGCACGCGCGGCATGCGCGTCTGCCCACCCACCAGGATCACCTCGTCGATGTCCCTCACCGTCCAGCCTGCGTCCTTCAGCACCTGTTCGATGGGTGGAATGGTCCGGGCCAGCAGATCCTCGCACAGGGTCTCCAGCTTGCTGCGCGTGAGCGAGGTGATGAGATGCTTGGGCCCGTCGGCGCCCGCGGCAATGAAGGGCAGGTTCACCTCGGTCTCCAGGCTGGTGGACAGCTCATGCTTGGCCCGCTCGGCCGCCTCACGCAGGCGTTGTAGGGCCATCCGCTCGCCGCGCAAGTCGATGCCCGTCTCGGCCAGAAATCCGTCGGCCAAGAGGCCTACGATGCGTGCATCGATATCTTCCCCGCCCAAGAAACCATCGCCGCTCGACGCCTTGACCTGGTACACGCCCTCGTGCAGATGGAGAAGCGAGATATCGAAGGTGCCGCCCCCCAGGTCGTAGACCGCGAGCTTGGCGTCGGACACCAAACTCAAGCGACCGAAGGCCAGCGCGGCGGCGGTGGGCTCGTTGATGATGCGCTTGACGTTCAGCCCGGCGATGCGTCCCGCGTCCTTGGTGGCCTGGCGCTGGCTGTCACCGAAGTAGGCAGGCACTGTGATGACCGCGTCGGTAACCGACTCGCCCAGGTACTCCTCGGCGGTCTTCCTCATCTTGTCCAGAACGAAGGCCGAGATCTGGGCCGGCGGGTAGTCCTTGCCTTTGACCCGCACCCACGCGTCGCCGTTGGACGACGCCGCCACCTCATAGGTGGAAGACTTGGCGTGACGTTCAACCTCCGCATCGGCACGCTTGCGCCCCATCAGGCGCTTGACCGCCGACACCGTGCACTCGGCGTTGGTGACCGCCTGGCGCTTCGCGATCTGGCCGACCAAAGGCTCACCCTCGCCCGACAGCGCGACCACCGACGGCGTGGTCCGCGAACCCTCGCTGTTCGGGATGACCAGGGGCTCTAGCCCCTCCAGCACAGCCACGCAGGAATTGGTCGTCCCGAGATCAATTCCAATGATGCGGCTCACGAGGGTTTGTCTCCCTTGCTGGGCTGCTCGTCATCGCCAGTGAGGTCGATGTCCACGCCCTCCGCCGACGGCCGGGCCGTCTGCGCTTCGCTTCCACTGGTCTCGGATGGCGGGGCGGGCGGCGCCACCGCGACCACGACGACGGCCGGCCGAAGCAGCCTCTCACCCACCCGATAGCCCTTCTGCAGTTCGCGCAGCACCGTGCCGGGGGTTGCCTCGGCGCTGGGTGACTGCGAGATCGCGTCATGGACACGCGGGTCGAAGGGTTGGCCTTTGGCCTCGATGGCCGCCACCGAATAGCGTTCAAGCTTCGATTTGAAGAGGCGCAAGACCAGCTCAACGCCATTCTGCACTGACTTGATGTCCTGTTCGCCGCCTTCCTTCCACGAAGCGATGGCACGCTCCAAGTTGTCGGCAATCTCCAGTAAGTCGCGCAGAACCGCCTCACGCGCCCTCTGTTCATGCTCGGCCAGATCCTTGCGAGTGCGCTTCTTGTAGTTGTCAAACTCGGCCGCGATACGCAGCATGCGGTCCTTGATCTCGGCCTTCTCGGCTTCCAGGGCGGCCACCCTTTCCACCGGGCTAGGAGTCGCGAGCGTCGGCTCTGCGACGGACGCCGGGCTCTCGGGCACGGAGCCGTCAGCCGCAGGCGGTGTGGGCTGGGGGCCGGGATTGTCTTCAGAGTCGTGGTTCTCGATCATGGGAAACAAGTTCGCGGCCCAAGCGCAGCCGCGCTCTCCTTTCAGGGTCTGGGAAGGACCTCGGTAATCACGTCGGCGGTGAAGTCTACCAGAGGGATGACTTTGGAATAGCTCATTCGCGACGGACCAATCACCCCTATGGTTCCGAGCGGCCGGTCCTCGCCGCCGTAGCTTGCTGCCACAACCGAGACTTCGGTCAAGTCGGCAAGGTTGGCTTCCGCGCCGATGAACACACAGATGCCGGGCGCATTCAGCGTGCGCTCCAGCAGTTTGACGATCTGGTGCTTTTCTTCGAGCGTGCGCAGGACGCGACGAGCCCTTTCGAGGTCGGACGCCACAGACAGCAGATTTGACTGCCCGTCGAGCAGAATCTCACCCCCTGGCTCGGCCGCAGGAGTCGCGGCCATGGCCAGCTTGAGCGCCTGCGCCAACACGGGATCGCTGGCCGAATGCTCGCGTTCCTTCTCGATTTCGCGCACCAGCCGCGCGCGCATTTGATCCAGGGTCAAGCCCGACACCAAGCCGTTGAGGTAGTTGTTGATGCGGTCGAGATCGCTGGGAGAGAGAGAAAAGTCGATGGGGATAAGCTTGTTTTGGATCTGGCCGCTCTGCGAAGCGATGACCGCCAGCAGTTGGTCATCGCGCAGGCGCACGAACTCGAGGTGCGACACCGCATCCGACTCGGGGCGCGGCGCCTGGACGACCACGGCCAGATGAGAGAGATCGCGCAGGACGCGCGCCACCCTTTGCATGATGTCCTGCGGGTCCGCGAGCGGCCCCAGGCGCTCGCGGATCTCCTCCTGCTCGGGCGCGGACAGGCTGCGCACGCGCAGAAGCGTGTCCACGTAGTAGCGCAGCCCGCGATCGGTTGGGATTCGCCCCGCCGAAGTGTGCAGGTGGTGCAGCATGCCCAGATCCTCCAATTCGCCCATCACCGTGCGCACCGTGGCAGGGGAAACTGCCAGCCGATAGCGGTGCGCGACCGTCTCGGATCCGACTGCCTCGCCGGTGGCGAGGTATTCGGACACTACGGCGTGCAGAACCTTCTTCGCACGTGCGCCAATTTCGCTCACCAGCACTATCTAGCTCGAAAATCGGGCGGCGGCCAAGCGTGCGGCGACCTGCGAAAGCTTTGCCGGCGGCCCTTGGCGTCCAAACCGCAACCCTGCGCCGCGTCTTGTAATTGTGGTCACTTCTGACTATCTTCAGGTCATGAAGGCCGTACGCGTGGCAGAGCTAAAGAGTCATCTCAGCGAGCACTTGCGGGCCGTGCGGCGCGGGCATCCTTTGCTCGTGTTGGATCGTGACACGCCCATCGCCCAGATCGTCCCCTGCCCGAACGGAGCCGTCAGTTTTCCCATCCGCCAGCCGACGCCGCGGTCACCCAAGCCCAAAGACTTCCGTCCCCCGGCGTCGCTCAAGCTGCGCCATGACCCCGTGGCCGTCCTACTTGAAGACAGGCATCTCCGGTGATCGCCTACGTCGACTCCTCGGTGGTTCTGCGCCTGGTACTGGGACAGCCCGGGGCGTTGGCCGAATGGCGATCCGTGGAAGAGGGAGTCACCAGCGCCTTGACCGAAGTGGAGTGTCTGCGAACCCTCGATCGCCTGCGGATTCTCGAAGGCATCCCCGACCGAGCGCTGGCCGAGCGGCGCGAGTCCGTCTACGAGCTGCTCGCCAGTCTCGCGGTGGTGGAGATCGGGCGGACGGTACTGGATCGGGCTGCGCAACCTCTCCCGACCACTCTCGGAACCCTGGACGCGATTCACCTCGCCACCGCGCAGCTTTGGCGCGAGACGACCCGCACCGCCCTGACCATGGCGACGCACGACGCGACCCTGGCCACTGCCGCCCGCGCGCTCGGCATGCCGACCGTGGGTGTGTAGCTACCTGGGTTCTCACAGAGATGGAATGAGAAGGCCG
>PMKP01000409.1 GCA_003157775.1 Myxococcales bacterium | reverse complement strand
GGCTCCCGTGAAGTCAGCAACTGCCAGCGTTTCCCGCGACGAATTCATCCTGCCCGCCGAAATCACCCCTGAGGTGGAATCATCGGAGCCCACCCTCGACCAACTTGTGCGCGAGAACGCCAGTTTGCGGCGCGCCTTGGCCGAGAGCAGCCAGATGCGCAATCTCGCCTACCGCGATCCACTCACGGACTTGTGGAACCGACATGTCTTCGAAAGCCGCCTGCTCGAGGAGCTGTCTCGTACACGCTACCGTCCGGGCTGTTGTCTCTCGGTTGTGGTGTTGGATGTGCTGGGCATGACAGCCATCAACGAAATCCATGGACGTGATGCTGGGGATCGCTGTCTCAAAGGAGTCGCCTGTTTGCTGCTAGAGGCCGTGCGCGAATACGACGTAGTGGCGCGCCTAGGCAGCGACGAGTTCGCCCTATTGCTGCCGGACACCGATGCCCGCGGTGCGGGGCACGTGGTGTCGCGTGTACGCCGGTTGGTCACCGATGCCAATGGCCGCTGGGGTTTGCCCCTGGGCGTGAGTTTGGGCTGCGCCACCACCCCCGACGGAGAAACCAGCGGCAGCAATCTGCTTCGCTGCGCCGAGGTGGCTCTGCAATGCGACCAAGAGCGCCGCGAGGGGTTGATTTAACCCTGCTTTTCTGACATGACGCGAGCTACTTGGGTGTCGGCCGGTCGACACCCTCCACTCAGTCTTCGCGGTTCTCTCAGCCTGAAGCGGTGGACCGCGGGTTGCATAGGATCTTGTGCCGTGATGCTTGCCTTTGAAATCTGCTGGATGGCGGGCGCAAACCCGTCGAAGGGTACAGGAGAGATTGTCTAGGATGGAGCCAGACGTCGAAAACCAAGCGTCCCAGCCTCGCAAAGTCGCGGCACGCATTCTCATCGTTGACGACGAGCCGCCGGTGTTGCAGGCCGTGCGCGGGGTCATTGAGCAGATGGGCCACCAGGCCCAGGAAGCCAGCGACGGTGCGCAGGCCATTGCGGCGCTGCAATCGGAGGCGTTTGACTTGGTCGTCACCGATCTGCGCATGCCCAACCAGGACGGGTTCGCGGTGGTGCGCCGGGCGCGGGAACTGCCGGCACGAACACCCGCTGTAGTGCTCACCGCCAGCGCCTCCATTGCTGATTGTGTCGAGGCCATGCAGGCGGGCGCGTTCAATTTTCTAGTCAAACCCCTCAATCGCGACGAGCTGCGCAGAGTGGTGTCAAGTGCGCTGGCCGCCGCGCGACCGCACGCCAAGACCACAGAGGAGCAGCCGGCAGGCGCCAGCCAGCCGCAAGCGGCGCTCATCGGCGCATCTCCGGTCTTGCGGCGCTGTCTCGATTTCGTCGACAACGTCGCGCCCACCGATGCGACGGTGCTCTTGCTCGGCGAAAGTGGCACCGGCAAGGAAGTGATCGCGCGCCTCATTCATGCTTTCTCGCCGCGCGCGACGGGTCCTTTCGTGGCGGTCGACTGTGCCGCCTTGCCGGAAGCCCTGGCCGAGAGTGAGTTGTTCGGTCATGCCAGGGGTGCCTTCGCTGGCAACACCGAGGCCCAGCCCGGCCGCTTCGTCGAGGCAGACGGGGGTACCCTGCTGCTCGACGATGTGACCGCCCTGCCCTTCGCGGTACAGGGCAAGTTGCTGCGCGTACTCCAGGATCGGGCAGTCAAACCCATGGGCGAAGCCCGCATCCGCCAGGTCAACACACGGGTGCTGGCCGCCACCAACCAAAATCCCGAGGCCCTGGTGCGCGAGGGGAAATTCCGTGCCGATCTCTTCTTCCGGCTCAACGTGGTCCCCATCACCCTGCCCGCGCTGCGCGAGAGAACCGAGGACATCCCGCGCTTGGCCGAGCATTTTCTGACCCTGGCCTGCCGGCGCACAGGAAAGAACGTCAAGTTCTCCGAGGCCGCTTTGGTGACGTTGCAACTCCACGACTGGCCCGGCAACGTGCGCGAGTTGGAGAACATGGTCGAGCGCCTGGTGATCATGAGCGCGACTGAGACCATCGGGGTCAACGATCTGCCCAGCCATGTGCGCACGCCCTCGGCGCGCCTGGCCGCGGTCGCGGCGGCGGCCACCGGCACGCCGGGCGATCACATCGATCTCGCCGCCACCCTGTCGCGCATCGAGGCGACACTCATCGCGCGCGCCATGAAGGCGGCCAACGGCAACAAAACCCGCGCGGCCGAAGCCCTCGGTCTTAACCGCACCACCCTTATCGACAAACTCAAGCGCGTGGGTACCGAGCAACCTGACTAGTCCGCAACATCTGTGAGAAAAAACATGCCTGTCGCCCTTCGTCCCTCTGCCCTCATGGCCCTGCAAGGCGAGGTAGCGCTTACCCGCGAGATGGCCACGCGGGTGGAAGAAAGTGTTCTGGCAGCTATCGAGAACAACGGTCTCGAACTGCCTACCATGCCTCTGGTTGCAGCGCGGGCCTTGACCATGCTGGGTCGCGATGACTTCTCCTTCCCCCAAATCGCCGCACTCATCGAGACTGATCCGATCGTGGCCGCGCGTCTGATCCGACTCACCCACAGCGCGGCCTTTGCCAGCTTATCGCGTTTCGATTCGGTCCTCACCTGCGTCACACGGCTAGGCGCTGAAGAGTTGCGCCTCTTCTTGGTGGAGACTGCGGTTCACCACGTATTGGAGTCGCGCGATCCATGCATTGCCCAGATGTGCCGCGATCTCTGGCGCCATTCCCTGGCGGTGGCCATCGTGTCGCGCGACTTGGTCAGCGCGGTTCATGGCTTGCACCCCGATTCCGCCTACCTGGGCGGCCTTCTGCATGACGTGGGTCGTCCTGTGCTGGCCGCAACCCTGCTCGACGCTGAACAGCGCCTGCTGGGCACTCGCGTGCAGCGCTGGATTATGCCGTCGGCCTGGCTGGCCATCATCTCGGGCAAACATCGCAGCGTGGGCGCGGCCATCGCGCGCAAGTGGGGGCTGCCCGACCCGGTGACCCATGCCATCCGCGACTCGGCTGACTACGACATGGGGGATCGCTTCTCGACGGCCAACGTGGTGCTTCTGGCTGACACCCTGGCCAAGCGCGAAGGGATCTTCGTAGGGCCCATCGACGCTGGAGAAATCGAGCGATGTCTGTCCCTGGGCAAGCAACTCCTGTCGGTGGACGACACTCTGGTCGAACGCCTGGTCGCGGATCTGGGTGATCGCGTCGCTGGCCGTGTCAGTTAGTTAGGGCTACTCAAGGAAATCCCGGATGCAATCCTCGGCATCGTACGACTGGCAGGCTAGCCCTTTCCTACAGAATTGGAACTAATGGCACCGCCGTGAGCGGAGGGGCCGGCGGTGGCGTTGGGGGCGCGGGAGGCGGGTTGTCCGAGACGTACTTCTGCGTCCAGGCTGCCATGTGGTTGGAGGTCGTCAGATCCTGGAACGGGAGGAAGAAGCCCGGATAGCTTCCGTCCTTCCCGGCGAGCACCTGGTCGGGATCAAGGGCAAACATCCACAGCAGGAGCTGCGTGGGCTCGTCGCCCACAACACTGGGGTTGGCTTTGTAAAGTCGCAGGCCGGCCCGGCGCTGGGAGGCCGACGTGAACCAGAACAGCTTGGGTTCGTTCGGCGGGGCTTGAAAGGGCGCGGCCCGCGGGAAGGTGTCCATGAGCATTCCGCTGGAAATCCGCTGAACCACCAAGGAACTGCGTCCGTCGGCCAGGGTGAGCTTGTCGGCCACACCGGGCGCGTTCGCTTTGGCCAGCAGCACAGGGGTTGCGTTGGCTTGGGGCTGAACTGCCCAGACCGTGGCCGAAGGATCGGCGTAGCCATCGACCAACGAATCCGCGTCACCCGTCTGCCGAGTCGACTCGCCGTACAGCAGGAGAGACGAGTCAGGCACGAAATTCGGTGTGTAGCGGTTCTTGTTGGTCGTGTGCGGCACCACGACCTCCTCAACGGAAGTCCATCCCGTGGCCGAACTGGCCGATTTGCGAATCACGGAAATACCGCCCTCCTGAAACTGGACGATCGTGCCGCTGTTCCCGTACATATGGGTCACCGCAATGGTCTGGCCGTCGGGCGACCAATCGGGAAAGCTCACCGGATACCCCGCCGCCAGCGTACCCTGCCGTACGCCGGTGACCCCGTCGTTGAAGGACAAGTTGTTGACCCCAAGCGTGTCGCCCCCAGGTGCGTCGGCCACGAACTGGCTTCCGTCCGGATTGAACGACGCGGTCATCACTCGGTTCGCGGCGGCTACTCCGGCGGCACGACCGTCGACCGTCAGCCAGTCCGCCGCGGTCTTTGGCTTGGAGAGATCGTTAACGTAGACGAGATAGCCCGCCCACGAGGCACCCTTCGAAGCCACCAGGCGTTTTCCGTCGCGGGACAGGGCATGACAGCCAACGCAGGTCGTATTCGCGTGGGCATTTCCCCCGTCGTCGGGCAAGTCGCTCGGCTGCAAAGCCACGGCCAGGGCGGATTGGGAAGCAAAATCGAAGCGCATGATGCTCGGCGAGGGTTGGCTTGTCATCCAGTAGTAGATGGCTCCATCCACGCGGTCGGCGGCGAACTGCACACTGATGCTCGCCGAGCTGCCCACATTGCCCTTTTCGTCGGTTCCGCGCACCGCCAGGGTGGTCGGACCAGTCCCGTGGTTGCTTTCCGCGATCACGTTGACCGTATCCGGATCGAGCTCGAAGGCACAGCTCCCGGTGAGGTACTTGAGGGGATCGGCGTAGCAGCGGGTGTAGTAGCGGTACTCCGAGAAGTCGCTCAGGATCGAGATTTCGTAGAGCTCGCCGGTCTTGCTTCCCGGGAGGAAATGAACTTCGATCTGCTGCACGTTGGGAGGAAGCAGCACACCGTCGTTCGGATAGACCAGGGTGGGGGCCAGGGTTGCACTGTTGCTACCCGTGAACTCGGGCCCGGGATCACTGGGAATGGCTGGTGTGGCGCCAGGAGAGCCGGCCGCAGCAGAGCCTGAGTCGATTAGCTTCACCGTCAGGCTAGTCGTGATGGTGGTGATGGGATCGTTGTTGCTGGCCGCCTGGGCCTGGATCGTCACCTTGCCTCCGCGCTGGGGCGGATCAGTCGAACTGGTCGGCAGGTAGGTCGAGAACAGGGAACTGCCATCCGCCGGGAACTCACCCACCAGATAGTTGTCGGGAACGTAGAAAACCGTACGCGCGGTAATCTCGACCTCGCCGCCGCCCGCCTTCATGGTGGCGAAGGCTCGGAAGGAAAGGGTCGCGCTCTGTCCGCGCTGAACCACCAGAACCGAATTTTCGGGGTCGATGCGCATGGTTGCGATGTCTTGCGGAACCTTGGGTGGCTCCGCATCTCTCTCTTGCCCGACCTCGGGAATGGTGAGGAAGTAGCGCTCCGCGATGCTGCCCCCGTCGCGCTGCCCGGTCTGGCCGGTCTGATCGCCTGACGGGCCGGCATCTGGAGGGGGTGACGCGACCTGACTGACGGTGGCCTCGCCCGAGCATGCGGCCGCGGTCGCAACATAGGCTGCACCGCATAGAACCCGTGACCATGTGGCCTTCCAACCTGGACAGGTCATTTGTTACTCCTGCAATAGAAACGACGTGAATCAAGCATGTCCCAAGCGGACGGCGATGTAAACTAGTCCTGCCCGGCGGCTTCATCGCCCTGCCACGCAGAGTCGACCCGCTGAGGTTTGTGATCGCGACTAGCGTGACGCGGCGATTCTGTCTATAATCGGGCGTTACCCTGGTCAGAGCATGCCTTCCTTCGCACCAAGACCTACCTTCTTCTCCTTGCACGCGACCCGCGCGCAGACGTTGACACTCCTTCTGGGGCCGCTGCTTGTGGCCTGTGAGAGCGGAGCCCACATGAGAGACGGGGCTGTCCCGGTCACCCTGCGGGTTGCCGAGGTGTCGATTCGCTTGGAGGTGCCAAGTACTGGCCCGCCCGCCCTTTCGGTGCTGGCGTTCCGCGCGAACGTGACTGACCGCTCTGGGACCGACGTGCTGGGCGTGGTGGACCCCCTGGTAGCGCCCGCTCCTGATGGTCCGTGTGAGCTGCGCGATGTGGCCGGCCAGGCCCGAGCTCTGCGCGCCCAGGGCGGTGAGGTGAATCTGGAGGAGCTGAGTGGCGTGTCCGTGGCCGTTGGCCTGAATGGTCTGGGGCTGCGTCCGGCTCCGCGCGTGTATCCGCCGTTCGCCGAGGTTGTTGGCGGGGTGATTGCCGAGGCTGGCCCAGTGGATATCGCCGAGGTACCGCAGGCGCTCGCCCTGGAGCTCCCCGGACCTGCGGACCGGCCGGCCAAGGTAGTCTTGACCACGCCAGGCGTGCCGCGCGTCTTTGATCAAAACCAGGTGCCAATGGCCACGGGAAGCCGTCTCGATGCATCGGGCGACCTGGTGTTGCAGGTGACCGGGCCGGAGCGGACTTTCTTGGAAATCCGCCCATACGGCGCACCAGTGGCGTTGGCCTGCGCCGCGGGCGCAGGAGGGCTGGTCGTGGTGACACACGACCTTCTGGCGCGCATGGCGGCTGCGGCCGGCGGGGTTCCGGTTTCGCTTGAAGCCGTGTGGCGCGAGACCCACATGGTCGCGGCCGCTTCACCACCCACGCGTGTATCCGTGGAGGTGCGCTCCTCCACGGTGGTGGACCTGCGTCCGTGACCTCGCCCGGGCACTGCGACACGCGGCGATTCTCCCGCCGGGATGCGCTCCTGCCCGTGGTCGTACGCGCTGCCGGCAACCGGGTCCAGGCTGGGATCCGGCTCGACACGGCCGACTTGTCCGAGGGTGGCGTTTTCTTGCGCTCCGACCTCCTGTTCGAGGTGGGCGAAACCCTTGCTCTGGAGATCCCGCTGGCGACGGGCGAGACGCTGGCCGCCCGTGGCCGTGTCGCGTGGGTCACCCGGGGCGGGGGCGAAAAGACGCCCGCGGGCATGGGAATCGAGTTCGACAAGCTGTCGCCCCAGGACCGTCGTCGCCTGACCCAAAGCCTGCGGCGGCTGGCCCAGCCGGCCGGCCGCAAGTCCGCTTGAAACGAGGAACCCCATCATGGCCGAGACCCTGGACGAACTGACCTACGACTACGAAGACGAAGGTGTACTGGTCCGCAAACAACTGGACAAGGTCGTCCTGACCAAGGGCTCATGGGCCACCCTGATGTTCCTGTACCAGGAGCTGGACAAGGCGAGTGGCAGTTTCCGCGCACCGAAGATCGCCATCGTGCGCTTCAAGAAGTTTCACGGCTCCTATCGCAAGCAGTCGTCCTTCAACGTGTCGAGCGAGAAACAAGCGCGCCAGATCACCGAGGTCTTCGAGAACTGGTACCCCAAGATGGTGACCGGCAACCAAGGCGAGGCGGGCGAGGACGAACCCGCCGCTGGCGGCGACGAGGGTTAGCTAGCCTTTTCACCACGGAGAGCACAGAGGACACAGGGCCGGATCGGGAGGAAGAGCCGGCATGACCGAGAAAATCCCGACAGCAAATGGATTCTTGGCCGGCCCGGCTTGGGCAGGAGCTGCGGATGCAGCCATTCCGTTCAACCGTTCGGGCATCGAGGGTGATGAAACCAATCACATCGGCCATTCAGTTTCCATCGGCCAAATCGCTGGCGACCAGGGCTACTCGCGAAAGTGCCAGGCGCTGCTCGAAGAGGTGCTGGGCGCGCCCAAGGTACTTCTGACCACATCCTGCACCCACGGCCTCGAACTAGCCGCGCTTCTGCTCGAGATCGGGCCGGGTGACGAGGTCATCGTGCCGTCCTTCACCTTTGTCTCCACGGCCAACGCGTTCGTCCTGCGCGGCGCCCACATTCGCTTCGCCGACATTCGCCCGGACACCCTCAACCTCGACGAGAACCAGATCGAGCCGCTCATCAGCTCGCGCACGCGCGCGATGGTTCCGGTTCACTATGCCGGGGTTGGATGTGAAATGGATTCCATCCTGGCGATTGCGCGTCAGTACCGCATCTCGATCGTTGAAGACAACGCCCACGGCCTGTTCGGCAAGTACAAGCAACGCTGGTTGGGAACCTTCGGCGCTCTCGCCACCCAGAGTTTTCACGAAACCAAGAACATCACCTGCGGCGAGGGCGGAGCCCTGGTGGTGAACGACCCGGCCTTCATCGAGCGGGCCGAGGTCCTGCGCGAGAAGGGAACCGACCGCAGCCGATTCTTCCGCGGCCAGGTCGACAAGTACTCCTGGGTGGACATCGGTTCGAGCTACTTAATGAGCGACGTGCTGGCCGCGTTCCTCTACGGTCAACTGGAGGTTTGGCGGCAGATTCAGGAGAAGCGCAGAAGAATCTGGCAGCGCTACCACGCCGAGCTGCGCGACTGGGCCTTGGCCCGAGACATCCGCTGCCCGGTTGTGCCGGACGGCTGCGAGCAAGCCTATCACATGTACTACTTGATTCTTCCCTCGTTGCAGATTCGCCAAGACTTGATTGCTTTTCTCAAAGCGCGCGGGATCATGGCGGTCTTTCACTATTTGCCGCTGCACCTGTCGCCCATGGGCCAAAAACTGGGAGGCCGGCCGGGCGCCTGTCCGGTGAGCGAAACTGTGAGCGATCGTTTGTTGCGACTGCCATTCTTCAATTCCCTTGACCCGGCATCCCAGGGGCGAGTGATCGATGCCATCCGCGATTTTACATTTTGAGATGGGAACCCTCAAAGGGNNCGAAGCGCGCGGGGTGGGCAGGGTGGGCTGTCCGTCCCGAAGGGCCGGCGGGCTCCCCACGCGGTTCTAGCTTTGACCTTGAGGAACTGAACTTCCATGCACGAACCGGCCGACCATTCGACTGATGTGGACCTTTCGGTCGTGGTACCCGTGTACCGGGGCGCGCCCTTCTTGCACGAGCTGCACCGCAGGCTGGTTGCCACCCTGCAACCTCTGGTCGCGCGTTTCGAGATCGTCCTGGTCGAGGACGGCGGCCCCGACGAATCGTGGAGCATCATCGAAAACCTCGCGCGCCAGGATGCGCGGGTGCGCGGCGTCGCCTTGAGCCGCAACTTCGGTCAGCACCACGCCATCACCGCGGGCCTGCGCCACGCGCGCGGACAGTGGATCGTGGTCATGGACGGCGACCTTCAGGATCCGCCCGAGGAGATCGCCAAGCTGTGGGCCAAGGCGCAAGAGGGCCACGATTGCGTGCTGGCGCGCCGGGCTCGACGGAACGACGGCTCTGGCAAGCGACTGTCCTCCTGGCTGTTCTACCGGGTCTTCAACTACCTGGCCGACCTCAACTACCGCTTCGACGGCACGGTGGCGAACTTCAGCATCATCTCAAGACGCGTCGCCGACACGATCAATGGCATGGGCGAAGCGGTCCGCTTCTACGGCGGCTTTCTCACCTGGACGGGATTCGCCAAGGCCCATGTCGATGTCACGCATGTGCGCCGGCGCGGGGGTGAATCGGGCTACACCTTCCTCAAGCTGATGAGGCTCGCCACCAGCATCATCCTGGCGCACTCGAATAGGCCCCTGCGGCTGTGCGTGTACGCAGGCCTGCTGCTCTCTGCGCTCGCCTTTGTGGGCGGGCTGGTTCACATCGTGCGGGTGGTGGTGCACGGCTCGCCCGTGATGGGGTGGACCAGCCTGATCGTGTCGGTCTGGTTCAGCACAGGCGCGATCATTCTGGCTCTCGGGATACTCGGCCTGTACGTCGACCGCATCTTCACCGAGGTCAAGCACCGACCCCTCTACGTCGTGCGAAAGACCACCTTCGATGACTGACCCGGCGGCCTACTCTGCCCTCGACAGCAAGCGTTTCGGAATCCGGGTCTTTCGCGCAGGCGCGGACAATGTCGAGGCCGTCCTAGAACTAGTACAGTTCGCGCGTTCCGCGGATCTCGATCTACTGATCGTGCGGTGCCCGGTCGAGGCAGTCGCAGCCGCGCAGTCGCTCGAACGTGCCGGAGGCATCCTGACCGACACGCTGGTCTACTATCGCGGGCCAACGAGCAGCTTCGCACCGTCGCCGGCCTCCTCCACCTGCATTCGCCTTTGCCAGGAGGCAGACCGCGCGGCCTTGGAGGGAATTGCCCGTGCATCGTTCACCGGATTCTTCGGCCACTACCATGCGGATCCTCGTCTGGACCCAGTCGCTGCCACCGAAGGCTACGTGCAGTGGGCCAGCTCAGCTTTGGCCGACCCTGCGTCCCTGGTTCTGGTATCCGAGACCGAGGGTCGCTTGTCGGGCTTCCTAACAGCCAGGCGGCTGGAGGCGAAGACCTGGGAGATTCTGCTCAACGGCGTTGCACCCGAGTTTCAACGCAGAGGGATCTACGCGGCGTTGTTGCGCGAAATCGGATGCCGCGCACGCGCGCAAGGCGCGAGCCAGGTGTTGGTCTCCACCCAGCTCGCGAACCTGGCACCGCAAAAGGTCTGGACCCGCGCCGGCCTCGAACTCGACCACGCGCTCTACACCTTCCACTGGTGGAAGGCGTAGTAACTAGAACATGAACGCGACGCCGCCCTTGACCATCTCGTTGCCGGCTACCATGGCGACAGCCCGCCACCGCCCCTCGACGAGGAGCTGCGCCTCGATGCGGCCCGGCGCTGCATCGAGATCTTCGAGCAGCTCACCGGTCGGCCCTTCGTCCCGGATCTCGACCCGCCGCAGCAGCGGATCCCGCGCCAAGCTCGGGCTGGCCTGACGTTGGCAATCGCAAAAACTGGCTGGCGTTTCGGAATGGGCTATGGTAGTCGCGTCAAGGACGCTATTATCTCATCTCGAACTGAACCCACGGAGGATCGCACACATGAGACGAGCTGTTCTGCTGTCTACGGTACTCTTCAGCATGCTTGCGCTCGGGTCGGTGGCCCGGGCCGATGATATTCCGACCGTCCTGAGACCGGGCACTCACCCCTGGTACGCCGGCCTCGACCTGGGCGGTGCCATCGGCATCCACAACAGCGAGTCGCAGTTCAAGCTGGGCGAGTTCATCGGCTATCACTTTTCCGGCAAGGCCTCCGGGCCCGCCCTCGGCTTCGAGATCCAGGAGGCCTTTGGAGGCGGCGTCACCACGCTTGAGCTGGGCCCCAAGTTCCTCTGGGACATCCCCATCGTCCGGAACCTGGGGCTCTATCTCACGCCCAGTGCCATGATCGGCTACGGCTACGTATCCGCGGGGGGCGGCGGGGGGGGGTTGTGCTATGACTATGAAGGTTTTGTCTACCCCTGCGGCGGCGGTGGCGGCAGCGGCAGCTTCTTCGACATGCAGTTCGGCTTCGAGGGGAAGCTGATGTTGGCGGACCGCGCGTTCGTGTTCTTCCGCCCCCTCACGCTCGACTTCGGGACCGACGGCAACGCCTTCGTCTTCCGGTGGGACATCATGGCCGGCGGTGGAGTGACCTTCTGATCGAGGTCAGCCGGCCGACCTCGCCCTGCGGCGGCGCCAGTACAGGCACAGCGGCACGCCGAGCCCCACCAGCAGCGGCCCGAAGACCGAGTTGCGGAAGTCCTGCCGTAGCGTGATCACCACGTAGGTCGCGGCGAAGAGCCCGAAGACGGCCGGCAATGGCGGGTAACCCCAGACCTGGTAGGGCCGCGGTGTATCGGGCTCGCGCACGCGCAGGATGAAGAGGCCGAGCGCGCCCGCCAGGTAGAAGATCCAGACCACCTGGGATTCGGAGTAGACGCTTTTCGCCCGGCTCACGTCCCGCGTAGGGGCGACCTGCGGTC
>PMKP01000066.1 GCA_003157775.1 Myxococcales bacterium | reverse complement strand
TGTACTGCCATTCGCACAGACGCGGTGACTTCTCGTTGAGTGAGAGGATCTTGCGGTAGACCTTGGACGAATCACCGAACATACCTTGTTCCCAGTACAACTCAGCCAGCGCCTCGAGCATCTTGGGGGCGTAGTCGCCGCCCATCCGCTGGAAGAACTCCCACGCCTTTTCCGGTGAAGCGCCGGGGGTGCGCCCGTAGGCCTTGACCAGGTCCTTCTTGGCCTCTTTTTCCAGGGGGCCGCTCTGACTCTTGGGGATCTTGCCCGCCTGGCAAAGGTCAATCACGTGGACGAAGATTCCCAGCGCCGACTTGAAGTTGCCCAGGTTGATCTCCGCCCAACCCTTCTTATACACAGCAAATCCGTAGACTGATGACTTGGGAAACTGCTCCACCTTCTCGTAGAACTTGAGCGCGTTGTCCATCTCGCCCTTGGCAAAGAAATACTCGGCAAAGGACAGGTAGGCGTTGGGGACATACTTCGACTGCGGGTAGTCCTTGATGAGACGGTGGAAGAACTCCCGAGCCTTGTCGTCCTTCTTGATCATTTGCAGCAAATAGGCGAGGCGGAACAACACCTCGTCCATGCGCTCGTACTTGGCGCTCTTGGACGCCTCGACGTAGTACTTGACCGCCTCGTTGGCCCACTTCTCGGAACTCTTCTCGGCTTCCTTCTGCTGATCCTTCAACTTGGCCGCCAGAGAAGTGTTCTTCTTCTGCTCAGCTTGGAAGATCTTCTCATCGAAACTGCGCGCCGTGAGGCTATCGGAGCGCTGGTTTTCGGCATAAAGCTCACCGAGACGGAAGTAGAAGTCGGGCTTCTGGGGGTCATCGTTGGGGGTAATCTTGATGAGCCGATTGAGTTGCTCGATCTGCTTCTTGGTGATCTTCTGAATCTTCGACTGCTGCTGCCCGACGAACTGTTCCACCGTCAGAACCGGCCCGGTCTCTTTCTGCTCTTTGGGCGGCTCCTTTGGTTTCGTCAGCTCGGTCTGGGTCGCGGCCTGGACTTCCAGTTCTTTCTTCTTGAACTTCGCATCAGCGAAAGTTGTCCCTGAGCCGGCCACCATGCCGACAAGAACGATGCCGAGCGAGGCACAGCGTACGGAACGTCGATGATCCTTCATGTTCATTTCCCTTGCTTGGCTGATCTGGGTCCGGTCAGGGTTGTTCGCCCGCCGGTGCCGATTCCGGTGCGGGGGCTGCAGCCGACGATTCATCACCTTCTTGCACTGGAGCTTGTTCTCCTCCACCGGCCGGCGCCCCTTCGGGTCCCGCACTTCCGCGCGCACACTTATTGAGAAGCTTGTAGCGATAGTACCCGAGTTCATCACGCCAATACTCTCCCATGAACGGCCAGAACTCGTGTTCGTCGTCGATGCGAACGTTGCTGATGTCCTTCATACGGCCTCCGCTACGGGTCTCCGCCTCAGCCTTGACATCCTCTTCCAACTCGCCTTTCTCACCCTGGAGAATCTCGTACTCAATCTTGATCACGCGGGTGATGAGCTGGCGGAGTTCATTCACCAGGCGTTCCACGCGCTTACGCGCGATTTCCCCGGTTTCATTCACCGCCAAAGCCCGGGTCACACCGATTTCGGAATAGATGGTTGTGGCCACCGCGGTGCTCTTCCACGCGGCATCGGCCTCCTCATGCTGCGCAAGCTCACGGCTGAGTTCACGTGCGGCGTCGAAGCGGCGAACTAAGCTGCGGTCTGAGAGAACCGCTCGCGCAGCCCGTTCGACCGTCGGGGGCAGGCCCGACCTGCCGGTCCGAATCTTGACCGCTATGTCGTAGAACTGGTCGTTGGCGGTGTGGCTAGCTAGTACCCGGGTCAGGCCTTCCGCCACCTGGGGAACCCAGTCGTTGAACTCCTGGATGGAGGTGGCGGCCCGGTCGAAGAGGCAATTGTAGAAGTAGATGGTCGCCTTGACCGTCAGGGCCTCTGCCACGGACTCGGGCTTGATGAAGTACTCGAAAAACGGGGCACGCAGGGTGTGGATGTCGCCCAGAGCCTTCGAATACCCCTGATCCTTGAGCATGAAGTTGGCCCACGACGCCTCGAACAGACTGTTCGGCCAGTCATACGACTCGGGTGAAACCCGGTCGAAGTACTTGGTCGCCATCTCGAACTGGCCGGTGGAGTAGAAAACCCTAGCGAGGGAGAGATTGGCCAGATCCTGGAAGGGCTTGACCTTCGGATCCTGACTTTCCTCCGCGGCCCGCAAGACCGCCTTGAACGCCTCGACCGCAGGCTTGGCGGAATACTGGCGTACATAGGTCGCACCTTCGAACAGCTTGGCCTGCGGGTAGAAGGCGCTCTTGGGCGGAACCAAGTTGAAAAGCGACACGGCATCCTGGAACTTGCCTTTGTTGTAGTTGTACTTGCCGAGCAGGAAGTACAACTCGTCACGCACCGCCTCAAGCTGCGGGGCTTCCAGTTCCTGCCGGTTGTACTTGCCGATCTTCTCCAGAACGAGTGCGGCATCGACCGGCTGATGGGTGAGCGACGCCAGCCACTGCAGGGTTTCGTTGTAGTGGGGATGGGCGGGACCCTTTTGCACGATGCGATCAAAGTAGCTGAGCGCCGCCGAAAAGAACTTCAGCTTGAACAGCGTCTTGCCCATCATGAACTCGGCCCGCATCTTTGCGCCCGCATCGCCGCCCGCATCGCCCTCGATGGCCTTGTTGAACTCGATGGAAGCCATGTAGTAGTCGCCGCGCTGGTAGAACTTCTCGGCTCGATCGAGCGCGGGGAAGCCGACACCGCCCTCGGACGAAGTCTCACCCGCGGACTTCGACGGAGTCTCGCCGGCGGGCGCGGCGCCGGTTGGCTTGCTACTCTTGCGCCTCCTTTGCGCCCAGGCATCGGACGTCACCGCCAGGGTGAGGCCGAAAAGCAGGAACAATGCGCAACCCTTTCTACGGCTCATGGATGACCTCGCATCGGTGACGCCCACCTCAGACAAAATTGGCGGGCAATTGGTGGAAGAGAGTAGTCAAGTGTTTGGTGTCGCCTACCCGGCCGCACGACCATAAGCTAGTGTTAGGGTGTTTGCAGGGCTCCAACTCGCGAACTGTAGCGATCGTGTCGATGACCCTACCGTCGCTGTAAAGCCTCGAAACCGGGCCATCCTAGGCACGTGGATCTGAGGTGTCAAGGGGGAACATCCCACCTCAAACCGCGTTCAACCACGCGAATCTGCGGGACAAAATGTCGCCCTGCGAGGCTGCGATTCCCTGTTGACAGGCGACCTCGCAAGGCTTAGATGAGTCATTATTAGCACCATACGGTGCCAGCTACAGGCTTTGGCCAAACTGGACAGGAGGAGTCCTACGATGAGCCCGAAACCGCGCGCCCCGTCTCGCCCCCTGCAGCCCGCCCTGGTTCGCGCCTCTCTGCTTTGTGCGTCACTTCTCGCCCTTGCCGCCTTTGGCAGCATGGCTTGCGAGGACAACGGGATCGGCCGTCGCTGCGATCTTCAGGCCGACGCAGGTCAGCAGCAGGCCGTCTACAACAGCCAGGCACTCGCGTGCCCAAGCCGCATCTGCCTAAAGCCCCTTGTGCCGGAGGGGAGTCCGAACGTCGATACTGGCCCCTACTGCTCGGCGCTTTGCTCACAGGATAGTGACTGCGCAGGACGGACACGGGACCAACAGGACACCAATGACAAGGGCTGCGTTTCTGGCTACACCTGTGGCGAGGCCTTCGTAGTCGGCCCGCTCTGCTGCGAAAAACTCTGCCTGTGCAAGGACTTCCTCACGTGTAACAAGAAGGAAAACCCCAACTGCATAGCGGCTCTGCAGACGCCTCTCACCTGTGTGAAAGACCCAACAACCCACAAGAATGGGTGTCAAGAAACGCCCTGACGAACGGCAGGGACGGTAGCCCGCCGTGTCTGGCCCGCCGTCGAAGGGACGTGCAGCGGTTGGGGCTCGCGCAGAGGATTTGGCCGCTGCCCTGCTGGCAGCACGTGGCCATCGCATCGTCGAGCGAAACTGGCGCCGCCCTGAGGGGGAGTTGGACTTGGTGACAGACGATCGAGGCGTCCTGGTCTTCGTAGAGGTCCGTTCACGCACGGGCGAAGAACGCGGAGATCCTCTTGAGACAGTGAATGCTCGCAAGCGAGCCCGCGTTGTCCGCGCAGCTCGCCTGTACCTGGAAGCTGCCCAGCCCACCGCGACGGCCTTTCGTTTCGACGTCGTAGGGGTTACCTTCCCGTCTGACGGAGGCCAGCCCGCGATCACCCACGTGGAAGACGCGTTTCGGGTTAGTTGATAGGGCGGCTAGACTAAGTGCTGGGCGGGTTGCCGTCCGTGGCAGGAACAGCTTCTTCGGGAGCCACGCGGCCGCCGGCCTGGTCCTGGTCCACCACGCTGCGCTCGCCCTTGATGCGAGCCGCACGGCCCTGCAGATCCCGCAAGTAGTTGAGGCGCGCGCGGCGTACGCGCCCACGCTGCACAATCTCGATCTTCTCG
>PMKP01000477.1 GCA_003157775.1 Myxococcales bacterium | reverse complement strand
CGTAGGTGGCTTGGGCTGGTCGCAGATGGACCAGAGCAAAGGCGAAGAGATGTCAGCGGTCGGCGCCGGCACGCGGCCGCCGCTATCCACGGCCAGTGCTTCGTAGCTGACCGGAGCCCCGGTCGTCGGATCAACCTCGGCGGGCTCGCCCTTCACAGCCAGGATCGCCGGCCCGCTGATCAGGGAAATGGGCGGCCCCACCTGCGGCTTGCAAGCAGAAAGCAGGGCCAAGAGAACCACGGCGCTCATATTTGCCCGTTTCATTAGAACTCCATCCGTGCCCCGACCACGGCCAGAACCGGCAACCCGGTGATGTAGCTGCGCTGGCTGTAGTCGGCACTGTAGATGATTTCCTCGGGGTTTTTCCGATTGGTCACGTTCTGCACGTCGGCGAAGACGTTGAACTTGAGACGCCGGACCACCAGAGCCTTCTCCACTCGCACGTCGAGCGAATAGAACGCGGGAATGCGGATCGAGTTTTGCGCGCCGAAGATGGGCTCGTACTGCTGAGCGGTGGCGTTGAAGTAGGCTCCCACCACCTGCGTGCGCGGCGCCCCGGTGGTGTAGCGAAAGCGCGCACCGGCCAGAAAGCCGCGGGTGATCTCGTAGCTGGCCAGCAGAGCAAGCACGTGCGTCTGATCGTAGTCGAACAGGCGCCAGTTGCTGTCCGGCCGATCTTTGCGCTCGCTGCGGATGAGGGAGTAGCTGAACCAGCCGAAGAAACCCTTGGCCAGCTCTTGCCGCAGTAGCGCTTGTCCACCATAGCTGCGGCCGATCCCGGTCTGCTCCAGAGACTGGCCCACCGGCGGCGAAGGCAGTCCGCTGCGCGCCACCAGGTCGTAGAGCCGCTTGTAGAAACCCACGGCTTCAAAGGTCATGGTTCCCGTCAACTTGTACGAAGCGCCGCCACTAGCGTGAATCGCGGAAGAGCTGTGCAGATTCGGATTACCGAAGACCGGGCTCAGATCCTCGACCGCAGGTGGCTGGCCGTAGATGCCGCCGCCCGCTGTGAAGGTCAACTTGCGGGTGGCGCGGTAGGCAACCGACAGTCTTGGATTGGGCATCCAGGTCAGGGGTCCGAAGTCAGGATTCCTGGGCAGATCCATGCGGCGGTAACCCACGTCCGGCGCCGCATAGGTGTGAGGAAGCCGCAGGCTGCCGTCGATCACGGTGGGCTCGAAGCGAAATCCCGGCGTCAGGGTCCAGCGGCCGATATTGATCTCCGCGAAGATGTAGGGAGCGGCTGACAGCAGATTGACCTTCCAGCGATCGGACGCGAGATCGGTCCCAGGCGACTGGCCGAAAACCGTGATGTCACCCTCGCGGGCCGGCAATTCCAGGGATCCGATCCGGTCAGAGGTGCTGCTGCGCCCCTGGAAATCCAAGCCCATGGAAAGAACGATCTTGTCCGTGACCCGGCGTCGGTATGAGGCGCGCAGGGCATACTGCCAGGTGATGGTGTCGAGCACCATGGGCGTGCCGCCGAAATTCCACTCCTGCTGGTTGTGGTCGTAGCCCAGGGACGGCGTCACGGCGATGCTGGAACCGTCGGGAAACAGGCGCGTGTAACGCACGACAAAGCGCCGGTAGAGCAGATCTTGGTCCTGGGTCTTGTATTCCGATGGATCCGTTGAAGGAACGGTACGGGTGAGGTGATCGTCAGAAGCCAGGAAGGTCGCGGAGAGTTCCTCGTCCTTGCCTAGGGTGGCCGAAACCCGTGCTTGATAGTCGTCGTAGCGAGGAATGGGGAAGAAATCGCCCACGTCTTTTGACACCGCGGCCTTCAGCGTCTGGTCGAGATAGCCCTGCCGCCCAGCCACGGCCAGCCGAAGATTTGGCGTGATAGCGGCCCTCACCATGCCCGAGACGTCCATCACATCCGCGGCCACATAGCCGTGCACTCCCTCGCGTCCGGGGTCCTGCAGATCGATGCGCACTAGCCCGCCCAGCCCGCGGCCGTAGTCCGCCCCGTACGAGCCGGGCGACAGGTCTATGGAACGCACCAGGTCCGAGTTGATGGTCGAGCGCATGCCGCCCACGTGATACAGCACCGGGATCTCGACCCCGTCCACGTTGACCCGCGTGTCCTGCGGCGCCGATCCCCACACGATGAGGGCGCCTGAGCCAAAAGCGGAACGACCCACGCCAGGCAGGTTCTGCACCACTTTCAGCGTGTCGCCCTGGGTGCCGGGCACGCGCTTGGCCTCCTCGGTGCGTACCCTCGTCTCGACAACCTCTTTCCTGATGCGCGGGGCCCGCACCACCGCTTCCTCGTCCACGTCAGCCTCTTTGGGCTCGACCATGTACTTGACCGACTTCTTCTTGCCCTTGCTGATGACCTCTTCGGTCTTGATGGTCACCAACTCGCGCGATGACAGCTCGATGGTGTGCGGGCCGGGTGGCACGTCGGTGAAGGCGAAGGCGCCGTCCTGGTCGGTGGAGGCCTCGACCCCCTGATCCACGATCCGGACCTTGACCCCGCGCGAGGGAACCTTTGTGAACCGGTCCATGACCACGCCTTCAAGGTTGACCTGCGGACCTACCGGCACCAGTACCTCTTTGACCACGAACTTGTACGCATACTGGATCTTCACCGGCACCGGCGCTCCATCCAGGGTGGCGGGCTCGAACTCGAACTGCCGGGCCGCGGCCACCGCAGCCGCGTCAAAGTCGGGACCGGCGGGCACCACCACCTCCACGTTGCCCACCCGTCCCGTGTCTTCCACCTCGATGGAAAGCACCACCTTGGCGCCCACGCCCGCGGCGCGCTTGTCCTCAGGGTAGACCGCTTCGACGAACTTCAGCAGCTTGGGCGGTTTCAGGCCCTTGGCGGCTTCCACCGGCTCGCTCGGCGGAGACTGGCCCCGCGCTGTCAGGGGAATCCCTGCCGCGAGGATGAAGGCAGCGGCAACTGCGAGGAGACGCATGGTTTCGGAACCTACGGGTAGTCGAACTCGAAGGCGGTGAGGCCGGCGCCCGCCGTGGGAGCCTCCCGGGTGGCGGCATCTGTGAGCACGCCCGAGGCCTCGCCCATGGTTCCCTGCGGGGTGTAGGCAATGGCGTGCCAGGCGGCCGACATCTGCCCGCACAGTGAAAAGGCGTCGACCCGCACGATGTAGTGGCCCGTGGGCGGCTCGCCGGTCCATACCACGTTCTCGCGATCGAGCCCATCGATCTGACAATCCTCGTTCGAATCGAAATCCAAAGTGCCGTCCGAGCCGCCATCCGGAGTCTTGGGCTCCGCGCTGCGCGCCTTGGCCCAGACAATCACGAAACCTGCGTCGTTGTTGGCCGGGACTTGCACGTGCAGATCCAGGTCGACGGGCGCATCCCAGTCAAGGGAGACGACCAGCGTGCCATCAGGTCCCAACGCACCCATGTACAGCTGCTGAGCCTTCGTTGGCCCGAAGTCCCCCGCATCGTCGACAGCGCGATAGGACAGGGGAAGCACAAAAGTCGACGGGTCATTGGGATCGGGCTGCAGCAGCGGGCTACTTGCCAGCGCAGGCGACAATGACAGACTGGCGGTGAAGTTGAAGTACTGCGGATCCACCGGATCATCCGGGTTCAGGGCCGGCACCAGCCAGTAGGCATCGTCCCCGGCCACGCCCAGCGCAATCGCGTGGGCGTCAGCCTGCACAGCCCCGTTGATCAACTTGTTGCTTTCCCCCGGAAAAATCGCGGCGTTTCGGGGCGACAGAGTCGCCGAGGCCGTGATGGTATCGGGTGGCCCCGCAATGGAACCGCGCATCGCCTGGCCGCCTTGCACGCGTATCACCGAGGTCAACCCCGAGGACGAGTCCGACGACCACTGGCAAGCAGGCATCGACAAAGCACACAGAGACCAGATCCCCAGCAGGCCCTTGATTGCGCTCCTCATTAGAAACTCACCTCGCCGCGAACCAGGAGGGCGTTGTCACCCAGATTGGCGGGCATACCTGACGTGTCGATGCCCAAATGGTTCTGGTTGCGCTCGTACTCGACAATCAACCTGCCCCAGGGCGCCACGCAGGACGCAGCCACGGCCAGAGTAGAGTAGCTCACATCGGTCGGGACCGGGCTGCCCTTGGCGTTCTTGTTCGAGTCCTGATCAGGATTGTAGTAGTCATACCGCACACCGAGCCGCCAGCGCCCGAATTCCTGGATCAAGGCCAGGTAGTAGCCCATCTCACGCATGCTTCGGCCCAAGATTCCCTGTGGATCGGCGGGAAATACCCCGCGATCCAGATCGTTGGCCAGGAAAAACTCTGCCTCCAGGCTTGTCTTTAGTTGGTGTGGAAGATGTGCCGACAAGGCCAGATCCGTCCCGAACGCGAGGCGGGTATAGTTGGACGACGCCGCAGCGGCCACGCCTGAGCTTCCTGTGACTTCGTTTGGGGCAAGGCTGTTGTCTTCGTTGGAGTCATTCCACTGCAGCGTCGGCTTGGTCGCTGTTGTTCCTGGGTGGAATCCCGTGCCGCGCAACCCGGAGACCCCGCCTGCGAAATCGATCCGGCCCCGCGATTCCTCAACCCCCAGACGGCCGACGATGTCCTTCTGATGATTGGGATCCAGCCCGGCAAAGGCGTTGCTTCCCAGGGGCTGACCGTTCATCACGGCCAGGACATACCGGACAAAGTGCCACCCACCACCCAGCCTGACGCCCAGATCGGCCTCGCCTGGAAACAGGGCCCGGGCTGCTGTGCTCCGCTCCATGAAGAAGCGCCGGCGGTCGTCTTGTGGCACCTCGCGCCCGAACGGAATCCTGAACAACCCGATGGTTCCCATGACCACGGGAGGGGCGCCTTCGCCCCGTCCCGGCCACTTCGCCGAGGCTTCCACGTCGAACAGCCGCAGCTGGGGTCCGTTCACTGTATTGCCGTCGATCTCCAGCCGACCCTCCCCGAATCGCCGATCCATGGTCACGCCCAGCCGGGCGCGCCGGATGAGAAACCGGTCCTGGTTGAGCGGCTGACCATTGGTCGGGTCAAGCTGATCCTCGGACGATTGGCGCACTTGATAGTCGGCCTGCACGTAGCTGTAAAGCGACACGCCGGCCATGCCTGCCTTCACCGCCAGCGGCGTGTTGCGCGCGCGCGCATCCTCGCGCGCAGCCGCCTCGTCGAGCGCCTTTTGCAGGCGCAGGACTTCGGCCTGGCGCTC
>PMKP01000244.1 GCA_003157775.1 Myxococcales bacterium | reverse complement strand
GCTCTCGCGACGCGCCGGCTCGGTTCGAATTTCAATCAGTAGTGCTGGCATGCCGCCTGACCCGCTTGCGCAGGCTCGAGACTCCTAGTCGTCCAAGAGGCCCATGCGCCCACAACTCCGGAGGACNNCGTTCTGCTCGCCGAACTCGCCGCATGCGCGCGCAGTCCGAGCGCGCGCAGTCCGAGCGCAGGCGTCGACGCCGACGGCCCTGTGGTCGAGGCGGGCAGCGAGCCGCCGGGGGGCACGGTCAATACCTGCGACCAGTACGCGGCCGTGACCGTGGGGTCCTACGTCGTAGAGTCTGACTATTGGAACAAGGGAAGCTGTNNCGACACGACCGGCGCCTTTTCCGTGACCCAGGCCCCCAACTGCGGCGACACCGTGGCTTCCTACCCCAACGTCCTCTACGGTTATTCTTTCGGGACCTCCAGTCCTGCAAGCCTGCTTCCCATGCCGCTGAGCGCGCTCACCACGGTGACCAGCAGTTGGGATTTCAGCGTGGGAGGCGGCTCCGCCGACAAATATGACGTGGCCTACGACATCTGGTTTTGCCCGGACAACACCTGCGGGCCCAACGGATTCCCCGATGGGACGGAGCTGATGATTTGGCTGGATTACCAGAACGTCAAGGGCTGGCAATACGACCTGGGGTCCGTGAGCCTGGACGGGCACACCTGGGAGGTTTGGCAGGCCACCCAAGGCATGGGTGGCAATAGCTGGACCTATTTGGCCTACATGATCCAAGCCCCGATGGTGACATCCGTCACCAACCTGGACTTGAACGCCTTCTTTCAAGACGCGGTGTCCAGGGGTTACGTCCAGAATTCCTGGTACCTCTACGCGATCCAGGCGGGCGACGAGCTTCGCACCGGCGGAATACCCTACAACAGCAACAGCTTCTCGGTCTCGATCAATGGCACCACCCCGGCGGTCATCCCCGGCGCCGGCCCATAACCCAATTCAATACCCAATGCTGGAATAACTCGGGAGCATTCGCCACGTCGAGTTTGCCATGCATTGAGCCGCGGCAGATGGTCGAAGCCGTGCTCGAGTCGTTGCACGAGTGGGCCGCTGACCGCGGGCTCGACCTTGGGCCGAACCGCAACCTGCCCCAATGGGATGGGCACGCGGCCCGATTGTGACTGGACCGTGGGGGCGCTGCTGCGGGCGGGCTAGAGGCGAGCCGATTCAACCGGAGACGCCGAGAGACGCCCGTGCCACGATGATCAGCACCCCGGGCCTCGGCAGATCAGGATCATCGGCGCCGGTTTCTGAAGGGCAACGGTGCGGCGCGATCAGAAATCGAGATTCAGGACAACGCTGTCTGAGGGATCCGCCTCGTTGACGAGCGTGGCGGTCAGGTGCCCGTGGGTCAGATAGTTGACTAGAGTGCCCGGAACAACGTGAGGAGAAACGGAGGTCAACGTTAGCTGCCAGTCGCCCTGGGGTGGATCCTGGTATGCGGTACATTGCGCCGCCGGCAGCGCAATGTAGAACAAAGTTGGGTGCGCGGGCACGCAGACGAACATCTCGCCCTCGCCCTCGCAGTCGGGCCCGCAGGGGCCGTACATATTCGGACAAACCACTCCAGGGGGAATGGGCAAGGTCACGTCGAACTTGAGCCAGCCGCAATTCGTCGCGGAATCGTAGGTACCAACCACGGGAGAGGTCGCGCCCGTCCAGCCTGACAGGGAAGCCCAAGACACGTCGGCCGGCATGTCAAAGAGGAAGTCGTGGGCAGATGAGCTATTGGAATCGTATGTAGTGTCGAACGACTGCCCGTACGAACTGACCGCAGTATCTTCGGGGCCGAGGAACACGGTCCCAAGCCCATTGTCGCAGACCACGCCGTCGACCTTGGGACCGCGAATGCTCCCGTGCACGGGAACGTCGTTGGAGGCTACCACCGTTTGGGCTGTGCACCGGGCCGGCGGCGCGCCGTCCGTTGCTTCACGGGAATCCGGTTCAGTAGCCAAGTCGGCTGCAACCAAGGTATCCCTCGATTCGGGTTGCAAATCCTGTGTCACAGCGGCATCGCGCCCGACACCGACCTTCAGAGGACCTTTGCAGGAGCTCGTCGATACTGCGGTCATGGACAAAGCCAAGGCAAGCCAGACCCGTGCCCGTACCTGGACCATGCGACGTCGCTTCCAGCTCAAGCGACTCTCCAGCCAGGCCACATGCATAATGTCCCTAACGTATCACTGAACCGGGTCGAGAGCATCGCCCTTTCGAAGAGGGTCTTCGGCGGGAAGGAACCGTCCCGGACCTACTTCGACAGTGTGGCAGAAGTGATGGTTTGAAGGAAGGTGGCGGTCGCATCCTCGACGCTCGGCGGATGCGCCGCTCCGACCGGGCTGCTCTCGAAAAGTACCGCATAGAAGACACAGGCGGCCAGGTAAGTCCCGACCAGGCTGGGGTGCGTGTCATCGGCGTACAGCCCAAGTCCCGAGCGCTTGGCGCGAGCCTCCTTCCAGACCAACCCGACGGGGACCAAGAGGCCGCGGTTGTCCTTCGCCATCTCGGCGTAGGCAGCATTGATCCTTTCCTGCATTCCCTCGTAGGTTTTCATCTCGGGAATGTCCGGAAAGAACTGCGCGTCGCCATTGCGTTTGGCCATGGTCTGATAGAAAGCGACTCTCGCCCTGGGTGACGCGGCTCGGACGCGCTGGCTCAACCTGCGGGCGAAAGGATAGACTTCCCGTTCCAGCCGATCTCGCGGGACAGCGGGCATCTGGCTCTGCTCCTGCAGCACGACCACATCCCACGAGCCCCGATCGATTTTCTCGAGCAGCTTCGGATCGGAGGCGTGCTGGGACAGTCGATAGCCACCCGGCGCATAGACCTCGTACTGCATGTCGTGGCCACGGGATTTCGCCAGGGCAGCGATCATGCCGGGCAAGTCGTTCTGATAGGTCAGACTGTTCCCGACGAACAAGACGCGCAGGCCACGCTTTCCGCCCGTGCCCGCCGGGGCGCAGGCCAGCCCAGAGAAGAGGCCGACGATGATCAGGAACCGCGCCAGCAAGTTGGTCGTCATTCGTTCGGTCGGGTGATCCGACGCGAGGCCGTCACCCTGTCACCGGGGTCAGGCCCAGCGTAGTGGCAGGCCGGGTTTGCTGGGCGTCGAAGGTGAGGAACTCGGTGAAGCCATGATGCAAGGCCGTGACCAAGTGAATGCAGTCCGATGAACGCAGCAAGATCGTCGGAGGCAACGTGGCGAAGATCTCGGCGGCAGCCCTCAGAATGAAGCCATCGACGGGCAGCCAGGTCCAGAAACCGGCGAGGTCGTCGTGCTGGAACTGGCGAACTGCCGCGAGAAAGTCTCGCCGGCTCCATCTCCCTTCGCGCAGGCGGCGGTGGAAGACCGCCATGATCTCGGGCCGCATCAGCTCGGACACGCAAACCCGATCCGCTTGCTCAAGCAACCGGCGAATGGAAGGCGATTCCTTCTCCGGCACGTAGAACTTGGCCACCGCGGAAGTGTCGCACGCGATCATCGGTCGCCCCGGACCACGTCCAGATCGGCAAGGACGCTCCCTGACGACTTGCGGGAAAGCAGCGCCTTGTATTCGGCCAGCAGGGTACGACGTCTGCGTCTAGGCACGAGCAGGGCTGGGCTGGCGAGCACGGCGATCGCTTTGCCCCGGTCGGTGACCTCGATGGGCGCACCGGACTGGGCGGCCTGTCGCACGTGCTCGCCCGTGGTCTGATGAAGCTGCTTGATGCTGATGCTCATCGCCATGGTGTAACAGTGACACTTGCGCGAGCCGGGGTCAAGCATGATCCCTTGCCGGCCAGGGGTTCCGCGGGGGTGAGT
>PMKP01000020.1 GCA_003157775.1 Myxococcales bacterium | reverse complement strand
TGCACCAGGCGTGCCGGCTGCACGGGCGGCAGGCCCTCGACCGCGCCGATGCGGGACAGGGTTTCAACCACGCGGGCCGGAGAGGGCAAGGGATCCTCGCTGGCGAGCTGGTCGGCCTGCTTGCCGAGCTTGATAGCGAAGTCGGCCAGCATGTCGCCGTCGTTGTCGTCGATAGCGACGAAGACCTTGTCCCCACTGCGCCGGACCACCCAGCGCGGCGGCTCCTCGGTCTCCTCGGCTTCCACGGCAGCGCGGGTGACTGCTGTGGCCAACTGGGTACGCACCGGTTCGGCCTGGGCGGAACCGCGGGTCGCAATGATTGAGGCCCGCAACTCCTCGACTGTCACCACGCCGCCCTCGCGTCGTAGGTTTTCCGCGATCTCGTCGCGCAGCAGGGTCAGGGAGCCGTGGCTCGACCACCGCGCTCGCACTTTGCCGAGTACCTGGCTGACCCGCGCGCGCGTCACCTCGGCCTTTTCGCCAACCTCGGTCTGGCTGGGCCACCACAGAGGCGAAGGCAGCTGGTCGGCTCCCAGAAGGTGGCCCAGGATCTTGGCCTCGCCCGCAGGCGTGCGTTTCGGGATCAGCAGATCGAACAGGAGATCCACGCTGAACACGACTGCGTCGCCGTCGGCCGGCTCGGGCGGTGCGGTCGACGGACCGGCATCGATCTCCGCGCGCGAGAAGCGGGTAGCGAGATAGCGAAGGGCCTCCATCAGCTCGCGCCGGGTCTTGTTGCCCACGCCGCGCATGTGCGAGACGCGACTCACGGGCAGCCTGAGCAGATCCCGAATGGTGAGGGCGTTCTCCCGTTCCAGCGCGTTCACGGCGCGGGTCGATAGGCCGGACACGGCCAGGGCGGTGTCGAGGTTGACCCTGTCCAGATGGCTGTGGTCCTCGGGCTGCGGGTCGGCGCCGGCCTCGTGTTCCGTGGGAACGGGCGCGCGGTCAGCGGCCTCGAAGGCTTTGCGCCAGTCGGAGCGCATGTCCTCGACGTTGTCGAATCGCTTCGCAGGGTCGCGGGCCAGGGCGCGGCGAAAGAAGGCGGCCAGGGGCTCACGGATAGCGGCGTCGAACATCTCGGTGTCGAGCGTGACCTCGCAGTCGAGGACCGCGGGATCGCTCCGGCCATCACCCCAGCGTGGCAAGGTGCCAGTGGCCATCTCGTAGAGAACCATGCCGGCCGAAAAACGCTCTGCGGATTCGTCCCAGCGGGGCGGTTTGCGCAGGACCAGGAACGGGTCCAGGTATGGAACGGTCCCGGCGCGGATGCGGTCAGCAGGCGTGCGGGACAAGGAAAAGTCGAAGAGCACAAGGTGCAGAGCATCGCTGCGGCCTACGGCATCGATGCCGATGTTGTCGGGCTTGATGTCCCGGTGGGCGATGCCGTTCTTGTCCAGCCAGTAAAGCGCCTCCAATAGGTCGTCGCCGAAGCGCTGCAGAAGGTCGAGGTGCAGGCGGCCATCGCTGCGCAGGCGGTGGGCCAGGGTTTCCTTACCCGCCTGGGCTATCAGCAGGGCCTTGAGCCCCTTGATGTCGATCTCCTCGTGCAGTTCGACGAACAGATGATGTCGCAGCTTGCGCAGGACTTCGGCCTCGTCGTGCAGGCGGGCGTTGTGCTCGGCGGACAGGGCCAGCTTCAGGACCTGCTGCTTGCCGTCCTTCTCGACCAGGAAGACGACGGCAGTCGAGCCCTTGCCGAGGCGTTGCTTGACCTGGAAGCCGCCAGGCAGGCGCTCGCCGGCCTTGGCCTCGACCGGGTTGTCGACGGTATCGTCGTCGGGTGTGGTCAGCTCCTCCTCGACCTCGTCGAGGAGCTTCACGAACTCGTCGACCGATTCGATGCGCGAAAGCACCTCGGGATGGGTGGCGTACTGGATGAGGAGGCACAAGTTTTCGCCGGCGCCGTTCAGTACGGCCGCGATCTGCAGGCCCTTGCCCTCACGCACGCGATTGGACAGCTCGACGAACGTAGCGGCGGGCGGCTTTCCCGAGAACACGTGGTACGCAATGGCGCCCAGCGAGAACACGTCCAGGGCGATGCCACTGGCGCTGGCGTCGGTGAAGCTCTCGGGGGCCAGGTAGCAGGTGGCGTTGGTCTCGACCAACTCGCCGAGGTGGGTCGTGGCCGTGCCGCCCGCCGAGGATGATCCGGGTGCGCGCGCACCAGTCTGCCAGTTGAAGAGTTGGATGCGAGGCGTGGGCAAGTCGGGCTCGCGCACGAGCACGCTGTCAGGGCTGAGCGCGCGGTGGACGAGGCGCTTACGGTGGGCGTGGGCAAGCGCCTCGGCGATCTGCCGCACGATGTGCAGGCGTGTGGTGATGCTCAGGCGCTCACCGTTGCGGGCCAGATAGTGGTCGAGCCGGATGGCGTCGGGGTCGTGGTCAAACACCAGGGCCGGACCCAGTTCGTGCTCGCGGTAGTCGTGCGCGCGCAGAATGCCGGGGTGCTCGATCTCTTCGAGAAGCTGGAACTCACGTTTGGCAGCCCGCGCGATCATCTCGCGCGCCTCGGCCGTCGCCGCCTGGGCGACCGTGTAGATGCGCACGCGGCGGACCACGCCGAGGGAAACGTGGGTGGCTTGCCAGTCCTGGTAGCCAGGGCCTTCAAAGAGCAACTGCTCCAGCTTGTAGTCGCCCACCTTGCGCGCACGCTGCGACTGGCGGATGCCGGCTTCATCCAGGGCCCGCGCGATCGCGGCCGAGATCTTGCGGTCGATGCGCGGGCGCCGGGGGTCGTTGTACTCGGCGGGCGTCAGGTGAGTGAGCGCGTTCATCACATCCGGGACGCCCGCCTTGGCAGCGAGCGCCTCGTCGCGCACGCAGATTCCGTGGCGCGCCCCCAGATCGAGCTGACACCCCAGCTTCTCCGAGGAGAGGAAGACCAGGGCCTCGAGAAACGGGCAGGGCAAGCTTCCGAGCGACCTCTGGCGACGGAGCAGTGAAACCAGCTTCTTGGCCTTGCGGTTGGCGAGCAGCAGTGGGTTGTCCTCGGTGAACGCGCGGCCCTCGCGAGTCCACGTCCAGGTGCCTGCGTCGCCCTTGAGGTCGCCCGAACGGCTCTTGATCTCGACCAGGAAGAAGCCCTTGGGTGAGACGACCAGGAGGTCGACTTCGTAGATGGCGCCGTCCTCGGCGATGAACTCGAAGTTGGACCAGGCCCGGTACGGCTCGTAATCACCCAGCCGGTCCCGCACGAAGGCCAGGGCTTCGCGTTCCCAGGCGAACTGCGAGGGGGTGACTTCCTTCCAGCGGTTGGAGGTGGGGTGCATGCGAGGGAGCCCGAAGGCGCGGCGCGCGCCATTCTATCCCAGCCACGGAACCCGACGGGGGCGGAGTTTCGTCCTCCGCAAGCCGTCCCGAATGCCGCCCAGGCCGTCCGGTTGGCGACGCGTGCCCCGCGGGCTCGTGACAACCTACGTCTCGACGACGGTCGGGATCCCCACTTGGTGGGCCACGGGCGTCCAGATGTCCGTCTCGACGCCGGGCGTCTCGATGGACACGACGAGTGCGTACCGAGCGCCCTTCTCACTGCGGTCACGCCTCGGCTGGTCCTTCCACCAGCCACTCACGGGACAGACACCGATGACCCCGCGCTCGGCGAGGTCGGCAGCGAACCCCTGCAGAATGTCTGAGTGAATGGAGCCGTGGTTGCGGGCTTGCTCGCCGAGGTACCACTCGGAGGAGTCGCCGCCAGCCGATGGCTTCTCCTCATCGTCGTCGAGCGCGCGCTGGTTCAGCCGCTTGCGGAACTCGTCGATGGACTCAGTCGGCCCCTTCACCTCGAAGTGAAGACTATGTGATGCGTAGCGGTGGCGCTTCTTCCAGCCGCAGCGACCCGGGTTCGGCTCTATGAAATACGAGAGCGTCACGCGCAACCGCACAGGCGTCTCGCCGAGGCTCTGGAGGATCTCGCGCGGCCAGGGTAGCTCGTAGAAGTGCATCTCGCGCATCTTCCCGCCGGCAAAAGGCCGTATGCTGTCCTGTGCGATCAGCGTGAGCGCGTCGCCGGCGCTCCGGAGGGCCCGGTTGAGGTGAGGGACGCCAAACCCATAGCGGCGCACCAGGCGCGCGCGTGCACGTTTTCCGCTCGCCCCGCGCAAGTGAGTCTGCATCTGTGGCGTCCATTCAGCCGAGTGAACGACGAGGGCACGCACGGCCTCCGGCCAGAGCGCCGGATACTCGGCCGAGATGATGGCGGCCATGCGGGCCGCCTGCGCACTCGCGGCGCTCGTCGCCCAGCTTAGGACGAAGGACTTTTTCGCCGGCTGGAAGTGGGTGGAGAGCAGGCAGACGTCAGGGCAGGGGAAGTCGAGGTCGCCCTTTCCGTTCTTCACAACGTTGCCGCCTTCAAAGACGACGTCAGGCTTTATGGGCCACTCTTCGGCAAAAACGACGCCGGTCGTGCTCCAGGGTGAGAGTTCCCCCGCCGGTGCCAATGGCTGCCAGCCGTTCCACTTCGGATCCTGGATGACGGCCTTGTCGGTGAACGCCCCGACCGTGAGAGCGTTCCAGGCCTGGGCCGGGTCGTGGACTGCGTCGGTGTCGCTCTGGTCGAGGTGGGCGACCTTCAGCGCGTCCGCGGCCACATTGCCCGCGCTCACAATGAATAGCCGGCGCGCTGGGTCGTGGCCGTCGTCGAGGTAGGTCAGGCCCTGATTGGTCGAGTCAAACACACGCCCCGCGGCCAACGCATCAACGGCGGCAGACCAGGACGTGGGCTGACCTCGATCGCGTTCGTCGGTTGCGGTGATGGCCATGGAGAAGCAGCGCTGCCGCGTGGGGGCCTGGACCTCGACGCGGCTCGTTGCCTCCGCGGTGATTGCCCCGTACAGCTCCGGCGGATTCGAACCATTCGGGGGTAGGATCTTCACCGACTCAAGTCCGTGCCGTAGCTGAACCGGATTCGAACTAGCCAAGGCAGGCGTGAGATCTCCGTAGAGAGCGAGGCCGGCCATCTCGGTGCCATGGCCCCCGTCATCGTGGGTTCCCCACGTTGGATCGCATGTGTGGCAATCGGCCGCGGCCAGTGCCGCTTGAAGCAGCGGATGACCGCGGGTGACCCCGGTGTCGAGTACACACACGGCAGGCGCGCCGTGTGCAGGTGGGCTTGTCCGAGAAAGCAACTCCTTCGACCGCTGGCCCTGCTCCTCGGACCCCATGTCAGCGAAGACCGTAGCGGTTTCCTTCGCGCATCGAACCTCGGCTAGGTCATTGAGTACGTCGATGGATGTCGAAAGCTGCTTGGGAGCGGCGCGGACGAGCGTCACAATCCGGTCATCGAACTGTAGCCGGCGGGCCCCCACGTCGAGCTTACGGAGCCCAGCGAACTCCATGAGCCGCGCGAGTTCGCTGCCATCCTGCCGGCGTAACCAGACCTCCCACCAAATCGCCTCGCGGTCGGCCGGATAGATATCGGTCGAATCCGTCCACAAAGCCCGCAGCGTGGCCAACCGCAGTGTTGCGACAGGATCGAGCATGTCCTCGTGCCGTCGCTCGCCCTTCGCCTTTGGTGTCGTCTTCGCGTAGCTCTGGAACCGCGTGATGAAGTGCTTCACCTTGCCTTCTGGGACGAAGACAGTGGCACGTTCGATCAGCCGCGGATCGTTCTTGGCTGCTTGCACGTGGCTTACAGCGACGAGCTCGATGCCCTGTCTCGCGTCCTCCAGCGACGAAAGCTGAAGCGGAATGTCGGGCTGGCTTTCGAATTGGACGTAGAGGCCGGGCGCGACGCCCTGGATCTCGATTCCCGCGTCAGTGCGGCGTTGGTGTGCCTCAACCACAGCCGACTCCAGCGCCCGTTTAAGCGCTCTTCCGTGTGCGGCTCGGCTCTTTGGCGCCGGCGGCTTCGCAACCACGATCTTTCGCCCATGCGGTTGGTACGGCTCGGCCGTGGGCCTCGTGGGGATGATGATGTGCTTGCGGTTCCGAGGGGCGGCCACGCGTCAGTTTCCTCGTCCAAGAATTACTGGTGTGTCTGCCTTCGCTCGTCGAGGGCGAGTGCCAGCTCAGAGTCGCGAACCGAGGTGGAGTGATCGAGAATTGCGTTCTTGGCAGCCTGTTCGCAGGCCATCGCGATCTCCGCGTGGCTAAGCCCTTCGGCCGCCTTCAGAGCGCGGCTCCAGTCGATCCCGGCCGTGTCCAGAAGGCTGAGACGAGCTTTCATAACGCTTGTGGCGATATCAGCGGTGGGCAAGGCGTACTCGAGCACAGCATCGAAGCGGCGAAAGAGTGCTCGATCGAGGAGCCCGACGTGGTTCGTTGCGCCGAGCACCAGGCCGGCCGACTCCTCCTGCTCGAGGAACTGGAGGAACGAGTTGAGCACGCGGCGGATCTCTCCGACATCGTTTTTCGAGCCACGCTCTCCACCCAAGGCGTCGAATTCGTCGAAGAGGTACACACCGCGTGTCGACTGAATTGCATCGAACACGAGCCGCAGTTTCGCGGCGGTCTCGCCCATGTATTTTGTGATGAGCCCGTCGAGCTGGATGCTGAAAAGCGGCAGACCTAGCTCACCGGCGAGCGCAGCCGCGGTCATCGTCTTGCCGGTGCCTGGAGGACCGATGAGCAGGAGCTTTCGCATCGGCGAGAAGCCATGCTCGCGAATTCGATCGCGCTGTCGCTGTTCGGTGATGACGCGGTCGAGCCGTGAACGGAGCGCCTCCGTGAGCGCCATGTCGACCACCCGTGTCTTGGGGTAGCTGACCGTGAGAAGGCCCGACAGTTCGCCTCTTGGCTGGACCAACGGAACGGGCATCGGGCCTCGAGCAGGCTCGACCATCTTCGCCCGCGCTTTCACCTGGTCGACGATTTCGCGCAACTCCTGGGCGAACTTGCCGTGTCCGCTCCGCGCAGCCTGTGCGGCGACCTGCATGGCGATCGCATAGAAGCGCGTGTCGTCGCCATCTGCGTGGCTCCGGATGAGTGCCTTGACCTGGTCTGCGGTTGCCATGACTTCTTTCTTGTACCCTGACTATCCGCCCTGGGGCCATTGCAAGTGGCGTAGTCCTTGATGATTCTGCGCTCGATGGCGACGACTCGCACGTTTTTGCCCGGAGTCGTCGTTTCGGGCATCGAGCTGAACACTCCCGGCGGCCTACATCCCCACCCCATGCACTAGTCCACCCAGCTCCGCGGCTGCGTCATGGCCCGCAGGGAGTGCTCGCTTGCAGGCTCCACTCCGGCGACGGCATCGCCAGCAACAAGATCGCGCAGCCCCTGGGTTACGGCCTCGACCTCGGTGCGCAGGAGGAGAGGCTAGTCACCCACGCGCTCGGAGCGCCACTTCCCGGTCTTGCGTCCGCGGTAATACCGCCACTCGCCCTCGAAAACACGCCCTCGCTCGTCAAAATGGCCATAGACGCGGCCGTTGTGGAGGGGTTCACTCCACCGCCCTTCGAAGCCGCGTCCTTCCAACTGTCCCTCGATTTGACCGTCCTTCCTGTAGCTTCCCAGAATGAGCTCGCCTGTCTGCGCCAGGTCTCCGTCGAATTCCTCATCTTGCTCACCTGGCATTTCCGTCTTTGTATGCCATCGGCCAGATACGTCGAAAGCCGGCTTGTCGTGCGCAGGCAGATGCGTGCCGTCGATGAACTTGCGGAGTTCCTCCTTGATGCTTTTCGTGCGGGCTGCGATGGCTTGCCGAATGGTCGACTCGTCGGAGGCGTCCGGATCGAATTGGGCCTGGCCAACCCCGAGGGCGCTCTGCCACGCCTGGAGCCGAGCCGAGTCCTTGAATTCATGGATCTGAGACACGAACGACTTCAAAGGCCGGTCGCTCTTCGAGACGTTGAAGCTCGTCCACAGGAGGAAGCAGTTACCGATGTCGTTCAGTGATCCGACTTCGATGCTTTCGTCACTCTGGGCGCCGGCGGCTGCTGGCGCTGCCGCGTCCTGTCCGTTCTCAGCAAGACTCCGCTCTTCGATCACCGCGTCGATGTTCTTCTCCCACCACTTGCAGGAAACGATGTGATCAACGTCTAGACACACCCTTTTGCGGCCGACGCGAAGCTGCACCCGCGACTGGTGCCAGCGCACGTCGTCCAGTCGATGCCAGACCCACAGAGGAACGAAGTAGCGGTGAACTTCGCCGCGGTTCTCGACGGCAAGGTCGTCGATGTGCTTCCTCGCTGCATCGCGAAGATCGTTGAGCCACCCATTCAAGCGCGTGGACAGACACACTACGACCGCATCCGGCGACGTCACCGCCTGCACGTCGACCCATGTCGCCGCCAGATCCCTCAGGTGGTTCTCGAAGGTGGTTCCGGCGGACGCGCGCCAGCGGCCTGCCCAGTGGGACAGCAGGACCCACCGCTCGGCCGAGGTCTGAAATAGCTCATCGACCTGCTTCACGAAGAAGTCGCGCGGCATGTTCGTCAAGTACCGTCCGTGGGTCCGTAGCCACTCCATGGCGACGAGTCGCCACGCCCACAGCAGGAACACCGAGTTCAACGACTCGTAGTGCAGACCGTACTCGATCTCAAGGGACTGCATCAGGTCGGCGCAACGCTCGATGCTTTCGGAAAGGCTGCTCCATCGCTGCGCCAGCGCTGGCGCCATCTTCTCGATGATATCGCCACGGAGGAGTTCTCGGGGACTGAGGACGACACCCTGGTGCAAAAGGACGGACCACATCGCGGCAATGCCACGCACGAGGTCGTCCATCTCGAGGTTGAGCTTCCTGTGCAAGAGTTGATCGCGGAGCTGAGTGAAGCACTCGTCCGCGCTCCGGCCGCCGGTCTCGTCCCGGAGCCAGTTGCGCTTGATCCATGCGAAGATAATCTCCTGGTTTGTGAGCACGCGCCCGGCAGTGTTGAGGCGGGTGAAGATGTTGACGATCGCGTTGTTGTAGCGCTCCACATCGCGGAAGCTTTCGGAGTCGAACTTCCGCAGTTCCAGAAAGGTGACTGGCGCTGACTTGACCTGGCCGAGCACGGAAACCAACTCGGCGAGGGGTTCGACGAGGTCGCCTGTTGCGGTGTCGGCCAATCCATGGCGGCCGAGTTCTTCCTTCACCCCGTCCCGGTAGAACTTCGGCAACTCCGTCCGGGGCTTCGCCATCTCCCAGAGCCGGCTGAGGCGCAGATAGCGGCCCGGTTCGCTGGCAGACTCAGGAAGAGGACGCTTGTAGTTGTGGGGCGTCGTGCCTCTCGACAGGCCGCCGTGCACGTCGCGCACAGCCCAGCAAAGAACATCGCGGTAGTCGAGATTCTCCACGTCGCCCTTGTACTCGCGCGCGAACAAGACGAGGTCGAGGCACAGCTGGCCTGCGCTCCAGTGACCTGTCGCTCGGCCCTTCGGCCGCTCTTCTTCCAGCGCGGCGAACCAATCGCGGTCAAGCAACTTGAAACCCGAGCTGTCGCCTCCGATCGCGAGGATGAGGCTTTGGATGCGCTGCTGCCCATCGAGCACCATCCGGTATTCAGCGGGAGGGTCACGCCGCGCGACGCGGTTGCTATCCCCGTCCTTGGTTCTGTTGACGGTTTGCCAGAACTCCCGGAACGGGATCGTGCCAACCTGCTGGCCGGGCACGGACCATAGGAGCAGCGTCCCGAACGGCCAGCCTCGAATGAGGGAGTCGATGAGCAACGTCACCTGCTGCGGTGTCCAGACGTACGGGCGTTGAAGGTCTGGAATGAGCAACGTGGCACCGGTTGGACCACAGGCTTGTTCTAGGAGCTCGTTCACCGTGTTCTCTCGCGCCAAGTAGATCCGCGTGCTGCTCATAGGCACCTCCCTGCTCGGTTCGCAGACTGCCGGATCCTACCGAGATCCCTGTGCGCCACAAGTCCTTCTCGGGCCAGAGTCTGGCGACGGCGCAGCTTGAGACAAGACGAAGTGTAACAGAAGGGCACTTGTCGCCATTGTGTTCTTGGAAGTGCAAACATGGAGATACTCCTCGTGACCATCGGTGTGGCGCTGGGCTTCATCCTGGCGCCGATTTGGGCGAGGTTCCGCAAGGAGCGCCAAGACTCCACCTTCAAGCCCGTGGGCCAGCGAGATGAACAGGGGCTGCTCCCACGGCTCCGCGACGTTGTTCCATGGCTGGTCGCGGACGGCAACCGGAATCCTTCCTTGGATCGCCTCCGTCGGATCATGAATCCAGATCGTGACCAACAGATCTGCTGGGTTTGCGGGAGGGCGAAGGCAGCAGGGCACGAACACGAATCGGAGTAACTGGCGAGCCTTTCCCGCCATACATCAATCTAGGAGGTGCAGCCATGGGTGCTCTTTTTCTTCTCATCCTTCTTGGTGCCATCGCGAGTAGCTCAAATGATGCGGCTGACCAGGATAGGCGGGCTGGGCGTCGGCGCCACGATCAATTCATTCCCGAAGGGGACTTCGTGCCGACCGACGCCGAGCCGGCGGCTCGTAACGGAGCCCCTTGCTGGATTTGTGGGAGACGGAATGATGGACATCGACATCAATAGCGGCCTGTTTTCGCGGGAGACCCTGGCCGGTTACGACCGGGGGCGCATGTCGTCCGCGGTCGTTACTGTCGTGGGCCTGGGCGCGGGTGGATGCAACGTTGTGCAGACGCTCGCGCTCGCCGGCGTGCGTGAAATTCGCTTAATCGATTTCGACACGGTCGAGCCATCCAATCTGACGCGATCGCCGCTCTTTGATCGCCGCCGCTTGGCGGGCAAGCGGACGCGCTACAAAGCCCGCGAGGCGGCGCTTGGTGCGCTGGCCTGTTCGTACGCGGCCGACCCCATCGTGCGCTTCGCGATCGCCCGATTTGAAGAGGTTGGACTTGGCGCTCTGGTCGGCTCCGATGTGGTCATAGCTGCGGTCGATTCGTTGCGCATTCGTGCGCTGGTGGCCGATGCGACCAGGCTGCTCGGTATCCCCATGGTCGAGCTCGGTTTCTCCGGATCACGGGGCCAGATCTCCGTCTTTCCGAACACAGGTGGCGATGAGCCGTGCTGGCGGTGCCTGCATCCCGAGGTCGTGGACGGCATCGCCTCGTGCACCCTATACGCTCAGGGCGTGGTGGAGAGCGGCGCCATCCCTGCGACGCAGCCGCTGGCCGCTGTCCAGGGTGCACTGGCCGCGGAACACGGCATTCAAGCCGTCCACGGGAGGTTCCCCCTCGGTGGGCGGGCCTTCTTCCTCGATCTCCACACCGGCCAGTCCCGGGTTCTTCATCTAACCACCGATCCCGACTGCCCAGGTGTACATCGTCGACTCGTTGGAGTTCGGCCACTGGCTGTCCGTTCCGAGGAGCCCGTGCGTGCCGTTTTGGAGGCAGTTCGTGAATTCACGACGGAGCCTGTGATGCATCTGCCGGCGCCCTATGTCGTCGAGATGCCGTGTGCTGCCTGCGGATCGCCGATCGAGATCGGCAAGCCAGTCTGGGCCGTGACTCAACCTCCACGCTGCGCCAAGTGCCCCGATCTGCCTCGGCTGGGCGACAGCGGGATCGTGGTTGCATCGACGGTGGCTGGCGACGACCCGCTGGCGCAACGTCGGTGTCGTGCGCTGGGCCTTCCGCCTGCCGCCATCTTCGAGGTCGAGGACCGCGCGACCGGTGCGATGCACGTAGTGAGCTTGGCCGGTGGCCTCGACGACCTATTCGAAACGCGGCGACGGGAGAGTAACGCCCCGGCCTCTTTGGGCATTAACAAAGATGAAGAGCATCGACAGGAGGAACCAACATGACCACCGCTCCAAATACCAAGATCACGGCCGTGTTTCTTCACCCGCGGGATTCACGGGAATTCAAAGCAGAGGTGGGTCCCGGCACCACCGGCAAACAGGCCATCGACGGCCTGGTCAAGGCGGGTTTCATCGAGGCGGCCGGCGCCACGCGAGCGTACGCGCTACAGTTGCAACGGACGGGCGCGTCGATTCCGCTGTCGGCGGCCCTTGTGACGGCTGGGATTCAGGATGGGGATATCGTTGCGGTGACGGAAACTTCGGCTGGGGCGTGAAGCCATGGCTCGGCTCAGCCCAGCGCTGTTGCGTTCGCGTCTGGCCTTCGACTTCCAAGTCGTGCAGGGCCTTCGCTCCGATTGCCTGGGGCCGATCATGCCCTTCGTGTCAGATCAAACCCTCCGCGCGGGCTCGGTGGCCACTCCTGCCCAAGGTGCGGCGGGGCTCGTTCGCTTGTACATGGTCGAGTACCGCTTCCCGATCCTGGTCGGCGAAGGCAAGACGACGCCCATGGTGAAGGTCAAGTTCGACCTGTTGGCCGGCGCGAACTACCCGTTCAGTAGACCGAGCGTGACCTGTATTGGCGCGCCATTGCCTTGGTCGCCTCATGTCCAACCTGGCAGCGGCGTCGTCTGTTTGGGCGAGGGCTGGGAGCTTGCGCAAGGCCACATGTTGGCAGGGCAGCTGATTGTGCATGTGATGCACTTGTTCAACTGCGACGAACCGGATCGGGAGCGCGGATACGGCGGATGGAATCCACCGGCGGTGCGGTATTGGCGGACAGTGCTGAAGACGCGACCGCTTAATCCGGACTTGCGCTACCCGGTCCTGCCCGCTGACATCACGCATGCCGTGGACGAGCCCAGCAGCGCGTTTTTGCCGGTGGCGGATCTGTCTCCCGTCCTTGAGACGCCCCTTTTCGACCCGGTGCCGATGGAGCCGGCGTTCCTGGCGCTGGACCGGGACGAAAGCGGTGAGGAATTCCGGCCGCTGAGGTGGTGACATGCCTAGGGAGATCGAGGCGACCGTCATCGAGAAGGACTCGGGCTTCACGCCCATCGGGATCGTGGAGGAACCCATTCGGCAGAAGGGCAGGTCCGAGGCGCGGTCGGGCTACCTGGTGTACGAGGGGGCGACTGGGTTTGAAGTGGCGATCCCGGAGGTGGTGGTCGAACGCATCATGATGCTCGGCGAGCGTGAGGCGCCCAAGGAATGGTATGGGCTGCTCGTCGGTCGCGTCTACGAAGGTGAGGTTGGCCGGCATGTGGTTGTCCTTGGCGTGGTTCCAGATCCAGACGCCGACGCGCGCCACGCTTCCGTACTCACGTCCTTTGCGTCCGAGTTGCAGACTCGCACGAGCGCTCGGCTCCTCTACCCAGATGGGATCCCGGTGGGCTGGGTTCATGGGCACGTCCGGTATGGCGCCCGGTACTCCGCTGTCGACTTCAGAAACCAGGCGACCTGGACCCAGCCTCACGCCGTCGGGATCGTGGCAGACCCGTTCACCGAGCCAAGACTGGGCGTCTATCGTGGTCCCGAAGGCGAATTGCTCAAGCCTGTGCTGCTACCGCCGGCGAGCCCTTCGGCCGCAGCGGCAACGACCTCAGCATGCTTGCCCGAGCTGACTATGACCGAGTCGCTGCGGGCTGCCACAATCGTTC
The DNA here is from genome assembly GCA_003157775.1 of Myxococcales bacterium. GTDB lineage: Bacteria > Myxococcota_A > Polyangia > Fen-1088 > Fen-1088 > Fen-1137. The sequence continues at coordinate 11,412 of PMKP01000020.1, read as the reverse complement.
GACGGGGCGCACGGCAGGTCTGGCCGTGGTTCGTCGTGTTGACCGGCTTGCTCATGCTGGCCACCACGGTGCTTCTTGTCGGACGCAGTGCTGGCCGCGACGATCAGATCGAGAGCATCGACCGCAGGGTCGCCGACTTGGAGCAGGTCACGGCGCGAATCGCAACCGCCCAGTCCACGCCGGATCCGAAAGGCAAGGACGACCCGGCTTCGCTGCCCGACGGTGGCGCCTCATGGCCATGGTGTTCCCAGCCATGACTATCGTCGGCATCATGGTCACGGCCGGCTTGGTGCTGGTCGTTGCTCGTCCACTTCTTCGGCGCCTCGGCTTGCCGGCGGGTGCCACCGGCGCCGTGGCCTGGGGTGCTTTGGTGCTGGCTTTGGGCTTGGCGTTGGCGGCGATCCGCGGCTCCCGGAACGCCGTACCTTCCACCGGCGGCCCCGTCGGGACTGGCCTGGTTGATGATGGCGTTCAAGTACTCGTTCTGGTTCTTCTGCTGGTCCTGGCTATGGTGGGCCGACGTTGGCTGTCCGCGCGGCTCAGCGCCCGAGGGCAGGACCACGCGGCACCCCGTATGCGCCGCCGTGCCTTGCCCCCGGCACCGAATTTCCCGCCGGACGGGAATCCACCCGCCTGAGTCGTCATGGGCGCCTGGGTGTGGTCTCGTCGCACCAAGCGTGACCTGGCGATGGCCCAGGCCCGCGAAAATGCCTCGATGGCGAGGGCCACGGTGCGGGATCCGGTCGATCCCCGCTTCCGCGCAGATATGGAATGCCTCGCCCAGCAGGGCGGCGCCATCAAGATCGGCACGAGCGCGGTCGACCCCGCACTTGCCGTGTTCTTGAATCTTCGAGACCTGTTGGGTGCTGGGCACGGGCTGGTGCTGGGAAGAACAGGCACCGGAAAGACGCGGCTGGTGCTGGGGATCATTGGGGAACTATTGCGCTTGTTCGTTCGAACACCGTCGGCTGCGTGCATCCACGTGGCGGACTTCAAAGGTGACTTGGTCAACCTGATCCATGACTTCATCGCGGAGCTGGTTCACCAACTGCCGCCCCAGCAGGCGAACCGGCTGCTGGACGCCCTGGTCGTCATCGACCCGTTCGCTGATGGAGGACTTGTTCCTCTGAATGTTCTTGCCCGCGATCCTGGCAGCCTTGTTCCTCCGGAAGTGCAGGCGTACGAGGTAGCCTCGATGTTCGAGCGCATGACTCGCGCGCCCACCGGGGTGGTGCAGGACCAGATGCTCTTCAACCTGATCTTGATGGGCGTGTGCGACGGCCATCTCGCCCTGCCGGACCTGGCGCCGCTGATTATGGATCCCGCGGCTCGCGCGGCCGTAGCTGCGCGGAGCCCAAACGCCGACGTGCGGCGTTTTTTCGTCGAAGGACGCCCGATTCCGGTTTCGTCCGCTGCCGGTCTTCAGGCACGCTTCAGCCGGCTGCTTCGTCTCCCCGCGACGTGCTTGATGTTGGGCGCACGCGGATGCATCGATTTTCGTTCGCTCCTGCGCGACAAGATCGTTTTGGCAAACCTCGGCAATCCGCCGCTCGGCTGTGAGGACATCGCGCGCTGGTGGGGCGGTCTTATCACGCTGAAGACGACACGCGCGATCTTCGAGCGCAGCCCGGAGGAGGCGGCACGGCCGGTGCTGATGGCGGTGGACGAATGGCAGGAGGGACTGGCGGCCGGCGACGAGACTGCCGAGAACTACGAACGGGTCTTGGCCATGGCGAGATCACGGGGCGTGTCGCTCATGCTCATCAGCCAATCCCTGGCTGGCGCGGCCAAGATTTCGAGTTCGCTACCCAAGATTGTGGCCACCAACACCAGCCACCAGGCGTTGTTTTCGGCGGCGGGCGAGGATGCCAAGGCCATGGTCCACATGCTCCCAGTCACCAGCCGCCACCCGCGCGATCCAGCACAGCCGTGGGAGGAGCGACCAAAGAGCCCCTATCTTACGGCACCAGAAGAACTCGCCCGGCTCGTCGACGGCGTCACACATCTTCCAGATCGGACGTTTTACTATTGGCAGCGCCGCGCGCCCTACAAGGCCCAGATGGTTCGCGCTCTCGACATTGATGTTGAGGCCCCCGCATTTATGCCTGCTGAAACCGCACGCCGGTTGCGGATGGGGAACGCAGCGATCCCCATCGCTGAACTTGAAAAGGCGTCACCACCCCCACCACCGGCGGCCCACGCGACTATCGCTGAGGATCCCGTGGCCATTCTCGGTCCACCACGCTGGCCACCACGGAGGCCAACATGACGAAACCTACCGGCTCGCGCCGCACGTCCATCACGCGTGTTGGTATCTCGCTCATCATGGCGCCATTGTTTGCCATCGTTGGCGCGATTGTGGTGGTGGTCTATCTCCCGCGGGTCCTGCGCTGGCTGAAGCACTTGCCGTCGTTCTGGGCTGACACTCTCACCTGCCCGAATGGTCACCCGAACGCCCTGGCCGCGCGCTGGGAATGCACGACCTGCCACGGCCAATACCTGGGCTGGGTAGGAAAATGCAGTGTCTGTGGTTCCAACGAGGTGGACTGGTTCCCTTGTGAAACTTGTGAATTGGCTGTGGTGCTTCCATGGCGGAGGTTCGATTGACCACCTTGCGCCTCCCGAAACGCGTTTGCCCGCGCAAGCCCGTAGCCGGCCTCGTGCCGTCAGCCCGAGAACGCTCTCTGCTGCCCGAACTGTGTTGGTCCGGGTTTCTTACGACCGGGCAGATCGAACGCCTGGCATTTCCATCACGGCGGCGGGCGCAGCGCCGTTTGCGGGCGTTGCTGGACCACGGCTACCTGCGCGCCCACTTGCAAGGAGGAGCCCTTCATCGCGACACCGTGTGGACGCTTGGGCCGCGCGGCCTGGCTTTGTTGCGCGACGAAGGGCTCGCCCCGGAAGACACCAGGCCGTATCGTTTGAACCCACAATCCCAGAAACTTGGACACGCGGTGGCGGTTCGCGACGTGGCGGTATCCTTCCTGACCGCGAGGGCGCGCGGACTTCTGGACGTAACGGACATCCGGCTCGACGGCGAGTTGGCCAACCGCTCGCCGTTCCGCGAGGCTCGTCTGGTCCCGGACGGCCTGGCGACGATCAACGATGGGGGCATTGTCCGCGTCGTCATGTGGGAGGTGAACTGCATCGGGCAGCCGCTCGCGCAAGTTCGCCAGAAGCTCCTGGCCTACGTGCGCGCGCGGGCAGCTGGGATGCCGCTGTTTTCCGCGCGCGGGCTCGTCGTGCTGGTCCTGACGGAGGGTGAAAGGCGGCTGTCCAATATCAGGGACTTCGCCGCCAGTCTTGGGGCAGAGCCAGGAATCCGAGCCTGCCTCCTAGATGAGATTCACCGAGCGGGGAAACTCTCGGGTGTGCTCGGGGTTTGGAACTCACGTTTCCGCCCGATCTCATAACTGAGTCGTGAGACCCCTATCGCGCGGCCATGACGACCACTCGGCTGGAGTGGTCACCAGTGTGACCATTCTGCTCTTCTCCAGCCGATGCAGACTGCGTCTTCTAGCCAGTTCGGCCTATGTCAGCCGCTCGTGTTGGCGGATCCATCGTGCGAAGAGGGGCACTGCCACGCCATACTCACCGTCATGGCTCTCCACGTAGCCGTAGCGTTCGAGGGAGGTGAGGGCGATGTCGGGGTCGGTCAGCTTCGCATTGGCACCGGCCAGGCGACGGAGCCAGGCTTGCTCGTCCGCGGTCTGCGCTTGCCAGAGTTCTTGCAAGACATGAAATTGGGCGTTGTAGGCTTGGTCGATGGCGCGTTCGACGTCGAGACTGGTGGCGGTGAAGCGCTTGTCTGCGTTGAGGCGCCGCACGAGCGCGTCGCACACCGCCTGCGTGAAATGGGGCTGGCAATGGGTTGCGGAAAGGATGCTCTGTACGCCACCCTCCGGATAGATGTCGGGGAATCCGTCGCAGGGTCGGGTCACGAGCTCGCGGGCGGCGTCTTCCTCAAGGTAGGTCAGAGTGTAGGGCACGGCGCTTATCAGGCGGTCAGTCCAATCGTGTCCCAAGCGTTCGAGGGGATGGGCACTCACCAGCAGGAATCGGATCCTGCGTAGCTGGTCGCCGGCTGCGCGCACGAAGCGCAGGAATCCTGGATCGGTCCAGCCCTGCGCGATCCCGTCCTGCAGATTCTCCACCTCGTCGATGGCGACTAGACAGCGCTGGTTGCGCTCTTGCAACAGGGGTTCCAGCTTCACCAGCCACTCGAGCGCCGGGAGCCAAGGCCCGGCATCGGGTAGGGGCGGGGCACCTGGCACGGCCTTGGCCACCAGCTCGATCACCCAGCGGTGGGGCGTGCGGCGCAGGGGAGAGCCGTCAAGGTGGCCAAAGTCCACGCGCACAATGCGCATGCCGCCACCAAGCTGAAGGTCGAGCTGGTTCAGGAATGAGGACTTTCCCATCCGGCGTTGCCCCCATAGAAAGAGCGGTGCCCGCCGCTCTGAAACAACCTCGTGATCGATAAGCTGGGTGAGGTCGCGCCGCCCCTTGAAGAGCACATGATCGTCGAGGGTGAGCGCGGAGCCGACCACGAAACAGGTGGGAAGCTGGGGGTTCTCACGCTGCTTTCGTTCAAGCACACTCTGCTCGTTCTCGATCACCCGGAGCCACTGCGCCGCCACAGGAAGCAGAAGCCGCTCCAGGGAAGTGGGTTGGCGCCAGATCACATTCTTCTTGAAGTCGCCCATGGCCTGCGCTGCACGCGCGAAAACCAGACGCTGGTGCCTGTGACTGTCACTCACCCCGGCTGCGCGCAGTTCGCGCGCAGCGCTGCGGAAGTATTGACAGGGCGAGCCAGGCTCAAGGTAGCGGGGCAGCCAGCGAAGCGTGCCCTCGGCGACGCTCTCCCACAGCCGGTCGCGTCCGGCCAGCTCCAGGCTTCGAGCTTGCATCTCGTGCAAAGCGAGTCTTGCGGCCCTCTTCTGACCCACAGATTCGGCGCATGTGGAAAGAAGCTCTCCGGCCAAGCTTGGGGACCTATCACCCAAACTAACAAGGAGCGAACGCAGGCCGGGCAGCGGCAGGTAAATTAGGTCGTGGGCGCGGAAGGGGAGCAGCTTCGAAGCCGTCTTGGGACTGAGAAGCCCAGACCGGGCCAATAAGGAAACGCACCAAGTCAGAGGAGCTTCGAGGATCCAGGTGGGAAGACGACAGGACGCAACGACGCCCCCGACGCCGAACGCGATGCCGTCCAAGACGCCGAACACCCCGCCCACCGTGGCGCCGCCAAGGACGACGAATAGAACGACCGCCACTATGCCGCCCGCAACGGCGAACCCCTCGCCGACCCAGAAGCTGAACGCGACGTCGAGGAAGATGCCGACTGCGACGCCGAATCCGATGCTCAGTGCGACGTCTAGCCCGGCGCCGAACCCGACACCGAACCCGATGCTGAACGCCACTCCCCCCACGACGCCGAACCCGTTGCCGAACGCGACGTCGAAGAAGATGCCGACTGCGACGCCGAATCCGACGCCGAACCCGATGATGACCGCGAGACTGACCCAGTTCACGAGCAACCCCGTCGTCTGGAATGCGAGCCCGAAGGCTGCCGCAGCGAGGGGCGTGATCAGAAAGAGTAGCAGCGCCGAATGCAGTACAAAGGCGCGCACCGCAGGCTCCCTCAACCGCGGTCCAAGCTCCCACATGCTCGCCCCCGGCGGCACGCCCAGGGCTTTCAGCCGGTGATGCAACCTGACCGGCTGCACGAAAAAGAGCCAAGTGAACTCGAAGAACCCGAGGATCCGCGGGGTGCCCGCTTGCGAGGCGGACGGACTGCTTGATGGCACGGATTCAGGAAACACGCTTCACGTAGCCTTTCCAGGATGCGCCAGGTATGGTCAGTTGCCCGTCCTTCTCGGCCAGCAGACCCCGATCGATGATGGCCATCAAAACGGCTCGGACTTCCTCTTGGTTCCAGTCCACAGCGAGTTCCTGTTGCACCCGCGCGAGCAGGGTTCGCTCAAGCGGTGTGCGGCGCTTCCACCAGTGGTCAAACGTGCCCCGCAGGGTGTTGTCGAGGCGGCCGCAGGCATGGTGAATCTGGCCGTCGCGCCAAAGATCGTCGCCCATGAGCTGCAGTCCATACGCGAATCCGCCAGCCTGCTCCAGCGCGCAGGCACGCGCAGCCGGATGGAGGGGCGACAACAGCTCTTGGCAGGCGTCCGGTTCGATCGCACCTACGGACACTGCGACCGAGTCGTTGAGAAAGCGTGAGCCCAAGCCGCGCGCTACCAGCAGGAGGTGAAGATTGTCCTGGGATGCGGTAACAAAGAGCAGCCTGCGGTCCTGACACAAAGCCCGACACTTGTTCTGAAACCCATCGGAGAGCGGGTGCTCCCCTTTCGCCAGAACATCTGCTTCGTCAACCAGCCAGGCAAAGGGCGCCAGTTCTTCCAGGGCCAGCAGCACCGCTTGCGATCCCGGTATCGCGGCACTCAGCGTCCGCTTCAGGGCCGCATGCCCGAGCACGCCTGCCGCGTGGCGGACTAGCGCAACCTCGTCACTCTGGTCCTGCGCGCTCACCCAGACCGACGCGAGGTCTTGCGGAAGATGCCGCTTGATCTGATGCAGAAGGGAGGTCTTGCCCATGCGGGTCTCGCCCAGGATCTGGGCCGGCTGCCGACGTTCGACGGCGTCGAGCACCTGCGACAGCGCCGCCCTACGGCCAAAGAACTGCCTTGGTTCCATGATAGGGTTCCCGGTAGAAAAGGGCGAAGCATTGTGGGGCTCAGGCAGCCCGGCGCCCACGACCGGGGCTGCTGGGACTGCCGCGCGACCGGGCTCTGCCTTGCGCGCTGGTTTCCACAGGGGCCCCACGGTCGGCGGCGTGACCTCAGGTTGGTTCGTGAGATGCCGGAAGAGCGCCTCGTACTCGTTCATCAGGCGGTAGTGTTGGTAGCCGCGAAGCGGGCGGGGCACTACCTGGTCGCTTTCGTCGAAACGCACCGCAACTAACTTCTCATTCTTCGTCCCGTTGTCATATAGGAGCTGCGTGGCGACCAGCCCCTCCCAGGTTGCGCCGCGACCGATTCCCGGCTCTTCGCGTCCTTCGAAGCGGCGACAATAGGTCTCCGTGCACATGGCGACCACGAAATCTGCAGCTTCGATCTGCTTCATCATCCAACGAGGCCACCCCTCAACCGGGTGCGGCTCATAGCGATCGAGCCACGCATCCACCCCATCGCGACGAAGGCGCACGGCCAATTCCAGCACGCGGACCGCATGGGCCTCCGAATCGTGGCTGTAACTCAGAAAAACGCGCTTCGGCTGTGTGGCGTCCGCCATGGCTATCCTGTCGAGAGAGTGCAATTGCCCCGGTGTTGTGGAAAGGTTAATTATGCTGCCTTCTCGCGTCGGAGGGCAGCGTTTTTGAACTGGCTGCGGCCGACGCGGCCGAGGCATGGGGTCGCCATGGTTGCGCTGTCGTTCGTGTCAACGGCTCCCTCCGCGGTCCGGTTAGAAGGGCCGCACGGCCTATCCGCACAGTGCGCCCGAGCGTATGTCATCCAAGCCCACGGGATTACGGGGCTTGGTCGGGGGCGCAGGCGCGGCGTCTCAGGCCCGTGTTACGCGCGCACCGACGGAGTAACAACCAGCCTGCAGCAGCCATTTACTAGTTATGGGATGCCGTATCTCGGCTGCTCTCACGATGCTCCGGGCTGTTCATCCGTTGCGTAATCGGGCTCGTTTCTTAACCGTGCACGCATATGACTACGACCAGACCCGAACCATCGACGCCGAACGCGATGACGGCTTTGTCGACCTGGCGAACTCTCGTCCGCGATGCGCTCAAGCACTGCGGGGGCGTGGCTCCCCTAGCCACGCTCTACGCGGCGCTGGAGGCCAACCCGAGGGCGAAGATCAATTCGCATTGGAAGGCGAAGATTCGGCAATGCGTTCAACTCGACCCGCTCATCGAGCGTGTGGAGAAGGGCGTGTGGCAACTCAAGCCCTGATTCTTGAGGGTGAGAGTGGAGCGCTCGCGAACTTCGGCTGCGAAATGGCTACCCTGGGGGAACGCGGTCGGACCCGCGAGCCCGGTCATCGACGGATGTCCGCCCGGACGATCCGAACGGCGATGCGTACCGCTGAGCCGCCGGCCCAGGGACCGAGCTGCCAGATGAACGCGCGAGCCATCGGACTGCACCGCGGGGAGCGCCCGCGTTCCGGCCTCACGCCGCCCGACTGCGTTCCCCACCTATTTCCTTTCGGGTCCGGACTGCAATTCGGCGCCCAGAATTCTGCCTGCGTTTGGACCGCTGGTCCTTGCGGAATCTGGGTCGGCGTCCGACCACGAGCCGGGTGTGTGGCCGTAGCCGGCCCGCCCGCAGAAGCTGTAGCCCACGGCGGACTCGCCGTTCTCCTGCAAGGGCCCGGGTGTCGCGCATGGTACCGGAGTCGCCGGACTCAACTTACCTATGCCTCACACTCATCATCGAACAGAACCGACATGGCGGCAGCTCGGATGCCAGTGCCTGGCGGTGATCACGACGATGGTCATTCTCGGACTATTGGCGTTCTTGGTCACCGTTCGGGTTGTGGTTCCGGATGCCCTCAAGTCGGTCGACATCACCGCGCTCGCTTCCGGGCACTAGCCCGGATCCAGCGGCGTGCGGTCACCGGGCAGGAGCATGGCTGTCTTGCGGCGGGCTGCACGGGGAAACCGTTGGCGGCGTTCGCGAGTCCGGCGACTCCGCGCATGCGCCCCGCCCGCGCTGGCAGCGCGTTCGAGCGCCCGCTTGGCCGTAAGGGGACGGCCGGGTCGGATCTCGGACAGTGTGCTTGCGTCTTGGGGCACTTGACGGCGGCCTCACGCCGCTCCGCCGGCGGTTCCCCCACCTTTTCCCGACGCGGGGAGGGTCGCCTGATCCTTCTCGGCGATTTCTCCGTAGCTACGACTGTCACGGTTCCCTACGTGCAGCGGCCTCGGATCAGCTTTGTGACAAGGAGGTTCAGGCCGGCGGCGGAAGCCGGCCGCAAGGACGGCATGATGGTGCACGAGCGATCGGAGAACATGGTGTCGGCGGCTACGGTGAAACGGCTCGGTCCTTCTATTCGTAACCAAACGACAACTATGGGACTCGACAACCTACCAATTGGATGCGGCTGTCCAAAACACCCGCATCAACCAAACCTGGTGGGCGGCTTCACTCACAACCCTAGCGAGCCGTGCCCGCTCGATGACTACGGCATCCCGGTTGGGGCCTTTGGCTCCTGTTGCGCACTCCGTGGTCAAGCAGCGGTTCGCGAACTCCGGTCATTTGGCGAGAATCTTCTTGCGCAAGGTATGTACAAAGACATGTCTTGCGTCGAGGCGATGGCGTTCGCCAGGGAGCTTCGCATGGCCGCCGACCGAATCGAGCAAGAACACGCAGGCGACACGACGTTGGAATACGAGGAACAGTGGGACTTCGAGGCAGCGCTTGCCACTATTCGCACGACCGCGCGGTGGTATGAGAAAGTCGCCAATCTGGGATTTGGAGTGTTCGCATGGAATTGACCATGCAGACGCGGGATCCTGTCCAAATCGTTCGTGAAGCCATCTTGGCCGCGAGGAACGCCGATCGAAAACGCGGGCCGAGTCTATCGCCGTCCGCTTTCGCCGTGATTGCCGTAGAGCGGAAAGTTCTTCGTGAAACTTGGGGACAAGGGGACCTCTTGGATCGATCGAAGACGTTTCCGTCGGGCGGGACCCGAGCGTCGCTCTTGGCAGGACGATCGTCCGGCGTCTTTCGATCGGCGGGCCTCGGCTTGCCAGTGGAGCGGCGGGCTGATCTTCTCAAACCCTCGCGGATTCCGTGCATTGGTCTTCTATTTGGAACGTCCCGTCTTCGGAGGCACGAGTCGGGCCTCCTACCCGACAACACAGGACTATGGGGGGCGATCTTCGGCCAACCCGGTCTGCGCCTCCCGCGAGAGCTGGAAGGTAGATGGTGAAGTTTCCAGAGTCCGCCACTTCGGTTCCGTTGTCCTACCTGACCACGGCCGAGGCTGCCGTCTACATGAGGTACAGATCTCCGTCCGCAGTGCGTAATCTCAAGATGCGCGGCTTCTTGCAGCCGGACGGCAGGCGAGGAGGGCGCAGTGGGACGGACGTCTACCTCATCAGTACGCTTGACAGGTTTCTGTCGCAGGGAGCTGCTATCCTGCCCGAAGGACGGCCCGATGCTCCTGGAGAGGAACATAGCCATGAGCTGGACGGACGGCTGTACGCCGACCCGGTACCCGGGTATCTACAAAACACCGACGGGCTATCGCATTCGCGTGCGTGCGATCAACCCGAAGACTGGCACGCTGAAGGAGAGCAATCGAGAATTCGAGGACATCACCCAGGAACAGGCGGTGGTGAAACAGGCCGAGATGCGCGACGAGATTCGCGGTGGAGGTCCAGGAGTCGAACGGCCGCGCCAGCGGTACGCAGACTACGCGACGTCCTTGTACGAGAGGAAGATCGCGCTCGGAAGCCTCAAGTCAGCAAAGAGCCGTGAGCGCTGGGCCGATACGCAGGACCTTCATCTCGTTCCGGCGTTCGGCGATTGGTTCGTCGACGCCATCACGAAGAAGGATATCGAGGAATGGAAAGCTGCCCAGGGACGGAGAATCAAGCGTGGAGACTACAGCCCGAACACGGTGAACGGATGGCTCGCCATCCTGCTCACGACATTGCGATCGGCTGTCGAGGATCTTGAACTCGAACGCGACCCAACCCGCAATGTCGAGCTGCTCGACACGTCCGACTGGCGGACGTACACGGAGGAGGAGCCGGGGGCGCTGACGGTGAATGAAGTCCCAAGGTTCATGGAGAAGGCTCGGGAGTTGTACCCGCAGCACTTCGCAATGTTGGCTCTGGGGCTGACCACAGGCCGAAGGCCTTCCGAGTTGCGGCCGATCCGAAGGAAGGGCCCAACACCGGACGTGCTTTGGGATGAGGGCGTCTTGTTGGTGCGAAGGTCGGAAACCAAGGGGCAGGTGGTGGAGCGTCTCAAGCAGGGGAAGCGAGGTCGTATTCGTTGGTTGCGGGTGCCGCTACCCGAGGATCTGATGGAAATCCTGCGATGGCACGCCGAGCACTTGCCGGAGGGGCCGATGCGCGAGTCGGATCTGCTGTTCCCGTCCGAAACGGGCGGATACCGGGCTGGGTCCTGTCTCGACAAACCCATCCGGGGAATCGCCAAGGCAGCAGGGGTCACCAAGCACCTATCGGCCAAGTTCATGCGGCGAACGTTCCAGGATCTGGGACGGGTGGCGCAGGTTCATGACCTGGTGGTGCGCGCTATCAGCGGTCACGCAACAGCCGACATGCAACAGCACTACAGCACCGTGGACGGGGCGGAGGTCAGGGCGGGGCTCGCCAAGGTCATCTCGTTGGCCGGCTTCACTAAGGATCGCCAGCCG
>PMKP01000317.1 GCA_003157775.1 Myxococcales bacterium | reverse complement strand
CCCGCGACGGCTGCGCCCACGTCTCGATGTCCCTCGACCGAGGCCATGAGCTGGTGGACGAACCAGCCTGCCGTGGCGAGGAACGGTGCCAGCACCGCGAGCCGCCTTCGCCAGGAGATCCGCTCTGCCGCATTTCTCTTTTCGGGCACGGCAATCGTAAGCAACAGGTAGGCCAAGGGCAAGGTCACCACGATCTGCTTCGTCCCGAGTCCGAACAGGAATGTGCCGTAAGCGCTGGCCCAGAAAAGCCAACGCCTCGGGGTACTCGCGGTACGTTCGGCCGCGAGCAGCAGCAGGAGTGTGGCCAAGTACAACGCCGAGGCAAGGGACTCCGCTCGCTGCGAGACGTAGCTGACCGCCTGGCTCTCCAGGGGATGCAGGGCAAACACGCCCGCAATCGCGAGAGCAGGCCCGCGCGCGTGTGAGACGCCCGCCAGATCGAGGGTTCGCGCCGTGAATGCGAACACGAGCACGACTGCGGCGAGATGAATGGCGATGTTGACAGCGTGGAAACCCCGCCCGTCGGGCCCACCCACGGCGTAGTTCAACCCGAAACTCAGGTCAACGACTGGGCGCCCGCCATGGAGCAGCGCAGGGAGGAGCGATCGCGCCTGAGCCGCAAGATTCCTCACAACCGGGTTGAGCGCGGAGAGTTGGTCGTCGAAGACAAACCCGCCGCCCAGCACGCGCGCGTATGCCGCTAGCGCGAGGACGAGCGGGAGCGCCAGCAAGAACAGGCTTGGCAATCTTAGGAATCGCAGCGCGCGAGGCTCTCGACCGCGGGAGTTTCCGGTTGGGAGTGTCCTGACCACGAAAGGCAGCCTACCATTCGCGCCCTTGTGGTTCGACGATGAAGTCATCTGCACCGACGGTCTTCCAGCGATGGCGATGAGGCGCGCGTGGCAACCACGGACAGCGGGCAGAAGCCTGGCTCAGCGGGGCGGGCAGCCTGCCAGTGCCTGCTGCAATTGCTCGTGCTGCTCCAGGTTCGGCTTCCGGAAAGAGCGCAAAACATCGCAAGCCTCCCGGGTGCGCCCCTGCGCGCGATACGCCCCGGCGAGCAGGAGGCTCCCCTGCAACTCGTCGGGTTCCAATTTCACCGCTCGTGCGAATGCGTCTGTCGCACCCGCCTGGTCGCCCCTCTGCATGCGAACCATCCCCAGCACGAGCAGGGAGGATGCGGGTCTGGGAGACGTGCGCACAGATTGCTCCGCCGCCACCTCGGCCTGCGCCAACTCGTGTCGCTGCAGGTACGCCATGGCCAGGGTACCAAGCAAGGCGCTGTGGTTCGGATCCTCTGCCAAGCCAGCCTGGAGCGTGGCGATGGCATCTTCGCTACTTGCCTGCCACAGCAGAGCCGCGGCAAGCTTTTCGCGGATGCTGTTTCGCACCCAGGCCGGGTCATTGCCAGCCAGATTCAGCGCGTTCGCATACTCGTCGATGGCTGGTTGGAGCTGGCCCGCCAGGCGATAGGCATTCCCCAGTCCAAGGTGCGCGCGCGCCTTGTGCGGTGACTTGGCGACCGCGTCCGACCAGAGCAGCAATTTGGATCTCCACAACCCAACGCGAAGGTAAGTGGCCGTGGCGAGAACTGCGCATAGCCCCACCACCGCGGCCACCCCGAAACGCGAAAGGCCCTGCAGGTGCAGGCGCGCGGCGAAGCCGGTGGCCAGCACTGTCACCGCAAAAAACACGCCCCAGGATGCGAGATAGAGCCGATGCTCCATCACGACGTCGGCCAGCGGTACCACGCTGGAAGTGGGGGCCAGGACAAGAAAGAACCAGGCCACGCCAAACCCGGCTGCTCGGCCCGCCGCGCCGGCCCTGTCCGCGCGCGAGCGGCATCGGAAGAAGAGAATTCCAGCTCCCGCGAGCAGGACGACGAGAAGCAAGCCAGAGCCGAGCACGGCTGGATCGGCCAGGCCGCGCGCCACTGGGAAGTCCCAGTCCACATTTTGGCCGGCCGGCCAGAAGAGAAGCCGCAGATACGTAACAAGAACGTGCCACTGGGTCAAGAAATAGCGGCCAGGCGGCATGAACGGGATGAAGAACCCCGCATCCTCTCCTTTCAAGTTCGGCACCGTCAAAGCCGTCGTCGACAGCGCGTAGGCAAGAAAGGGTGCGGCCGGCGCCAGTCGTCGCAACGGGCGCGCCAGTAGGCCATGGGGGCCTGGCAGAGGTCCCATCAATAGATAGGCGACGGGAAGGGTGGCCACGATGATTTTGGCGCCCAGCCCGAGCGCAAACAGGACGAACGACGCGGCGTAATACCCAAAGCCAGCCAAGCAACGCCCACGCCGCTCGGCCGCCAGCAACCACAGAAGTGAGCCCAAGTAAAAGGCAGAAGCCAGCGACTCTGCCCGTTGCGAGACGTAGGCCACGGCCTGGGTCTGCAGCGGATGCAACGCGAATACCGCAGTCACCGCCAAAGCCAAGAAATCGCCGCCCGAGGCACCACTGAGCGTGAGCATCCTGCGCGTGAAGAAGAACACAAGCAGGACAATAGCGAGGTGAATGCCCAGATTGGTCGCGTGAAATGCAAACGGATCGTTGCCCGCAATACCGTAATCGATGGCAAAGGTAAGATCGGTGAGGACGCGCCTGCCCCGAACCATATCCACGAGCAACTGTAGGTGACTGAAGTTGTCGAGACGGCGAATACTCTGGTTGAACTGCACCGAACGCAAGTCATCGAATTGGAACTCGCCGCGGAGCCCTGGCGCATAGACCAGCCCGGTTAGCAGCAGCCATCCTGCCAGGGCGGCTATTGGCCATGGTTTCGGCATCGGAATTGGCGTCGAAAGTCCCAATGATAGTCATCCCCGGGGTCGCCTACCAAGCCCCAAAACGAACCCGCTGGCGAAACAACGGTCCCAGGATGGATTCCAGTGGTCACCATACTCGAAAGTGGAGTGCGTATCGGCGTCCCCCGCCTGGGAAAGGCGGGCCTGGCCAACCGCATCCCTGCTGCGGGTGCCCGGCGAGTGCTAGACGCAGGAAGGGACGAGCGATAGCGCGATCCCGTGGGCCCACCTACGGGATGAGGCGGGAGATGAAGCTCCTAGCAACACCGGCACTTACGCAGTGTCCGTCGCTGCAGTTCAGACCCTCACCCTCACAGTCAGGGTTCACGCTGCAGACGTTGCCTGGGCTGAGCAGGGTGGTGGAACCCAGCGCGACGGTGCTGGTGAAACTGCCGCCGATCATTACAGAGTCGGCCAGGGTCCCAGTCGCGGCGCTCGCCACGGTGACAGCAAAGGCCTGCTGCGTCCCGGGGGCATCGCCGTACGTTTGGGCGCAAAGCACCGAGCCGTCAGTCCCGGAGAGTTCTGCGGTGAAGGCGTCGAGCGCAGAGTTGCCGGACGCAGCCAGGCCGTTGAGCCCGTTGAGGGTGCCCTCGAAAGCCCCGCCGATGAACACGTTGCCGCTTGACGACAGGGATACAGCCTTGACTGCCGAGGGGAAGGCGGCGTCGCCGAATGACATCGCCCACTGCGGAACCAGGCTGGAGTTCAGCTNNACGATGTTGGCTGGCGAGCTGTTGTCAACCGCTACGCCGTAGACATCCGAGACCCCACTGGTGCCCCAGGTCGCGGCCTGCAGGACCGTGCCGTTGGGGTCGAGCACGGCCACGAACGGAAGGCCGAGATTGCTGGTGCCAACCGTGGGCAGGGTGAGCGCCGGGGTGGTGCCGAAGGCCAAGGCACCATTGTAGGTACCGCCAATGACCACGTTGCCGGCGCTGTCCATGGCCACAGACTGGCAGGCCTGGTCGCCCACGCCACCGAACTGCCTGCCCCAGAGCACTTGGCCGGCGGTCGAACCAGTGCCGCTCGCGTTGATCACCGCTACCACGATATCCATGTTGCCGCCGTAGGTGGCCGCGCCGGTGATTGGGCTACCCGAGCCAGTGCCACCCCACCCAGCGGTGAGCAAACCAACGTTGGAAGTGTTGGTCGCGACGTACTTGGGGAGAAGCTGGCTCGTCTTGCCGCAGATCGCGAACTTGTTCTGGCTGGGGTTGGATGCGATGGCAAGGAGCTGGCCCGCGCCCACGTCAACGTTGTGCGCCTTGATGGGCGTTACTTCCGGCATGACCGACGCGCCACTGGCGACCAGGTAGTAGTTCATCGGGGCACCGATGGCCGTAGAGGCCTTCTCAAGGTAGTCGAGGTTGTCAGTCGGACCGCTGTCGCTGGCGGCGGCCGCGTTTGGGTCGAAGTCGATATGGGTGAAGTAGGTCCCGATGACGCCAACATTGTTGCCACCGCCACCGCTGACGCTCACACCAAACCCGACCTGGTCGGCGCCGCCCGAGAAGCCGAAGGTGAAGCTCTGGGTTGCAGTAAGCCCGGTCGGATCCACCTTGTTCAGGAAGGCATCCGCGCTGCCCGTGGACGAGACGGGGCCGGCGCCGAAGTTGTACGGGCTGGAGGGCAGGTTGTAGATCGTGCCCGTGGTCCAGAGCGTACCATCGGCGGCAACGCCCATGCCGTACATGGCGGGATTGAACGATACCGCGTTGGCCGGGCTCATGCAGGCTAGGCCGCTGCTGCCGCCGGAGCCGGTGGTCCCGCCGGAGCTGGTGGTCCCGCCGGAGCTGGTGCTGCCGCCGGAGCTGGTGCTCCCGCCGGAGCTGGTGCTCCCGCCGGAGCTGGTGCTGCCGCCGGAGCTGGTGCTGCCGCCGGAGCTGGTGCTCCCGCC
>PMKP01000468.1 GCA_003157775.1 Myxococcales bacterium | reverse complement strand
TCGTAGAGGTGCCCGATGCCGGCGGCGGTGTTGAAGTCGTCGTCCATGGCTTCAACAAAACGCGTGGCCAGCTCAGACGGCGGCGGCGAGGATGGGCTCGCCAAGCTGCCCGCGAAGGCGTCCAGCCGTTCCAGGGTGCGATAGAAGTAGTCCAGCCGCGCTTCAGCCTCGTCGAGATCGGGATAGAGCGGCTGGCCCGCATCGTCACGCGCGATGCTGAACCCAGCCGGGCTACGATAGTGCACGCTGATAAGCAGGAGGCGCAGGGCTTCGAGATCGTGGTTTTCGGCCGCGCGGCGGATGGTGACCACATTACCCAGCGACTTGGACATCTTCTCGCCGCCGAAGTTGAGCATCCCGGAGTGCATCCAGTAGCGCGCGAAAGCGCCGAACGCACCTTCCGACTGGGCAATTTCGTTTTCGTGGTGGGGAAAGATCAAATCTGAACCGCCACCGTGGATGTCGAAGCTTGCGCCGAGATACCGGTGCGCCATGGCCGAACACTCGATGTGCCAGCCCGGACGGCCCGGTCCCCAAGGGCTCTCCCAGGACGGCTCGCCCGGCTTGGCCGCCTTCCACAAGGCGAAATCGAGCGGGCTCTTCTTTTGCTCGCCCACCTCGACGCGCGCGCCAGCCTGCAGTTCCTCGGGGCTTTGCCCGGACAGGCCGCCGTAGTTGGGAAAACCTGCCACCGAATAGTACACGTCGCCGCCTGCAGGGTAGGCCAGACCGCGTTCTTCCAGCCGGCGGATGACGTCGATCATCTCGGGGATGTGCAGGGTGGCGCGCGGCTCGATGTCGGGCGGGGCCACGCCCAGGCCGTCCATGTCGGCGGCCATGGCCTCCGCGTAGCTGCGCGCGACCTCGGCGGCGGGTCGCCCCTCGGCCAGTCCCTTGCGAATGATCTTGTCATCGACGTCAGTGATATTGCGCACGAAGCGCACGTCAAAGCCGCGCGCGCGCAGGTGGCGCACAATCACGTCAAACGCTACCGCGGTACGCGCGTGACCCACGTGGCACAGGTCGTACACGGTCACGCCGCACACGTAGATGGAGACCTTGCCCAGCTCTAGCGGCTGGAATTCCACCTTCTTCTTGGCCCGGGTGTCGTACAACCGAATCATGATGATCTTTCGTTAGCGGTCCCGGCGGCGCAGGGCCAAGAGATTGATAACGGCAAAGCCGAGCAAGAAGGCGGCGATGATGAGCGACTTGAAATGCTCGCGCGGCCGCTCGCCTTCGAAGAGAATGAGCGCATCGTCGGGGATCTGCACCGCAGCCAGGGTGGCGACGCCTTGGATCTGGGCGACCGGAAGGGCTTGCGAGCCTGCCCCCGCGGTCTTGACCACGATCGCCTCGGCCGTGGCGCCGAGATCCGCGACGCGAGACTTGTAGGTGGTGTGCGCAGGCCGGATATGCAGCCGACGGTCCATTTCGCCCAGTGCCTGCAATGCCCGGTCACGCCGCTCGGGCGGGAATGTCACCACCAGGGCCAGGCTCTTGGGATCGACGGCATCGCCGGGTGCCTCAAGCACCTGCCCTGCTTGCTGTTCGACCGCAGCGCGGGCCGCGGCCTGGTCGACAAATCGCTCGCGCGGAAAATCAATCCGGATCTGGCCGGGACGGTCCATGTCGATGACCAACTCGTCGTTAGCAGCTAGGGACACACGATCGCCGAGCAGGTCGGTGAGCAGCAATGAGCCGCCGGATGCCTGGGCCAGTGCGGTCCGCACGACAGTTGGCGCAAAGAAGTGCGTTGCACTCACGTGACCGGCGAAGTGGTGACGGATGGCCTCCTGAAATGACAGGTTGGAAAAACCCATGAGCCGTCCCACGAACACGTCATGCGCGGCCAGCTCGGCCGGCAAGGGGTCAGCCGCCCGCCTGACGAAAATCCGGCTGTTGGTGCCGAGCAGGCGGAAGAACTGCGTAAAGTGCCACGACCCCTGTGTGTCCAGCACGACCGCGCTTTCCCGATCGGCATTGCCCGCCAGGCGCACGTATCGGTTGACCGGCAACCCCTCGGGCTTGGCCGTGCTAATCGAACGCGCATCGCCCAGATCCTGCGCCACACTGGGGGAGAGTGCATAACGCAGGTCGTCCTTGATCTGGAAGATCAGAAAGCAGGCCAGAGCTGCTGTGCCCAAGGCGATCACAGGATGGCGCCCGCGCCGGGACGGGATGCCGGCGAACTCGTCCTCGCCAGCAGGCACAGCAAGGCCGTCGGGCAACGGCCCTGAGGCTGGAGGGGCGGCAGGCTTGTTTTCGTCGGTCACCGTCGAGCGCGCAGAAATCTAGCACGAATCGGGCGCGACCCTGACACGTTAGTAGCACAAAGGCCACGAAGCGCATTGCGCGGCATCTGCCAGGTAGATGGCAAAGAGCAGACCAACGTGTTGCGCGTCGGGATACGTTCGCATAGCATGAGGCCTCCGTGAGACGAGTGCCTCAAGTTCTCATCGCGGCGATCATCTTTTCGCTCGCGACCGCTGTCGCATCCGAAGGTCGGGCGGCTGACAAGACCGTCGGTGCAACTGAAACGGCCAAGGCACACTACAAGCAAGGCCGGATGCACTACCAACTGGGCGAATACCGCGAGGCGCCGAGGGAATTCAAGGAGGCGTATCGCTTGAAGCAGGACGCCTCGTTCCTCTACAACATCGCACAGTGCCACCGGCAGCTACG
Source organism: Myxococcales bacterium (assembly GCA_003157775.1). Taxonomy (GTDB): domain Bacteria; phylum Myxococcota_A; class Polyangia; order Fen-1088; family Fen-1088; genus Fen-1137. The sequence goes on along the minus strand of PMKP01000468.1, from coordinate 2,400 downwards.
CGAGTATTCCGAGGCCATCAGGCTGTACGGCAACTATCTGCGCGAGGCTCCCAACGCTGACAACCGCAACGAGGTCGAGCGACAGATTCGCGATCTCAAGGCCGAGGCTGAAAGACAGCAGCGACAGGAGCAAGCGAGTTCTCCGGCATTAGCTTCGTTTGCGAGAAACATTCGACTGAACGGTCACGCCCGGTGAGAACCCGATCCCCCTTCATTCTCGCGGCCATCCTGCTGGCCCTGCCCGTGCTTCTGCTTTCGGCGTGCTGGCAGCGCGGGTGCAAGACGCCGGCCGAAGCTAAGGCGCGGCTGGCGGCGGCCGTGGCGGCGCGGGATCCGGCCCGGCTCTGGGCCGCGCTGGATCTGGCCACACAGTGGTCGTGGATGACCATCCTTCGCGCCGGGCGCGAGTCGTACGACATCACGCTCAGCAACCTTCCTGAGGGACAGGAGCGCGAGCGCATGATCCGGCGCTTCACGCCGGCGGCCACCAGCGAAAACGCGGCCGAGCTGTTCGCCAAGTCGCTGGCCGCCGAGGTGTGGCCAAGCTTGGCCGCGCAGCTTGCGGCAGCAGGCGATCGCGCGCCGGTCGAAAATGCAGCGGGCAGCGAGGCTGAAATCGTGTGGCCTGCCGGTCGTCTCCTTTTTCACAAGACTAGCAAGCCCGCTTTCGGCTGGGGCTTTGCAGGTCTGGCAAGTGAGGCGGAGGGGCTCAGGCGGGTGGCCAGCGGGGATCTGGAAGCCTTGCGCACCAATGCCGCTGACTACGAGCGTGCGGCCGCGCGGAGAGTGCGGTGAGTCCGCGCCGGGGCAAGCCGGATGGGGCCAGCAATCCCGCGCCGGAAAGGGACTCAAGTCAGCTTTCCTTCGACAGCCGGCTGGCAGGACAGCCGCCCAAGGATGCCACCACGCTCGCCGAGACACTAGCGCCCAACAATGCTGCTCCGTCGGTTCGCAGCGCCAGTGCCAACCACGCGCCGGAGGGTTCGCTTTCCCCGGCGAGCCGCGACGCGTCGGCGCACGTCCCGCCGCCTGACGAATCGCCTGCGACCGAGGACACGCGCATCTTCGCGGTATCCGAACTGGTGCGCGCCGCCCGCATCACCCTCGAATCCCGCTTCTCTGATCTGCGCGTCGAAGGCGAATTGTCCGGTCTCAAGCGTTCGGCCAACGGACATCTTTACTTCACCCTGAAGGATGCCGAGGCGCAACTCGACTGCGTGATGTACGCGCGTGACGCCGGTCGACTGCGTTTTCGCGTGCAAGATGGGCAGCAGGTGCGTTGCCGTGGCCGCCTGACCATCTACGAAGCGCGCGGCCGCTTCCAGCTCTCCGTACACGCAATCGAGCCAACCGGCGCCGGTGCCCTGGCTCTGGCCTTCGAACAACTCAAGCAGAAGCTGGCTGCCGAGGGTCTCTTCGATCCCGAGCGCAAGCGTCCCCTGCCCTTTCTTCCGCGCCGGCTGGGTGTGGTGACCTCAGCTCAAGGTGCCGTGATTCGCGACATCGTGCGGGTGGCACACCGCCGTTTCCCGGTGCCCATTCTGCTAGCCCCCACGCCCGTGCAGGGCGAAGGCGCGGCCGCTGCCATCGCGGCAGCTTTGGCCGAGATCGTGAAGGTCCCTGACGTAGACGTGGTCATCGTGGCGCGCGGGGGTGGCTCGCTGGAAGACCTGTGGGCCTTCAACGACGAAGCCTTGGCGCGTGCCATTGCCGCCTGCCCGGTCCCGGTCATCTCGGCGGTCGGCCACGAGACCGACTTCACCATCGCCGACTTCGTGGCTGACTTGCGCGCGCCCACGCCCTCGGCGGCGGCCGAGTTGGCCGTGCCGGTGGCGGCGGAACTCTTGGCCGAGCTGCAGCTTCTGGGCCGCCGCCTGGGTCGAGCCCTGCAGGGCGAGATAGGCGCCCTGCGCCTGCGCCTGGAACGAGCGCACGCCGCACTCGGGGATCCGCGCCGACTCATCGACCTGCGCCGTCAGGGTCTGGACGACTTCGTGGAGCGTGCGGCTCGCGCCCTGTACGCGGCCACCGCCCGGCGCCGTGCTGACCTGCGCTCGCTCGAAGCGCGTTTCTTCCGTTCGCATCCGCAGCGCCGCATCGCCGATCAGCGCACCGCCCTGACCGCGGCTGAGCGGCGCCTGGTCGCCTCGGGCACCGCCCTGCTGGCGCATCGGCGCCGCTCCCTGGAAGCGCTGGCCGGCAAGCTCGACGCGCTTTCACCGCTCAAAGTCTTGGATCGCGGCTACAGTCTGGCGCGTGGGCCTGACGGCCGGGTGCTGCGAAGCTGCGCCGGTTTGCACCAAGGTGACGATGTGACCGTCACCCTGCACGATGGCGATTTGCGCACGCGTATCGAGGAGATCGTTGCTCGACGGAGTAGTTAGCTTTTTCACCACAGTC
>PMKP01000315.1 GCA_003157775.1 Myxococcales bacterium | reverse complement strand
CTTCTACCTGATCGAGGAGCAGATTCGCACGGCCAGGCGGCACCTGCCCGAGGGCTACAGTCGGCAGTTGCCCCGCCTGCGCAGCGGTCCGTCGGCGGGCCTGCCGCGCGTGTACGACATCGCGCTGGAAGCGATCTCGCACGGGGATGGACGGGTGGATGTGGAGAGCCTGGCTGGTTTCGTGGCGGCCTACCAGACGGTGACCGCGCTGAAGCTCGGCGAATTGTGGGCCATCCCCATCATGTTGCGCCTGGCGCTCATCGAGAACCTGCGGCGGGTGGGCGCGCGGGTTGCTGCTGCGCGGATCGAGCGCGACCGCGCTGCCACCTGGGCGGAGCAGATGGCGGCCGTGGCCAAGAAAGATCCGAAGAGCCTGATCCTGGTGACCGCGGACATGGCGCGGGCCAACCCGCCTATGGCCAGTTCATTCGTCGCCGAGCTTGCGCATCGACTGCAGGGACTGAGCCTGACCTTGCCGCTCACTTGGATCGAACAGCGGCTCTCCGAGTCCGACCTGAGCATCGAGCAGGTGGTCCACGCGGAGAATCAGCAACAGGCGGCCGACCAGGTTTCCATCAGCAACAGCATCGGCAGCCTGCGCATCCTCGGGGCGACGGACTGGCGCAAGTTCGTGGAAAGCGTGAGCGCGGTCGAGCAGGCTTTGCGCGAAGACCCGGCTGGCGTTTACCGCGGGATGGAATTCGCCACACGCGACCGCTACCGCCGCACCGTGGAGGCGATCGCGAGGCGCAGCCCGCTCGCGGAGAGCGAGGTGGCGCGCCAGGCGATTCGGCTTGCCCAGGCGGGAACGACCAGCGGCGAAGGCGACGAACGCACGCGGCACGTGGGCTTCTACTTGATCGACCAGGGGTTGCCGCAACTGGAACGGGCGGCGCAGGTGCGCGGTTCGGTTGTGGGGGCTTTGCGCAGGCCGAGCGGCCGTTTCCCTTTGCCCATCTACTTGGGCGGGATCGTCCTTCTGGCGGGGATCGGCACCGGCGGCCTTGTTGCCCGACTCGGGGCCGACGGGGGAAACCGGGGAATGCTTGTTCTGGTCGGGATCCTCGCGGCGCTGTGTGCGAGTCAACTGGCGGTGGCGCTGGTGAACTGGCTGGCGACCGTGCTGGCAACGCCACACCTTCTGCCCCGCATGGATTACTCGGGCGGAATTCCGCCGCAATCGCGCGCCCTGGTCGTGATCCCGACCATGCTCTCCAGCGCCGCGGGACTTGCGGACCTGGTTGAGGCGCTGGAAGTGCGCTTTCTCGCCAATCGGGACGAGAACCTGCGCTTCGGGCTGCTCACTGACCTTCCGGATGCCCAGCAGGAGACGCTGCCTGAGGACGAGGCGCTGGTGTCACTGGCCAAGACGAAAATCGAAGAGCTGAACGCGAAGTACGGCAGCCCCGATTCGTTCCTCCTCTTCCATCGCCCGCGCCGCTTCAACCCGCGCGAGCGGATGTGGATGGGCTACGAGCGCAAGCGCGGCAAACTTGCGGCGCTGAACGCCCTCTTGCGCGGCCGTGCTCCGGATGCCGACTTCGCGCTGGTTGTCGGCAACCCGGCAGGCCTGCCGCAAGTGAAATACGTGATCACTCTGGACACGGACACGCAGTTGCCGCGTGACGCCGCCAAGCAACTGGTCGGGGCATTGGCCCATCCCCTCAATCGGGCGCGTTTCGACCAACGCACAGTCTGTGCGGGCTACGGGATCCTGCAGCCGCGCATGGCCGAGAGCCTGTCGGGTGCGAATCGGTCGCGCTATGCCCAGCTCTGGGGCAACGAGCCGGGGTTCGACCCGTACACACGCGCCGTCTCAGACGTCTACCAGGATCTCTTCCAGGAGGGCTCGTTCAGCGGCAAGGGGATCTACGAGGTCGATGCCTTCGAGCGCGCTCTGGCTGGCCGCTTTCCCGAAAATCGAATTCTCAGCCACGACTTGGTCGAAGGTTGCTACGCGCGCTCGGGGCTGCTCACCGACGTGCAGCTCTACGAGGAATATCCCCCGCGCTATCGCACGGACGTGAGCCGCCGTCACCGGTGGATCCGCGGCGATTGGCAGATTGCCCGCTGGTTGCTCCCGTGGGTTCCCGGCTCCGACCCGGCCGCGCGCTGGCAGCGCAACCCGCTCTCTTTGCTCGCGCGCTGGAAAATCTTCGACAATCTCCGGCGCAGCCTGGTGCCCCCCGCCGCGACTCTCTTGTTGCTGCTCGGCTGGATATTGCTGCCGCGGCCCCAGTTCTGGACCCTAGCGGTGCTCGGAGTCTTTCTCATTCCTCCCGCCGCCGCTGCCCTGCTGGACGTGCTACGCAAGCCGAAGGATGTGCTGCTCGTGCAGCACCTGACCGGGTCAGGCCGGTCGGCTGCTGCGCGCTTCGCCCAGACGGGCTTTGCCTTCGCTTGTCTGCCGTACGAGGCTTTCTTCAGCCTCGACGCGATCGTGCGGGCGGCATTTCGCGTGCTGGTCAGCCACCGGCGGCTTCTCGAATGGAATCTGTCGGTGGATGCGAAACCCGGCCGCACCAATCTCGCCACCTCCTTTCGCACGATGGGAAGCGCCTGCCTCCTGTCCGCAGCGGTGGTGCTTCTTCTCGCTCGCTTTCGGCCCGCTGCGCTGGTCCTGGCCGCGCCCATCCTGGCCCTCTGGTTCGCAAGCCCGGCCCTGGCCTGGTGGATTAGTCGTCCCCTCCCACGCCGCGTCGCCAGGCTGACAACGGCCGAGGCCCGCTTCCTCCGCGCTGTTGCGCGAAAGACCTGGGCCTTCTTCGAGACCTTCGTCGGTCCGAAAGACCACTGGCTGCCACCCGACAACGTGCAGGAGCACCCGGCGGCGGCCATCGCTCACCGCACTTCCCCTACCAACATGGGGCTGTCGCTGCTCGCGAACCTGGCCGCCCACGACTTCGGCTACCTTTCGACCGGGAGGCTGGTGGAACGCACGGCCAATGCCATCCACACCATGGAATCCCTGGACCGCCATCGCGGCCATTTCTACAACTGGTACGACACGCAGTCCCTGCAGCCGCTGCGGCCCCACTATGTCTCCAGCGTGGACAGCGGCAACCTCGCGGGACACCTCTTGACCCTGCGGCAGGGACTGCTCGGGCTGCCCGACGAGAAAATCGTAGGACCGAGTCTTTTCGCCGGGATTGCCGACTCGCTCCAGATGGTGGTCGAGGCTACGGAAGACGTCGGCTCCGGTGAGCTGGCTCGGGTCAAGAGCGCCGTGATCTTTGCCGCTGACGATCCTCCGCGCACACTCACCGCCGTCCGCCATTGCCTCGAATCGATCGCGAAGGCGGCCGAATTGCTCGTGGATCGGCTGGCTGCAGGCCCGGAGAGCCAAGCCAAGCTGTGGGCGCAATCCCTGGCCCGGCAGTGCCAAGATGCCTTGGCCGATCTGATGTTTGTCGCCCCCTGGACCTCGCTGGCGGAGGCTCCCAGAAGCCTGGACGGATTTGCCGGACTCGATCAGATCCCGACCCTGCGCGAGTTGGCCGGGATCGCGTCGCGACTCCTGCCGGCCATCGAGGCGCGGCTCTGGCCGGGCGCCG
>PMKP01000254.1 GCA_003157775.1 Myxococcales bacterium | reverse complement strand
GCGATGTTGAGGTTCATGGCCAGCTTGAGAGCCGCCGCTTGACCGACGGTGGGGAGGCGGAAGCGTGTCTCGGATACATGGGCCAGGAGAGACTCTACGGCATCTAGCGCCGCCGTTTCGCCGCCCATGAAGAACACCAAAGTGCCAGACTCGGCGGCTGGTTTGCTACCCGTGAAGGGCGACTCCACATAGGCGGCCCCGCTGGCGTGAACCCGCGTCTCGAAAACCGTCGCGCTCTTCGGATCGATGGTGCTGGATTGGACAACGGCTTTGCCCTTTCCCAGCGCAGGCAGAATGGTGTCGAGCACGGCGGACACCGCGGGGGGATCGGCGACGACGATATGGGTGACGTCGGACGCAGCCACGACTTCGAGCGCGGTGTTTTTCCAGCGTGGGCAGTGTGGCTTAGGTGTGCGATTCCAGGTGCCAGCCAGCCGGCCCGCGGTCTGATAGCGGTCGGCCCAGATCTCGCCAATGATGCCCAGCCCGAGAACTCCGATTGATTGCATGGGCGTATTCTACGCGATCTAATGATGGAGACGTCCACGTCTCCTGGCCCAGACTGGGCAGCCATGGGTGGAGTGCGAACGACGACGGAGGTAGTCAGGAAGATCAAATGAAGCCAATCGGCGGCGGCTCGAGAGTCCAGCATTTGACCGCTCCGTCGGTCCTCACCCCGCACCCAACCATACCACCCAAACTAACGGAAGTGAAAGCGCCTGCGGGCGGTGGAAAGTCGTTCGTGTCACCTCCGCATGCGATGGTGCCATCGGTCTTGACTCCGCACGGAAAGGACTCGCTGCCAGCACTGACGGAAAGGTAGGTACTTGCAGGCGGTGGATAAGACGAACCTGGCCCCCAGCATTCGATGCTCTGGTCTGTTCTTACCCCACAGGCCCGACCATCGGCGACGCTGACGGAGGTGAAGGTTCCCGTTGGCGGCGGTATGGATTGTTCGCTGAAACCGATCCCCCAGCAGACAATAGTTTCATCGGTCCTCACTCCGCACGCGCCTGCAAACCCTGCACTGACTGATGTGAACGTGCCTGTGGGCGGCGTCAACTGACCGAAGTTGTCACCCCAGCAAAGGAGAGTTCCTGCCGCCTCAATTCCGCAAGTGTAGTTGCCGGCGATGCCTGACGGAAGCGAATGTGCCTATGGGCGGTGTGGCTTGTCCGAAGTTGTCGTTGCCCCAGCAGGCAATGGTGCCATTTGTTCTGACACCGCAGGCGTCGTTTATGCCCACGCTGACCGAAGCGAATGTGCCGGCCGGAGGTATTGACTCGCCAAAGATGTTGTCGCCCCAGCAAGCAATGGTGCCGTCGGTCCTTATTCCGCAGACGTCGTTGCCGTCAGCGCCGACGCTTACCAATATGAAGGTGCCATCGATTGTCGCTAGTGAGCCGTCACCTGCACCTCCGGTGGAGCCTATGGTTCCTCCCGTGGTGGCAACTGTGCCTGCATAGCTGGTGATGCCTCCAGTGGCGCTGGTCATGCCTCCTCCACCCGCATCTCCGACGGCGCCGGTGGTGCCTCCGGTGGGGCTGGTCACACTTCCGGCGGAGTTGATCGCGCCACCAGTGGTGCCGGTTGTACTCGCGACAATGGTCGCGCCTCCTGCGGTCCTGGTCGTGCCTCCGCTACCGCTGCTACACCCGGTTGCAACCGTGGTGATAATAGACACCACGGTCAGCCTCACGAAAGCAGAACACACTTCAGGCCATCCCGCTAGCTCTGCGGCAGCGAACGGGGAGATCGAAGTAACCGACTCGATTGTCCATTCGACGACCACGGGCCCGTAGGCACCCGACGCACCGGCGGTGCAATGAACTCCAAGCTGTCAGGCTATGGTGCCGATGTGACAGCAATTTCGGTCTGCCAGTACACGCCGTTGACTATCTGTGAGTACGCTGTTGTGGGCGGCTGGTTGGTGACGTACACATACCCGACATTACGTTGGCGCGTGATGGAGATGGCGTTTTGCATGTCGGCGGCGGTCGTCGCGGCGAGCACGAGGTGCCAAAAACGCCGGCGAGAGTATCCAGCCATCCACGTCGGGTTCGCGGGATAGCTTCCGTCGGTGTAGTGCGCATACGTATCTTCGAATGTGACGACGATATCCGCCACGGCCATAAATGGTTCATCAATCATGGTTCCGGGGTTAATCACGACGAGGCGCTGACCGCCGGTCTTGCCCTTCACATACTGAAACAGCGGTTGGTAGTAGAGCGCGATGGTCCCGACATCCGTCGACGTCTCATCCGAAAATATACCGTCGATCATCGGATAGAAGGAGTACCAGGCATCCACATCGGCCTCCACCTGCGCAATGTTGCGCGACCCATAAGCGGTGTGGACGTAGCCGACGACTATCTGTCCAACGGCATGCGCGGCAGTGATTGCCTGCGTGTACGAGTCTTGAACCGAGACGCCTGGGCCGCTGTCGGAGTTGGCGACAAGCAGCGCCACAGTCGGTGCGGCGCTTGCTACCTGCGCCCAAGTTGAGGGCGATGCCGAAGGGTCCACGTACATCGGAATGCCGATGGCTTGCGCGGCCTCTGCGGCAGGTGCATCCCGCCCTTCAGTCCCGCCGGTGTCTCCGACCTGTGCGGCGCATGCGTCCATCGCCACGTCGTGGGGCGCAGAATCCAACGAGCCTCCGTCGGGCGCGCCGTTCGACGAGGACCCGCCCGTGCCACCACTTCCCGTAGCAGCCATGCACAGAACTTGGTTGCAACCGCAGGCGGTATACTCATAGCAGAAGGCGCCTGTCGGGCAGGTTGTCACCATCGTGTCACCGCTGGGGCAGTAGATGGCATAGCAGCAGCCACCGCTTCCGGGAACCGTGGTCACGGTGCCGCCAGTGCTTACGATACCCCCTGTGCCTCCGTCTCCGCCGGCACCGGTTCTGCCACCAGGACTGCTCGGGGAACCAGCTTGACCGAGGTCTCCAATGACTCCGCCACTGCTCACTACTCCTCCGCTTCCAATGGCGCTGCCACCTGTCAAGACAGAGCCATCTGTTCGCGCGCTGCCCGAACCACCACACCCAGCGAGTGCGGCGAAGAAAAGAACGCAAAGGATGCTACGAGCGGCAGTGCCTGGAATCGAACGAGTCATGGCTGCCTCAAGATCAAGTGAGCAGGTTATCAGCAAGTTCGAGGCCAAGGGCGAGTCTGTCCCCTGACCGGGAACTACGCCAGATCATGGGCGGGTATCCTCAGAATTCTGATAGTTGACGGACTCCATGGCCGTGTTTTCGCCTGCCACGTGTGCTCTTCTTCGGGTAGTTGCGAGGGAATCAGTCCAACATCAGCGGCGCGAGACTGGGCACGCATATTGCTGTGTCGTAGATCAAGCGGAGGATTCCATGTTCAAGGCTTCTACATGCGTTGCAGCCCTGTTCGTGGCTGGCCTGATCAGCTTGGCGTGTAGCAGTTCCGGTCTGAAGAGGAGCGCAGATGGTGGAGCGGGAAGAGGAGGCCAGGCAGGCAGCACCATCGGCACTGGAACCACTGGAGGATTGGGCGGCAGTGGTGGCAGCGGGAGCGGGTTAGGAGGCAGTGCGGGCGGAGGTGATGCCGGGGTGCCAGACGCCCCTGGCGCTCAGCCGGATGTTCCCATCGGTGGCTCCGGCGGAGGTGCAGGAGGCACTCCTGCTGTCGGTGGCACCGGTGGTGGAGTTGCTGGCGGGAACACGGGAGCTGGCGCGACCACGGGTGCCGGAGGCGGCCCACCCGACGCTGGCGGTACAGGCAACACCTGCGGGGGCATGAGCTGCGGCGCGAATGGGGATTTTTGCGACATTCCGGCAGGGCTCTGCAGCGCTGGCGCTGCCGACGTGTACGGAAACTGCGTGCTTCTCGGGGGTGTTTCTTGCGCCCCAGGTCCACCAGTGTGCGGCTGCGATGGGCAGACATATAGTAGCGACTGCTTTCGCCAACGCGCCAGGGTGTACAAGGAATCCGACGGCCCATGCGCAACAGCAGATGCGGGAGCAGGCGGCAGCACCGGAACAGGCGGCAGTCCGGCCACGGGTGGCACGAGCGCGGGAGGCATGAGCACCGGCGGAGCCGGAGGGTCGTCCGGCGGATACCCGGAGTGCACGACGTCCAAGGAGTGCCAGCTCATCGCCGACTGCTGCAACTGCTTGTCCATGCCAATAGGCAGTGCCGCACCTTTCTGCAGTGCTGGGGAATGCTTTGCGAGCAATTGCGAGGTTCGTAGCGTAGGAGCTAGCGACGTCGCGTGTATCGCCGGTCGCTGCACGTTCAGCCGCACCTGCAACCCGGCTGGGGTCACTTGCACCATCCCCATTCCCGTGTGTCCCGCCGGTCAGGCCAACCTGATCGTCGGGACTTGCTACTCCGGGGGATGTGTGCCGGTAGAGGATTGCTCGGACGTCGGTTCTTGCGACGTGTGCAAGGCTGGAGGGTTGTCTTGTGTGACATTCCAGACCCGGCCCCCCTCCTACCATTGCGTCTCCACGCCTCCCCAGTGCGTCGCGAACCCGACCTGCGCTTGCATGGGGCTCTGCAACGGGGTGATGTCGTGCCTGGCGCCGGACAGCACCACGCTCACGTGCCAGTGCCCCCGCCTGACCCGGCTGTTCGGACGAGCCATTGACCAACCCATCGCTACCATCGCGCCGGCCAAGGCCAAGGAGCTCTACCTCGGCCTCACCGGCGCGGTCGACTCGCGCATGAACACGTTGGCCGAGGCCAAGACCTTCTTCCAGTTCGCCAAAGCCAGGGGGACTCCGGTCCACCCGCTGGAAGGCGTGAAGGGCGAAGGCCGCAGACACTATGGCAAGGCCAAGCTCTCACGTGATGAGGCGAGGAAGTTCCTGGCCAAGTGTCTCGAACTTGCCAGTAGTGGTCGTGAGAAGCAGCGGGTGGCGGCGGTGGCAGCGGCGATGCCCTTGGTCTTCGGGCTCAGGGCATCCGAGGTGACCGAGCGCCAGGTGCGCGACCTGGATGACCAGGGCGCGATCCTGCGCGTGACCAGAGCCAAGAGCCGAGCAGGCATCCGCAGCCTGCAGGTACCGGACTGGTTCAAGCCCCACCTGCAAGCCCTGGCGGCCAACAAGCAGCCCAATGACCTGTTGGTTGGGCACGAGCGTACGTGGCTCCATCGCCACGTTGGTCAAATCTGCGAAGCGGCTGGGGTACTAAAGGTGCCGACGCATGGACTGCGCGGCACCCACAGCGACTTGGCGTTGGTGGCGGCATCCACGCCGCTGGCGGTGTCGCAGGCCCTTGGCCACGAGTCGGCGAGCACGACCTTCAAACACTACGTCGACGCGAATCTGGCCGAGCAGAACGACCACCAGCGGGCCACAGCCGCGCTGGCCCCGAACTGACACCAGATGATCTGTTCTGGTGACATGACTGGTACCTGAAATTGGTACCAATTTGATACCTGCGGCCGATCTGGCCGAAATCAACGCTGCGCATCTCGCTGCGGACAATAAAAAACCCCGTAATATCCGGGGGTTACTGGTGCGGTCGGGGAGATTTGAACTCCCACAGTATTACTACCACCAGAACCTGAATCTGGCGCGTCTACCAGTTCCGCCACGACCGCGAGGAGCAAGAAACTTAGTGGACGGGACGGCCCCGGTCAAGGTGTCCTCACACCGTCGCTCTCGCCGCTGTCGTCCCGCCGTGGGTCGTCAGGTCTTCCCGGTCGGGCGTCCCGCTCCCCCGCGCGCCGCACGCAAACGCACAACCTCCTTCTCTAGTGTGCGCAGGGCGACCTGTCGCCTTTCGACCTCGCGGGAGGCGTCCGCGGCTTGCTGGGCCGCCGTAGCCAAATCCCGTCGCAAGTTGTCGCGCTCCAGGGCGAGCAGCTCGCGTGCGGCCGCGTCGTCGCTGATCTGGCGCAGGTAGCGTTCGACGTCCCTGCGCAAGACTGCGACGGTGCGCTCCAGCCGATCGGCTCGATCCTGCAGGGTCATGGCGCTTTCGCGCGCGTCCTCACGCTCGCGACTCAACTCCGCACAGCGCGCTTCCAGCCGCGCTACCTCGCCTTGCCAGGCAGCCAACTCCCCCATTGGCGCGCCGGCTGCGCCTGCCTCGGTTGGGGCGCCAGCGTAGGTCGGGACCAGGAGACTCTCGGTCAGGTTCCACGGGCGCTCCGCGCAATCAGCGCACAAGGCAACAAGGTGTCCAGACGCGCCCGACAGCCTGGTCAAGGATTCGTTGACCGCCAGTTCGTCCGTGCCTGGCACCTGGAAGGCCACGCCACCGAACTGCGTCTCCTCGACAATGTCCACGGTCGCGAAATACGCGAGCAACAGGTCCATGCAGGCCGTGCGCATGCCCGCGCCTGCCTGCGCATGGTCCCGCAAAGCGGCGGCAGCCAAGCGCAACACGCAAAACCCTTCTGGGCGCAGCACGCGGCGGATCTCGGCCATCCAGAGACCGCGATCCGCATCCGACCGAATCACGGGCAGACCGCAGAGCACGATGTCCACCCCCGCGTCGGGCACAGAAAATGACGGCCCGGTCGGCGCGCAAGAGATCACCTCCGCTGCCCCAGCGCGTCTAAGACACTCCGGCCCCGGCCCACCCACGCTGGTTGCGACATCGAGCACTTGCTTGCCCGACACCATGGGCTCGACCAGCAAATAGAACGCTACCGGCAGCGACTCGACCAGCGTCGTCGCCAGACGACTGCTGTCCGGACTGTCACTGGCTGGTGGAACCGGAGAAGATCCCGAGGCGGTCATGAGTACTTCGGCCTGAGTTTCGCTTCCCGGCGTCAAATACACAAGACAGGACGCGCGCGCTTGCGCGACCGTCGGCGATTCGTGCGATAGTGGCGGCACATGCGAAAGAAGTTCAGCCGAATCTTGGCGTGGGTCGTCACCCTCGGTCTCCTCTGCTACGTGTTCCGCAGCATCTCGTTCCCGCAGATCATGGCGGCGTTCGGGTCGGCCGCGGCTTGGACCGTGCCTGCGCTCGTACCGCTCATCCTGGCCATCTATCTAGGCGATTGTTTCGCCATCTGGAAGACCTTCGGTTGGTTCGTGGCCCGGCTCTCGTTTCGCGAGGTCATGGTAGTTCGCGGGGCCACCTATCTCCTCGCTCTGGTCAACTACACGGTAGGCCAAGGGGCCATCGTCTACTTCGTGAACCGGTCACGTGGGGTCCCCCTGCTGCGCGGGACAGCGGCCGTGCTGCTGGTGATGGGAACCAACATTCTCTTGCTGCTGGTCTTCGCATCCATCGGCCTGCTGATAGCCCCGGACCTGCCCCCTGCCCTGCGCAGAATCGTGTTGGGCGCGTACATCGCACTGGCCGCGTACCTTGTCCTGCTTGTGCTCAGGCCGAGCTGGTTGACTTCGCGCCCCATCTTCGATGTTCTGTTCGCCGCGGGCGTGTCCGGACATCTTCGGGCTCTGCTGGTGCGGGTTCCCCACCTCAGCGTGCTGATGGTATTCAGCTACACCTCGCTGCGCGCCTTTGGCGTCCAGGTGCCGATCTCACAAGCGATCCTGTACCTCCCGGCTGTCTACTTCATCAGCGTGTTGCCCATCGCCGTCATGGGACTGGGGACCACGCAGGCCGCGCTGATCTACTTCCTCTCCGGATACGTGCCCGGCGCCACACCCGCCGCGGCCAAGGCCGCCATCGTGGCGGCCAGCCTCGGCAGCCAGGCGGTAGCCCTTGTGATCCAGGTCATAATTGGCGCCATCTGCATGCGCAACCAGCTCGCCCGCAACCTAAGACAGCCTGCTTCGACGGCATAACGAGGCCTGTGCCATGGCGATAAGATACAAGAAGCCCCATTCAATCAATGCGGTTTCCCTTGCCCTTCTGCTGCTGCTCGGCCTTGCGGTGTACGTGATTGTTTATACTTGGCCGGTCTACTCGCTCTCTTCGCGTGCCAAGGGCGTGCTGCTGGACGCGCTCCCCATCCTCTATCGCGCCAACCTGCGCCCGGAATCCACTGCTTCGGCCATGATCATGGACCTCAAGAAATCGGTGCCTCAGAACTTGCGCACAGAGGGCGTGCGGGATCCGCACCTTGAGGTCGTCTTCTCCCGGAGCAAGAAAGAGGTATCGATCGAAGCGCACTTCGTCGCCACGGCCTTCTTTCCGGTCATCAACAAGACCTACGACTTCCACCTCTCGCCGCGGGCGGTGACCGACTCTGCCCGTATCGAATGGTGACGTGATACAATTGGCCGCTTCCAAGGCAGCGCATGGCAAAGTTGATCGTTCAAGCAAGCAACGCGAGACGCGAATACGAGCTGGGCGCGATGACCACCATTGGTCGCCATCCCCACAACATCATCCAAATCCTCGACCGCATCGTTTCCAAGGAACATGCACAGATCATCCGCCAGCCTGACGGGCACTTCCTCTACCGCGACCTCGGCAGTCTGAACGGATCGTTCTTCAAGAATGAGCGTCTCGATGAACGCATACTCGCCGAAGGCGACGAAATCGTGCTGGGCGGGACGCAGCTCATCTTCCAGGAACAGTCCAGCCAGGCCTCCCAGGCAGCGCAGCGGGTCAGCATTCGGCAGGCTGCGCTTGCCGATGCCCTGATTCACCAGAAGGTCCAGGCCGCGAGCGCCGCCGAGTTTTTGCCCGAGCGCCAGATCACCGATCCAGAAACCTTGCGCCGCGACTACGAGAAGTTGCGCCTGGCCTACGAATTGGGCCGGTCCATCGGGCTTGAGGTCGACATCGACCTCTTGCTCGAAAAGATCATCATGAAGGCGTTCGATCTGATCCCGGCTGATCGCGGGGTCATCCTTCTGATGGAAGACGGGGTTCCCCAGCCCCGCGTGGCCAAGACGCGGGACGGGCGCACCGAGCAGATCGTGCTCTCCCGTTCCATCCTGAGCGAGGTGGTCACGCAGAAGGCTGCGGTGCTGTCCTCGGACGCCAGCATGGACAGCCGCTTTCAGGGCGCGCGTTCCATCATCATGCAGGGCATCCGCTCCACCATGACCGTGCCGCTCATCCACCACGACGAGCTGCTCGGCATCATGCACCTGGATTCCATGGTGGCGACCAACGCTTTCGGCGAGAAGGATCTGCAGATCTTCGCCGGCGTCGGCAACCAAGCCGCCGCCGCCATTCACAACTCCATGCTGGCGCGCAAGATCGAGCACGAGGCGAAGACCCGCGCCCAGTTCCAGCGCCTGCTTTCGCCCAACCTGGTCGAACAAGTGGTGTCCGGCAAGTTGCAGCTCGAGAAAGGCGGCGCCCTGTCCGAAGTGACGCTGTTGTTCTCGGACATCCGCGGCTTCACTGCGATGAGCGAGAAGCGCGAGCCGCCGGAAATCGTGCGCATGCTCAACGAGTATTTCGAGTTGATGGTGGATGTCATCTTCAAGCACGAAGGAACCCTGGACAAGTTCGTGGGCGACGAGATCATCGCCCTGTTCGGAGCGCCGGTGGCCATACCCAGCGCAGAGAGGAAAGCGGTCGAGTGTGCGCTCGACATGCTGCAAGTGTTGTCCGAGTTCAACCGCACCCGTGCCTCAGAAGGTCAGGAGCAGATTCGCATCGGCATCGGCATCAACACCGGCACGGTGGTGACCGGCGCTCTCGGCAGCTCGCGCGCGCTCCAGTACACGGCCATCGGCGACGCCGTAAACACCGCCTCGCGCCTGTGCAGCGTGGCCAAGCCCGGAGAAGTGCTGATCTCTGAGGCGACCTTTGGCAAGGTCGGGGGCGCTATAGCCGCAACCGCGCTGCCGCCGGTGCGGGTGAAGGGCAAAGCCGAACCTTTGCGCGTGTGGAACGTCACCGGCCTCCGTTCGCCTGGCTGGCAGGGCGAATCCACGAAGCCTTTTTGACCTGGAAACTAGCAACCCAGAGGGGGTGGCCGGCATCATAGGAGCGGGCTAGACTAGCCCTCAGAGGAGTCCTCATATGCCTGTTGCCGCCGACAAGACCGCCGAAACATTGGGTGAAACGCCTGCAACCCCGGTCACCCTGACCGCGCAAGCCGCAGAGAAGGTCAAGCAGATCCGGGTCGAAGAAAAGATCCAGGATGGCTATGCGCTGCGGCTCAAGGTGCTGGGCGGGGGCTGTTCGGGGTTCGCCTACGACCTCTACTTTGACCAGCCGCAAGACATCGACCAGGCATTCGAATCGAATGGCGTGAAGATGCTGTGCGACCAGATGAGCCTGATGTACCTGATGGGAACCGAGATTGACTACGTGGAGAGCCTGCAGGGCTCGGGCTTCAAGTTCAGCAACCCGAATGTGAAGTCTACTTGCGGCTGTGGCAGTTCGTTCTCGGTGTGACAGCTAGATTCAGTGGACGGTGATGCCGTCCTCCTCCCTGAGGCGGTTGATCTTAGTCAGGCACTGGTCCCGGATCATGCTGCGCATGGCGGGGCTTTGGTCCTGCTCGGATTCGCGGAAGATACTCTCATAGCTGGCGCACTTGGCCTGGTCTTTGGCGTGGTGGCAATAGTGGTCGCGCACGCGTTCGCAGGGATTGCGTCCGGCAGAAGCCATCGTGATGGCCAGCCAGGACACTCCCGCCCCGGCCGCGAAGATCAGAACGGTGATCAGCCATCGCCTGTGCCGGCGGTACCGATAGGGATCGATCTCGGCAGCCTCGCGGCGGATCTGCTCGAGTTCCTCGGGCGTCTCATCCATGGGAGCGGATTAGAGCCTGTCCGCCTGGCCTGCGCAAGCCGCGGGCGCACGAGCGGCCTGGGTGGGGCCATAGACGCCAACCGGCACTTTTGGGTAGGGGCGACCTGCGGTCGCCCCAGGCGCCATGACCGATCACAAGACACGCATGACGAAGACACTTGGGGAGAGTAAACTGTCCTTAAAAGGACATCAAGATGCACCTGATCGCAATCAAGGACCTCAAACAGCCGCGTCTGCTCAAGCAGCGTTTGCTAGCGGAGAAGGAGCTGCTACTGACCAGCGACGGCAGGCCGGTGGCCGTGCTGGTCGACATCGGACCGGCCGAAGATCCGGAAGGGGTCATCCAAGCCATCCGGGACTCGCGTAGCCGCCTCGCCCTAAGCGCGGCGCGGGACGCCGCGCGCCGCGCCGCCACCAGTGGCATGAACATGCGAGACATCGAGCGAGAGATCGCCTCTGTGCGCAAGGCTCGCAAGGCACGCTGATGAACCGGGCGGTGTTCGACACCAACGTGCTGGTGGCGGGTTTCCTTTCGCCCGCTGGTCCGCCGGGCCGCATCGTCGAATGGCTGCGGGCCGGCTCCGTGGTTGCCGTGCTAGATGACCGCATTTTCGCCGAGTACGCGGAGGTGCTGGCACGTCCGGCCTTCTGCCTGCCGACGAGCGAAGTGAACATCGTCCTTGATGCCATTCGGGCGCGGGCCACCTGGGCCGAAGTCGGGGCGGGGTACAGAATTCTGCTGCCCGACCCGGACAACCTCCCATTTGCCGAATGCGCCCACGAGGCCGAGGTTCCACTGGTCACGGGCAACCTGCGGCGCTTTCCCAAGCCGGCCTGCCGCGGCGTGCGTGTCCTGACATCGGCGCAGTTCCTCGCCTTGGCTGGGGCAAAGTAGGCTAGAAATCCTTCATGGCTCGGTCCAATCCTGGCAGCAGCACAACTCCCAGCGCCGCGCGCAGCGTGTGGCCGCCCGAGCGCAAGCGGGTGGCGGCCATTTTGCGCGGCCTCGATCGCCTGTATCCCGAGGCTGACTGCGAGCTGCATCGGGACAACCCTTTCCAGCTCCTGTGCGCGACTATCCTCTCGGCCCAATGCACCGACGAGCGGGTGAACCAGGTCACCCCGCTGCTCTTCGCGCAGTTCCCAACGCCCGCAGCCATGGCCATGGCGCCCCCGCCGGTCCTGGAGGAACTCATCCACTCCACCGGCTTCTTCCGCAACAAAGCAAAGAATCTTATCGGGGCATCGCACGCCATCGTGGAACGTCACGGCGGCCAGGTGCCACGAACGATGGCCGAACTGTGCGCGCTGCCGGGGGTGGCCCGCAAGACTGCCAACGTGGTGCTAGGCACGGCCTTCGGCTTGGCCGAGGGAATCGTGGTGGACACGCATGTCCAGCGCTTGGCCCAGCGCCTGGCACTCACGCGCTCGTCCACCCCTGAGAAGATCGAGCAGGATCTGATGACGATCATCCCGCGCGAATGGTGGATCCAGTTCTCCCATCACGTGATCTGGCACGGCCGCCGCTGCTGCTTCGCCCGCAGGCCGGACTGCGAACACTGTCCCCTGGTTCCGAACTGCCCGAGCGCGTTCCAGGTGGCATAGCTAGCGCGGCTTCACTCCCGCTCCCGAGCCACTCCCCTCGGCCCGAGTGGGCAAGTAGATCTCGCCACCTTGCCGGCGGAACTCGGCCGCGCGATCGCGCAGACCTTGTTCTGTCGCCTGCTCGACTGGAACGCCATGGCGGCTGGCCCAGTCGCGCACATCCTGGGTGATCCGCATGGCACAAAAGGCCGGGCCGCACATAGAACAGAAATGCGACTCCTTGGCGCTTTCGTCCGGCAACGTCTCGTCGTGGAAAGCGCGTGCGGTGGGCGGGTCGAGCGCCAAGGCGAACTGGTCGGGCCAGCGAAAATCGAAGCGCGCCCTGGCCATGGCGTCGTCGCG
>PMKP01000230.1 GCA_003157775.1 Myxococcales bacterium | reverse complement strand
ACGCCCACCAGCGAACTTCACAGCATCGACCAGGTCGTGCTGCTGGAAGGGGACGACGATGCCGTCCTCGTGATCGAGAACCGCGACCACGGCGTGCGCAAGCTCAGCCTGGCGGAAGCGCGCGAGGCTGCCAACAAGTTTCTGGACCCCAACTACGTCGAACGCGCCGAGCGGCAGTTCGCCATCACCTTCGAGCATGTGTACGAAGGCGGGATCATTCCGCGCAAGTTTCGGGGCCCGGACGCCGTCACTCCTCTGCGTACGCTAGAGGACATTCAAAGGCTGCTTCCCGAGTACTACGCCCGCGAGTCCGGAAGCCTCCAGCAGCGTCTCCAGGGCGACCTCATCGTCGAACTGATGGAACCGCTGCAACCCGGAGGCGCGCTCGTGGAGTCGGAACACCGCAACATCCCGGAGTACAAGGCCTGGCTGGCGTCGCTGAAGTACGACTCCTCGGTGCGCCTGCGCGTCTTCGCTGCCCGTGGCACCCTGGCCGACCACACCCTGGCAGGGACACAGCTCTACGCCACAACCATCCAGGTCAAACGAGCTGGCGACCGCCTGAATATCGTGGCGCCCCTCAACCGCCCGGATCCCACGGTTATGGTGACGGGTTTCTTCCTGCTGTCTCTGAGCTGACCCATGCCCAATTGCGGATGGTAGCTCGGGAAGCCGACGAGCGCCCAGATGGGCTTGCGAAGAGCGGGAATAGGTGAAGAATATTGCCCGGGACCAAGGGCAAAGCCGACCACGGCGGACACAGGAACATCGAAGATGGCGTACCGTAAATGGATCATCGGGCTGACACTGCTGCTTTCAGCCGCGGCACCCGCAGAAAAGGCGAGCAAACCCATGAGCACGATCAAGGTTGAACGGCTGGGCAGCGTGAGCCCGTTCGAGAAGAAGGACGGATGGCGCAAGGCCGAGGAGATCGAGCCCACCCCCATCGTTCTGTGGCGCGGCGTGGACGTGGCGGCGGCCTTCTACTACCAGTGGGAGTCCGACGGTGTCCGCGGGAAATTGCAGCAGAAGATTGCATCGGTCGACACCCGGGCCAAGACCTGGCTCAAGAGCGTGGGCACCGACTTTCCGCTCAAGTTCTCCGGCCACGCGATTGCAGACCGCGACGAATCCGCGCTGCCTGCGTTCGATGTCGAGCATCTGCAGGTTGCCGATCTGGATGGGGATGGAACCGACGAACTGATCCTGCCCCGCTATCAGGGCGGGGTGGACGTGTACCATATGTCAAAGGGAAAGATCTTCTCGTGGAAGTCGCCCACCTGGGAGGAGAAGTACTATTCCAACCGGGTGACCGCGGTGCAAAAGGCGAAAGCCGGGGGCCGCGAATCAGTCTATTTCACCTTTTCTGCCAAGCACGATGGCGACTTGAAAATTCCGCCCGAGGTGGAGAAGGCGCACGCGAGCCACCCACTGGAGAGCATCGTGGAGGTCACGGGTGCGGGGGTGCGGGTGATTCCCCTGCAGGGCTTGCCGGGGGTGGTCACGCAGATCGTGGGGGTGGGATTGCTCAATCGGCCAGGTTCCAATCAGATTGATGAATTGGCGGTGTGTGCTCGCGTGGAGGGGAAGAGTGAGACGTTTTTCTCGCGGCACAGTTTGGCCGGGGCGCTGATCGGCAAGGTGCGCGAGATCTACGCGGAGGTCGCGTCCTACCAGCGCATCGACTTCTCCTTCCTGCCCCAGAGCAACGAACTGTTTGGGGTGGAAGAATCAAGCGAGTGCGTGGTGTTCGTGTGGCCAGAGAAGCCAGTGAACTGGTTCAAGCTGGTCAAGTTGAGTCCCGGAGGAGGGTTCCGTTTTCTCGGGGTGGTGGAGCGCAAGAGCGGCAATCCCAAGATTCTGTTCAGGCGTGGGCATGATCTGATCGCGATCGACCCGGACGGGCGCTGCCACCGGCGCGAGGGCGAGCGGAGCGTGCCTGGCAAAGAGGGCGAGACCGTGCCGTGGATGGTGCTCACGCCCACCAGCGAACTTCACAGCGTCGACCAGGTCGTGCTGCTGGAAGGGGACGACGATGCGGTCCTTGTGATCGAGAACCGCGACCACGGCGTGCGCAAGCTGAGCCTGGCGGAAGCGCGCGAGGCTGCCCACAAGTACCTGGACCCGAACTACGTCGAGCGCGTCGAACGCCAGTTCGCCGTGACCTTTGAACACGTGTACGACGAGAGGCGCATCCCCGACAATTTTCTCGGCCCGAACGCCGCCACACCGTTGCGCACGTTGGAAGACATCAAACGGCTGCTTCCCGATTACTACGCCCACAGCTCCGCAAGCCTCCAGGAGGGTCTCCAGGGCGACCTCACCGTCGAACTAATGGAACCGCTGGACCCAGGAGGTGCAATCGCGGAGACCAAATACCGCAACATCCCGGAGTACAAGGCCTGGCTGGCGTCGCTGCAGTACGACTCCTCGGTGCGCATACGGGTCTTCGCTGGTCGTGGCACCCTGGCCGACCACACCCTGGCAGGGACACAACTCTACGCCACAACCATCCAGGTCAAACGAGCTGGCGACCGCTTGAACATCGTGGCTCCCCTCAATCGCCCGGAACCCACGGTTGTTGTGACTGGCTTCTTCCTTCTGTCATTGAGCTGACCCATGCCCAATTTTCACATGCACTGGCTCGTCGCTTTGCAGGCGGCAGAGTCATTCCCAGAAGAGGACGATATTCTCCTCGGCAAGAAAAAGTACCTCGCCTACCACAAGACCTTCCGGGAGTCGGTCTACGCAGCCATCAGAAGCGCCAAGTCGATGGCCGACTTCCGCGCTGCCTTTAAGAAGGCCGCTGAAAAGCTCGACACCAATCTGCACACGGCCGATGACTACGACGCCATCACCTGTTTCTCAGCCTATATGCTCGGTGCCTGTGGGCCCGACTTCTGGACCTTGATGTCGAAACTGGGAATTCTTCCAAGCGCTGATGGCACCGCGGGAATCCATTTCGATTTCGGGCACTACAATCGAACCCATCATCAATTCACCATCAGCGGCAACCGGCTGCGCACCAGCCGGGAGTGGACCTTGGACCAAAGGGCAGAGCGCGCCTATTTTGCCGGGATGGCTACGCATTTTGCCGCCGATCTGGTCATGCACGAACTGGTCAACGTCTACGCTGGTGCGTACAACATCCTTGAAAAGGCATGGATCAGCGAGCACGGCATCTCCTCCTACCTCAAGAAGCTCTGGAGCACGCACAACAAGGTCGAGCACTTCTGGGACACGTACGTTCGGTATCGCTGGCTGGGTGATTGGGGAACCGTCTGGAGTGCGGACGAGGCGCCGGGCGGGCCTGCCCGCCTTGAGTTTCCCCTGGCCGAAACCATCTATCGCGACGCGCCGGGGCTCAATCCGGGGCTGGGAGAGGAGATTGGCAGGTACTTCCTGGGCAACGAGTCCATAGAGATCAGCAGCGACCTGGCGGGGCCACTTTACTCAGCCAAGAAGGAGAAGAAGCAGACCTTCGATACCAACTTTCGCTACCTTCTGGAACGCGGGCTCATCTTTCCGCGGATCTTCTGCGACCGTGTTCTTGATCCCAAGGAGCCATTGGAGTCCCCCGAAAAGGCCTTCAAGCCTTTCATCTACGACGCAGTCGTGCATGAAAAGGACGGCGCCTATCCCAGCGCCGATGTGTTCGCCGAGGCGATCAAGGAGAAGACCACTACCCAGATGAAGGATTCCGTGCGCAAAGGCCTGAACGAGACCAACAAGCTCAAGGCCTTCTGTTCGCGCATGAATCTCGATGACGACTTTTACAGCTTCAACTATCAGATCTACTTCATGTGCCCACGGCTGTACAGGCTGCAGAAGTATGGCCCGACTCTATTCTGGGAGCCCAAGGCCTTGATTCCCTTCTTCAACGCCGCCGCGCAAGTGGCTTCCCGCTTTGCTGATGCCTACACGAGCTACGCGAAGGGTCAGGGCGACAACATCGGCGCTCTGGGCAGGTTCTGGAATTTGGACACCGGCCTGGGGGTCGAGGTCAAGAACGTCGCCACCTCGTCGACATACGAGGTGCGCACGCGCATCAGGCTGCCCCACGTCACCGAGGCCGCCAACGTCACAATTGGGCATCAGCGGCGGGACCAATACCTTGGGGGCAAGGATAAGCAGGACTACGACCTGCCCAAGAAGTATTCGTTCAAGCCAGACACGCCGGCGTTCAAAGTGTTCGATGGTCCGACGGTGGACAAGACTGAGGACACGGTCGAGACAGATCCGAAGAAGTACTTGCACGCGATCAAGACCAGACGCGAGACGGGTGAACCGCCGCGCCGGATGACGGACGATGCGTTTTTCAGCGATCCCTCGCAGGGGCGCACCAGCCCAGCCCTGAGTGCGCCGACTGCTTCAATTTGCTCTGAAACCGTGATCGTGCGGCCCCGTTTTCTGTCCACGCGGCTCAACCTGGAGTTCGAGGTTCCCATCGTGCAGCTTGGCGCACAGGAGGTGACAGGTTTTGCCCTGTACGCGGATCACGCGGGCGCAAGCGCCGCCCCCGAGAAGTATGCCGAGCATGCCGCCAAGGAGTGGCTGGCGGCCAGCAAGAGCCAGTGTCTTCGATTCATTGAACACACCGGGGTTGTGGACGACACCCAGGTCGACGGCGAACGGGTTCGCTTCACCGCTCGGGTCCTGGCCAACCTGGTTCAGGGTCCCGGTTGCGAGAAACTCACCCGCGAGATCGCCAAGGACAAGTGGAACAACGTCATTGCTCCCGATGAAGTCAAGAAGCTCTGTGGTCAGAACATCGCGGTGGCGACATGCCGAAAGAACGTGCTCAAGCAACGTGGTACGTACGAATTCTGGCCCGACAAGGATTTTCAGCTTTACAAGGATCTCTGTCCCACGGAGCAGGTGTTCTTCACGATCTTCGCGCTGGTGCGCACGCCTACGGGTTGCTTCGATGTCTTCACCAACCAGAAGGTGTCGCGCGCGGAGTACGAGTCAATGCGCAAGATCCGCTGCGTGGGATTCGTCCCCATCGTGCTCTTCTACGTCTGCGATGCCAGCGGGCGTGCCCAAATCGACATTTGCTACATCGATGGTCTGCCTGCGGTGGTGGAACAGATCCCGGCTGACGGGTTGACCGCGCTCTCCGATTCAGACAAACTAAAACAGTTCTTTGCCCGTTTTGTGGATGAGCAGGGCGAGCCGGTGAGCGATTTCACTGGCGAGTTCGACCACAGCCCAGACGAGGCTCGCGACATGGCGTTTTCGGGGCCGGGGTTTGCCCGGGTGAGCGATGTCATAGGCGCGGCGTGGGCGTCCCTGTCGCTGCCCGCAGAGCCGACCCAGGCCACTCAGGAAAGTGCTGATGCGCGCAGTGGCTTGGTAGATGCCTTGCGCAAGCGGTGGAAGGAAATCCGGGGCGAGCCGGATGACACCTGGAAGCAGAGGGAGGAAGCCCTGTTGGAGGTGCAATTCAAGGAGGGCGCCCTGTCGGGGATCGTGCTGGAGGCGGAAACCAAACAGACATTGATGGTGCGACCGCCGGTGACACTCGCACAGTTGCACGGCATGTATTTCGACACCGACAAATGCTTCTTGTTGCCCACGGCGGCCGGGAGCCTGAAACGGCTGGTCGAGATCTGCGCAAAACACGCGGGGTGTGAAATGCTGATCGTCGGGCACACCGATACCGCGGGAAAGGAAGCGTACAACCTGGACTTGTCAGCGGATCGCGCCGACGCGTTCAAGGCGTACCTGCGCGACGATGTCGATGCCTGGCTGGCGTGGTACAAGGCCGGAGTGCCCGCCAGCAAGCGCTGGGGAGGGCATGAAGATTCCCTGATGATCGACGCGTTGGTGCCTCCGGATTGCGTGGGCTCGGACGGCCCCATCGCCGCTTTCCAGGAATGGCACAACGGCAACTCACCGGACGCGCGCCAGCCGGACCAGCCGCGCAGCCAGCCCACGGGCTGGGCGGCCCTGAAAGTCGACGGCATCATGGGGCCGTTAACCCGCCGCCAGCTCATCATCGACTACATGAACCTAGATGGCACCTCGCTCGAGCCGGACACGCGCGTCGTTACCTACGGCTGTGGCGAATTCTTCCCGCTCGACTCTGTGGAGGGAGAAGTCGATGAGAGCGCGAAAGACGGCGAGCATGTTCAGTTTGACCGCCGGGTGGAAGTCTTCCTGTTCGACCAGCCCTTCGGCATTCTACCCCCGGTACCCGGGGTCGCCGAGGGTGCCTCTTCCGACAAGGCGAGCAAGGCGGCCAAGGGGGACAAGCTGTATCCCGAATGGAGAATTCGTTCGGTGCGCAAGTACACCATAGGGCCGGGCGGGGTGCAGCCGGAGGAAGGCGATCTGTGGCTTCGTATCGCCGTCGCCCCAGTAGATGCCGCCAAACTCGAAGAGACATTCGTCTTGAAATCCACAGATGGATCGGTCGTGGCCCAAAAGGCGGCGAGCAAGGACTATGAGGCGAACGATGAGGGCGTTGACCTGCATTTTGAGGGTCTGGACCAGGGGGAGAGCTACACCCTCGAAGTCCACGGCGACGACGGGCTGGTCGTCGTGTTGTTCAAAAACGTCGCGTACGCGGAGCTAGCCAACCAGGCCGGCAGCGGGGATGAACCAGACCAGCCCGAGGATGTTGGGGAAGAGTTCGGAGAGGCAGAGAGCGTTCGACCATCCCTTTCTGGCGACACGGTGCTGGCGTGAGTGCGTTTGACGTTACCACTGCCGCGACAGCGGGACCGGCGCGAAGTGGCCAGGTAGTGCATCTCACGGTATCGCCGAAGCTGGTTCTGTTCCCGGGAGAGACGTTGATTGACGACCGCCACGCCGAGGGTCGCATCTATATTGTCGGTGGCGGTAGCGAATCCTATGTGGCGCGCGGGGGTCCCCCCACGCGCTACCCGGACCGGGGCCATTGGGCTGTGCCCACGCCGGCCGGGACCTATCGGTTGGGACCGCAACATCACCATGTCACCAACAGTTGGCCAATGTCCTGCATTCCTTGGGATGCAAACTTGCGGGTGGGCAGCGATCAAGAGATAGAATTTGAGACTGGGGGCATCTGGCTCCGCGCAACCGGATCTTCCGGCAGGTTCACAAAGCTTTGGCTTGCCGAATCTGCAAAGCGCTTGGGGCGGCCGTTGACAATGAGCGAAAAAGTGCAGGTCAACCAGGCGTG
Source organism: Myxococcales bacterium (assembly GCA_003157775.1). Lineage (GTDB taxonomy): Bacteria > Myxococcota_A > Polyangia > Fen-1088 > Fen-1088 > Fen-1137. The sequence goes on along the minus strand of PMKP01000230.1, from coordinate 17,016 downwards.
CCGCCGGCTTTTCTACGACACCGGCGGAACTCTGATGGCGAGTTGGACGAAGAACGACTTTGGCAAATGGGCATGGAATCTCTTTCGGGGCGGAGCCAAGACAGTGTACTACGTCCATACCACCCCGGATGACGAATTGGCCACGGTGACGCCTGGCGCGACTGTCAGTCTGGATAATTCACACGGCTGCGTCCATCTTCGACCCGCTGATCGGGATGAGATGATGACCAAAGGCTACTTGAAGAAGGGACGAATCTTTGAGGTGAGGCCGTATGGAGTCAAAGGCCCGCCATGAGTCGGGTCGTGTTGTCGATCGCGGTCGCTGCGGCGGTACTGAGCGCGGGGGGCGGCAGCCAGCCGCCTTCGCGGCAACGGCAGCCTTGGCTGGGAGGGTTGGACTTTGCGGCCTGTGCGATGTCGGTTGCGCAGGCGGCGCCTTCACCCGCTCAGGCTACCGTGGCTCAGCCCGAGATTCTTCTGGCGCATCTTGGGTCTTCAGTAGAGGCCAAGGATTTCCCTGGCGCTATCAGGATGGTCTTCCGCGAGGCTCTCCAGACCCTGAATCGTGGCGGTGGTATCGAGGAGGCTTGGTATGTGGCGGCGAGGTCCGCAGAGCTGGCACGCGAGCTGGGCATCGGGGAGACGCTGTTTCCTGCGACTATTCAAGGACGCTCGTTCCGGACCTTGGCGGAATTGACCGGCATGGCGGTGGCGCAGGCGCCGAGCTCAGCGCGAATTGCTACTGTCGACGTTTGGGCAACGCTAGATGTCGGCAAGGCGGCCAAGGCGATCAAGCGTTTCCCCAAGCATTTGCCGCTTCGGGTTGCATTGGCCCGCGCACAACTGGCTGCGGAAGATGCCGCTGGGTCTCTGCAAACCCTGTTGGATGTTCCCCATCTTGAGACCATCCCGCGAGGCATGACTGTGCTGTCGGCTGCGCGGCTGGCCAATGGGGATCCAAGGGGTGCGCTGGCAGCTTTGAAGGTCCGTGAACCAACCCCTGCTTTTCTCGATTTCGAGTCTGAACTGGACGCGCGCAGCCGAGCGCTGCGGCGAGAGCGGCTTGAGACTCTCTATCGAGCGCAGCTAGCGCTGAACCGGCCGCGCGAAGCGATTCGCCCGCTGCTTGACGCAGCGGAAATGGGCTCTGCGGAGGCTCGCCGCATGCTGAAGGAGATGGAGCCGCGATTGGAAGAGGCATTTCGCGCTGCCGCGAAGAAGGGAACGCTGACCGAGTTCGATCGTCAGTTCCTTCGAGACATTCGTCACTAGAGCGACTTCGGCTCAGCCTTGCTCTGGCCTGGTGGAGGCGGAGGTACCGCCCACCAACCACTGGGTGCGAGGGACCAGAAAAGCGGACATAGGACGCCGGCCAAGACAAGACTAGTCCGAGCGAGCCGGCTCTTCATTCCAAAACCGGCAAGGAGACCCACGACGCCCGCCAGGGAGACGCTAGGAAGCGCCAGAGACGAGCCGTTCGCCCAGAAGTCGCCTGGTGTCATGAGGCCCCAGAGTATCCAGCTCAGTGTAAACAGAACGAAGCAACCAGTTAGCGACAATAGCACTCTGGTGATGGAAGCTGGATCGCGCATGTCATTTCTTGGGACGAGCCGTCACATTGGGGGAATCCGGGAAGACAATGTTGCCGAGACCGATGATGGTTTCCTTCAGCTCAGCGACACCTGAGCCATCGGTCTTGCCCTCAAGCTTCGACCCATCGGGCTTGTGCAGAACGTAGCGCTCGTTCTTGATCGGGTTGCCGGCGCTGTCGACCAGCGTGACCTTCAGGGAGTCCTTCTTTTGCTGCTTGTCCGGGTCAATCCCGGGAACATAGACCAGCGGCGGCTGCACCTCGGGCGATGGGGGCGTATTGAACGTGCCGCCCTTGTTGCCCAGCATGAGATCGCCCAGACGCCCGACCGGTTTGCCTTCCACTGTGACGTCGAATGAGTATGCGATGAATTCGGCCGTGCCCTTGGTCACCAAACTGACCACGCCACCCACACTGCCGGCCTCGTCACCAGTGCTTTGACTGAAGCACGATCCCTGCAGCATGATCGGGTTCCCGTCGCAGGTGACGCTCTTGCTGCCGTTGGCCGTGTCCTGCGACATGGCCATGTTCGGGTACGGGATCGGTATCGGGGAACTTGGCGGCGCCGGGGTCAAGCAAACATCAGGCATGAAGGAAACCGTGCCTCCACTGTCCTTGTGAACCACGGTCATGTTGTTCACGTTCACTGTTGCTGGCATGGTGTCTCCTTATGGGCCAAGGGGCGAGTCACACGGCGGCTGGGGACGGGCGAGCAGAACCGCGTGTCGCTCTCCCCCGTCCGAGGCTGTCCAAAGCACGGCCGAGCTTCGATCACGATGCTTGGTGTGTAGGTAGTGCGCGGCTAGCACCACCAGCGCGGCGCCCGAGGCGGCGCCCATGTCGCCCAGCACCGCTGCGGGATGTTCAAGCGCCAGCGGTGCCCGAAGTGCGTTGCCCAGGCGGGACAGCGCGTATCCCCACTCCCTGGCCCGGCCCATCTCGCCATTCAGGTCACAGACCACCAACGGTGGCGGAGTCGCATCTGCGGGAATCACACGGGAAAGGACATCGGCCAGGGACGCGCCGGCGTCGTGTCCGGCCGGTGTGGGAGCGCAGGAAGCGGTCGCGGTGGCGCGTACCTCAGCCCACTGCTGCAGCGAGCGACGTCGTGCTTCCGCGACTGGCTCCAAGAGGAAGAAGGCTGCGGTCTCGCCTGGGCAGAAGCCATCGTGGTTGCGCGTGCTGTTGATGCGGTAGGCGCGGTCTAGCGGTTCGAGCCACTTCGGAAATAGATAGGAATCCACGCCACCCACGATGGCGCGTTTGAGCTGCCCCTCGCGCACCAGGCGGCAGGCCTGGGCGCAGAGATCCAGTGCGCCTCCCGAGCCCATCCAGGAGAACTGGCGGTACGCGAAGGAGTCGTGCCCCGCGAGGTTGTGGAACCACTCGGCGAACGATTCGCCCTGCTCGGGTCCCCAGCCAGGTCGCTTCCCTGGCAGTGAAAGAAGCAGGCCGGTTCCCCCTTCGTCACCCGCGGTCAGCTTGGCATTGCTCCAGAGGTCGACAAAGGCACGAGCCGCCAGCAGGGCCAGCCACTCGGCGGCGCGCCCATCGGTGCGCCAGTGGCAGTTCAGGTGAGAAATCGGCGACGCCACCAGGGGTTCGCTTTCGTCCAGGTCGGGATCCTCTGGCATGCACAGGTAGATGTCCGGTCGCTCTTGCTTGCGGGGAATGTTCGCCCGTACCGAGGTGAAGGTTTGCGTGGCGTTCACGCCGACGGGGGAAACCATGCCCACCGCACTGAGTACGAGATCGCCGCCCGTCGCTTCGCGCGTTCCGGCCGACTGTGGAGAGGACGCCATGGCTTGCCGCTAGTTAACCTTGACCGACGCGCCCTTGATCCGATTCGTGCCCGTGGCGTGCGATTCGACGAACGCCCCATGAATCGCAACCTTGCCGTTCTTGCGCAGGGTGATGCTGGCGTTCCCGCAGCGAAGCGTGATCTCTTCCCGCGCCTCGAAGGACACGCTTTTCCCGTCGATCTTGACGTCGAGCCCTTTGCCCGGCGCTGGGGAGATGGGAACGGTCGACTGGACCAGACCCACCAAGATTGGCTTCAGCGGATCGCCTCCGTCGAACAGCAGGACAGCCTCGGCATGCGCAGTCGCGGCGGCCTGAAGCCCATCTCGGTCTAGCGGAACCGCCAGGACGGCCGGCAGCGGGCCAGAGGTGTTGCCCTGGTAGTCGACCAAGGGAACGCCATCCCCGTCGAGCTTGACCAGGCGTCCGACCCGGGCGTGCGGCAGGGGATCGCGGCGCGTGCCGATGGAGATGACATCATCAATCTGTTGGTTTTTGGTTGTTTTGCTCATGGAGTGCCTCCGACAATCGCCGACTCTTACACAGAAAAACCGATAGGGTTCCTGGACGCGGAAAGAATCTGCACCGAGCCAGGATCGTGCTTTGGAAGGTCAGGCGCAAGTGGCGTTCTACGCTTGGCTATTCTCCTTAATCCGCGTGAGACCCCACGCCCGTTCAGTGTCTCTTGTAGGTCGGTTTGACCAAACCCTCGGGGGATTGAGGGAAGAGCGGGATGGCTGGAGCTTGGACTTCCGGCCGCTGGCTAGGCACACGATTCTTCCCGAGACTTAAGGGATGCTTGTCGGTTGGTGCTGGTATGAGCTGGGCCGGTCCCGCTGCGGTTCGTGGACTGGCTGGCGTCGGCGTGGCGATGGCTGCCGGTGCGGGGGAGGGAGCTGCGGGCGGGGGAATCGGCTGTTCACGGGAGGGCATCTCCTCGATGGGCGTGCGCTGGGCCTCGCTGGCTGTCGGACGACTCGGACGGAAAAGCCAGAAGAATAGGCCCGCTCCTAGAGCGAAGCACGCGAGCGTGAGCCCGACGATTGTCATGGTGTGGGACGATTTCTGCAAGTTCACGGTTCCATGCCTGTCCTTCGAGGGCGTCAGCCGTCGCCTTGCGGGCGCAGTCTTTGCAGACGCCGGCGACGGATCGCGCTGTACCCGATGCGGGCTGGCAACTGCTGCCGGCCGCTGCGGCACGAGTGCCTCATCGCCAGGGGTCAGCAGGCGGGTAGGGCGGAAAAGGGGCGTGGAAGGGACATCATCGGCGAGATTTGGGACGGGAGATCCCGGATCCAGAATGGCGGTCTTCGGGAACGTAACGGAAGGCGGGCCCTTCTCCGATGCGAGGATGGCAGATGGCTCGGGGACGGTGGCTCGCAGGACGGCGATGATCTCCTCCATGGAGGAGGGGCGCTGTACTGGATCTTTCTCCAGCATCGTGGCCACCAAATCGTCCAGAGCAGACGGCAGCTCACGGATCCGGGGTGGCACCTCGTGACCGTGGGCTGACACCAGGCCCCAGAGGTCGGTCTGTCGGAACGGGGGCTGGCCGACTAGCAGTTCGAACAGAACACATCCAAGCGCGTAGATGTCCGAACGATAGTCCACACCGGTACCACGGCACTGTTCGGGGGAGGAGTACCGGAGCATGGAGGCGGGTAACTCCTTGCCCGGCGCCATCTGGCGGATGCGAGACAGGAAATGGTTGCCCAGACCGAGTTCCAGGAGTCTGACCGTGACCGGCGGCCCGGGCGCGCTGGCCGGCACCAGAAGCATATGTTCGGGTCGCAGGCAGAGATAGAGCAAGCCCGCCTTGTGCGCTGCTTCGAGGGCTGCCGCGGTCTCTCCGACGATCTCACGAACGGTGGCCAGATCGGAGACAAGCCCACCATTCCGCTTCAGCCGCTCGGAGAGACACTCGGCCTCGACGTGCTCGCTGACCAGGTAGATGGCTCCATCGTTCAGGCGAGCGCAGTCCAGCAGGTGAACGAACCCCGGGTGGCGAAACGCAAGAACGGCGCGCATCCCAGCGAGGAGCTGGTCCGCGCCACTGGCGCTGGCGGCTGCTTCGGGCGGCAGAAGGACGATGTCCACGACCTGACCGGTGCGAACGTCCTGTCCCACGTACACATCGGCAAGAGGCCACGGAACGGCAGGGCCTATGACGCGGTAGTTGCCGATCTGTTCTCCGATCATGCGACCTGCCCGGATCATTAGCACGTTCGCGCGCAAGGGAAGCGGAATTGGGTGCTAACGCTGGTCGGTCGGAGGCAACTCGATGAGCGGTATCTGATCCTTGCGCTTGGCCTGAAGATCGACACCGATGAGAGGAGGAAGCTGCAACTCCTTGGAGTCGGAGAGGGTCGGCCTAAGCCAGTCGTCAGACGGGACGTAGCTGAGGCGGCGGGGCTCCAGTCCGCCGTCGGCCACGCCTTCGCGTGGCCACGGGATGTCGATCTGGGTTGCGTAGGCGGACAGGGACAGCAGGAAGGTGAGCGGATTGTACGAATAGATCACCTGATTCAAGGGAAGTCCGGCGTGCCTCGCTAGCGCGTCCGTCCAGAACACGTAGGGCTTTATGGCGACCTCGTAGATCCTCCGGCGTTCAGCCTCGGGTATTCCCGAGAGTTCGCGCAGGCCCATGAACTCGGCCAGGGTGGTGCGGTCCCCCCATTCGTGGCGGTGCAGCACGACCAGCCGGCGCAGGGCCTGCCGCTTGGCCAGATCGGCCCCGTGGAACAGGTCGCGCAGCTCGCTGGCATCGACCTGCGAGTCACCATTCTTGTCAACCAGTCCGATGAGGGCAGCCCTGCGAGCAATCGGACCGTCGGCAGCCGCTTTCATGAGGCGGAAGGTCCTCTCAAGGGCCTCGGGGGGCTTCTCAACGGTGAATATCTCAAAGTGGAGTTCCGGGCCTTGCTCGGATCCGCGGTTTACTCTGCCGAGGAATCCCACGATGTCACCGGTTTCGATCCGCTCGTCGAGCAGGGTGACCGCGCCGGACTCCAGCGAAAAGCGTTCCCCCGCTCTCTCGGGTTTGGCGAGCGCCCGCATCCACTCGAGCGGATTCGTTTCGGACGGCGGTGGTAGAGACAAGTGGGCCAGGAGCGAGTAGAACGTGAACGGGCGCCCATCCAGTTCCACCTCGTGTCGAATCAAGACGAAGGAGGTTGAGCTACCGTTGACCTCCGCCCGCCTGGCTGCCACCAGACGGCCGCGCGTCGGCGCAGAAACCGGAGCGCCCCGGAGGCCCCGCAGGTGGACGCCGGAGTGCCACAGCCGGGCTGGCGCCAAGGGAAAAAACCCCGTCACTCGTTCCTCGCTGCTGAAGAAAGCGGCCTTGCGCGCACTCAGTAAATCATCGCGGGTGCGGGGGACTTCGCTGAAAGCGCGTAGCTGGATAGGAAACGAGAACCCCTGCAAGGCGCGCGTGAGCCACCTCCAGTTGAAGGCCCCGGGATCCCACTTTTGTTTCTGCAGGTCGACGTGCAGATGGCCAACGATGCCGTGGAAATCGAGCGGGTCGGCCAGCGTATTCAGATAGGGGCTCCCGCCCTCTTCCGGGATGATGGGTTTGATCTTGGGGAAGATCCGGAGGAGGGTTCTCGTCAGCGCCAGGAGCGAGTCGTACTGCTCGGGCCGAAAGTCGTAGGCGTCGTAGGTGAAGCCGTTGATGACGACCTCGCGCCGAGGGCGGGTGCGGTACTCCGCGGGCAGCCGGCTCATTTCGCTGGGCTCATATCGCCCCCGGTTGCACATCTCGACTCCAACCGAGATCGAGTTCTCCTGCTCCGCATGATAGGCGCGCTCAGCAAGGTCGAGGGTTTGATAGATGGTACCGTCAGCGTCGATCATGAAGTGTGCCGAAAGCCCGCAGCCGCCGCTGGGACGCGTGCGGTTGTGCATTGACTTGAAGCAGGAGCGCGAGTTCACGCAGCCGTCGAAGTGCAGTACGAACTGCGAAACGACTTCCTGCAGATCCGCCATGGTTCTGTGGGTCAGTCCCTTTCTGGTCGTGTATCGGTCCCAGTCCTCGTCACAACATCCGCCTACCTGATCGATGCATCGTTTCTCGTACCCGTTGAAGCCCTGCTCGTCGGTCCAGAGCACGACAGTTCGCCCCACGTCCACCTCCTGACCCGCAGCGATAATCGAGGTGCCCCGTCCGGGTGCGACGGCGATCGAGGACTGCGTCGCCAGAAGCAGTGCGAGGAAAAATACCCGAAGCATGAAGTTCACAAGTAAGCACATCATACTTCAGCTCACCACCCGGCCTGTGCTACTGGTTTGACCACGTGGAGGCGCGGCCCTATGATTCGCCGCGACGAGCGAGCGTGTTCGACAAGCTGAAACAATGGCTGGCAGGCGAGAGCCCGCAGACCTCTCGGGTGGCGAGGCCGGTCGTGCCTGTCACCCGAGGGAGACGCCCGCCCGCCCCTCGGCGGCCGAGGCCTGCCTCTGATCCCATTGAACGCGATTCTCTGGTCGCGGCGGCGCCGGTCCCGGGGGCAATCGAGCGAGTTTGCCCCAATTGTGGACAGCCCATGCTCGAGTCCTGGGGTTCGAGCTGCGGGAATTGCCGTCCCGCCATGTCAGCCCCAAAGACTTTGTATCTCTCGGCGGAGGACAGGCAGGGGCTCATGCCTGTACCGGGCATCAGTCTAGGCTGGCTGGTATTTCTGCAGTCTCCCGATGAGGTGCGTCGTGGGAGCATCATCGAATTGGCCGCGCCGGTTTCGGTGTTAACGCGGGGTGTTCGGAGCACGACGACGAACGAAGATTGGTTCGACATCACCGATGAATTCATATCAGGTGGGCATGCCGTCATTCATCGTCCAAGAAGCAGCGATCGCAACGATTCGTTTACCATTCGGGATCGCGAGAGCCCGGGTCCATCAGCCAACGGCACTTTCGTCAACTCGCACAAGCTGGGTCAGGGCGAGATCGTCCGGCTCAGCGATGGGGACATCATCCGGCTGGGCACCACGGAACTGATCTTCAAGTCGCTCTGGTTGCCGCCCGGCGGATCGAGGCGGGCATGAGGCCGCTTTTCCTCTGTGCGGCCGTGCTGGCCTTGGTCATTTTGCCGGGCCCAGCCCAGGCGGGACCGACGTGGTTGGTCTCCCCACCCACTGTCGATGGTGAATCCGCCAGCCTTACCTTGTTCGTGGGGGGAATCTCGGAGGAGGGGGCTACTCTGAAGGTTTCGTCGATCGACGTGGAGGTCGACGGGGCGCCCGCTCCGGCACCCAAGGTTTCGGAACCATTCTTTGATCTAGCACAACGCGCTGCCGAAGCCGACCCAGCCTGGAAGTCTCCTCTGGCCGTCGGTCTAGTGTATCTCTGGATCAAGGAGACACCGGCGGGCATTTCCGATTCGATCCTGGAAGGCGCGCAAGGCTTCTTCAAGCGGCTGCCGAGCCGCACGAGCGCCTACGCGACCCTGTACGGGCGCAAGCGGCAGCCCATTCCCAAACTCAAGGCGTCGGAAATCGGAGGCCAACTTCACGATCTGGGCTACCTGGGTGGGGATCGTCCCAACCTTGGGGATGCCATTGTAGTTGACCTGAAGAATCTCTCGGCTGACGAGAGCCTCTTCAAGCTTCTCTTGGTCGTGACTGACGGTCGTGACTTCACCGACCCGGCAGGGGAAGGACCGGCCGATTTCGCGGCTGTGGCGAGCGAGTTGGGCAAAGCGGGCGTTCGGCTCCTGCTGGTTGCCTTCCCGTCTCCCGAAGCAGACGCGGAACAAAGTGCAAGGAACCTGAGCGATCTCGCCAGCCAAGGTGTCTTCTACCGGGCGGTCGAGCAGCCCATGGAACTGCAGGCAACTCTGGAGTCACTGGGGCAGGCCGTCGCGGACTTGCGTCGCATCCAAATCGATATCCCGTGGGCGTGGCGCACCTTCGGGGGAAGCCACAAGGTCAGGATCTACCTGACCACGGATGGCAAGCGCCGGGTCGTAGAACTGGGGAAAATTACGTTGACCGTCGATGCCGGACGGCTGGTCTGGCTGGGCGCATTGGGACTTGCGGTCGCGATGCTTGCGATCGGAGTGCTGTTGTTCCTACGCTTTCGCGCCGGGCGCCAGTCCGAGGCGGACGAAGACCCGATCCTCCCAGCAACCCACGCCCTCATCCGACGAGGCATGTCGCCCCAGCGGGCCCTGGCGGAACTCACACGAGGCTTTCCCGAAAGCATCGCCGGCTTGGCCAGGGTGGACGAGTCGATCTTCTCGGATCCCCGCTATCCCTTGCTGCAGACTCGGGCCGGCCGGCGGCGGTTCGAAGAAATCCGCGCGCTTCTGACCCAGAGGGACAGCGAAGAGTCGCCACTGCACGACAGTCTTTTCGCAGTGCTGGCCGAGGCCATCACGGCCCAGACCCCAGCCCGCAAGGCGGCCGAGAGCATTGCCGCGCGGCTGCCCGATGATCAGTGGGGCGCGCTTTCGCGGCTGGGATTAGAGGACTTGGCGCGGGCTCTTCGTCAGGCCAGCAAGAGATTCCCAGTCCTTGGGTTGCCTCGGTCCAGGGGCGCGGTCCTCGACATCCAGGACGCTCTGCGTGCCCAGACTGGTTCCTCTCTGGCTGTGGCCTGGCTGGTCCGTGCCGGCGGCCCCGGCCGACGCGGTGAGACTCTGCGTCTCCGGGCCAGCCGGGCGATGGTGGGGCGGGGAGCAGCGTGCGACCTCATCCTCGGCGGAGATGAACAGGTCGCCGAGCAACACGCGGTCATCTCGGACACGCATGGGGAGTTCGCCATCGAGCCGCTTGGTGGCCCCATCAAAATCGAGGACGTGCCCATCGAGGCGCGCCATCCCATGGGTGATGGAGACACCGTCGAGATCGGCCAAAGCCGCTACGTCTTCAAGTGCGTGACCACCGGCAACCTGGGCAAAAGCACGGGTGGGATAAAGCGAATGGGCCGACGCGCGTAGAGCCGGGGCCGGCGGCCAGGGGCCGGTGGGCCGGTGCGCCGGTGCGCCGGTGGCCGGATCCGGATCCGGATCCGGCCCCGGATCCGGTCCCGGCCCCGGGGGGTACTACTCGCCCTTTTCCTGAGCACCGATCCAGCGATCAAGAATGGACGGAGCGGTGGCTAGCAAAGCACCCGCTTGCAGGTGAACACGCCGCTCGCCCTGCACGCGCCGGAGAAAAGTTCCGACAGTACCGTCCCGCGCTGGTTCTTCCACGGCGAGTTGTTCGTGCACAGCCACGCCCTCGGCGCTGTAGGTCAATGCGCTCTCGAACTGGAAGTCCCTCCGGCCACTGCCCCGCCCGATCGTACCCTGGCCCTTGAGCAGCAGCAGCGTGGTACCCTCGCACTTACCAGCAGTGTCCGACAGGTCAACCGGGGCGAACCGATCGCCGACCACCGGGACCAGGCGCGCCGTGCGTGAGCAGGTGGACGCATCCTGAGGGACGGTGCACGACTCGCCCTCGGCCACGAGGAGCGTGCCGCTCCCCATGTTTTCGAGGTGCAGCCTGGCTTTGGTCGGGTGGGCGCGAAGGACTCCCAGCGTCTGCACGCGCACGCCCCATCTATCAAATTGCGCCAGCGCTACGGGGCCTTGCGCTTGCCCATCCGAAAAACGCTCGGTCATCGCCCAGACTAGGCGCCGGGGGCCGCCCCGATTCTCCACCAAGAGGTCGGCCGCGGTCACGGACTGGGTTCGGAGAGGGACGGCTGGCGCGGGCCAGACCGAGCAGCGATCAGCGGGCCAGTCGATGCGCCGGCCGGAGCAATCCGTGGCGGGTCTCGTGATGGCGCCGGTCGGCAGGTATCCGTAAAGTAGCAGAGCAAACCAATGGGAAGCTGGCAGCGATCGTTCCGCGATGGGCTGCGAAGGACCGACGTCGGTCACCATTGTGCAGGGGATTGGGGCTTGGGCTGGGGCTGGGGCTGGGGCTGGCGGAGCCTGGGGCTGGCGCCCCGCCGCGCACCCCGTGGTGACCCATGCGGCTATGGCGACTCCGACGAGAACGATCCGCGCTGTCTCCATGGCTACTTTGACCCTTCCGAATCCTCGGGGCCCGGCTTCGATCCACCGAGCGCGACGCTGGCATAGCCTCGCGCAAATTCCTCGCCAAAGATCTCGGCGTGCAGGGCGGCATCCTCCGCAATCAGGGTCGCAAAGCGCCCTACGTAGCTGCGCCACTCAGCCTTGGCCCTCGACCGGTTGAACAGACCCGAGCCAGTGTGGCTTTCCTGGACGCTCGGATCCAAGGACTCAAGCAAAGCGCGGATCCCCTGCGTTAGGCCCTCCATGAGCGCGATGTGGTGAATTCCCATGTCCGCAAACACCGCTTTCAGATCACGCGCGCGCGCCTCAGTGTCGGCGGCGGGATCGAGCAGATACTCAATCACTTCGCGGCTGGAGCGGGCGCGGTGCAGTGGCGTACCTCCACTGAGCGGTCTGACCCCCACCTCAGCCCCGAACTCCTCGTATCCCTTCTTCAAGCCGATGAAGGTCTCGCTGAACGTCTCGAAAAGTTGCATGATGCGAGCCGGTACATCCTCGCTTTTCTTTCCCAAGGACGGGAGCGACGGTGCCTGTTGGTTAGGGAGTGAGGGTTCCTGACCCCGGGCCCCCGGGCGCACCACGGACATTCGATCCGGCCCTGCCGGTGCTGGGTCGGCTGCTCGAAGCGGCCCGCCGCTCCTTGGCGGGCCCCCCCATGCGATGGTCGCGGATGCGCCGGTGGCCGGGGCCGACGACTGGGCCACGGCGGAAAGCTCGAAAGGCCAAATCAACAGTTTCGAACTCCCAGTCAGCGGCGTAACCGTATTCTTGGGCAGGCGCTTCCCTTCTATCGACGTTCCGTTGGTAGAGCCGAGGTCGAAGTAATTGATGCCGTTGGCGTCGAAACGGATGATTCCGTGCCACTCGGAAACGAAGTGGTCGTCGATGGCGATATTGTTGAGCTGGTTGCGGCCGATCCGGATCGGTGATTGTTCGAAACAGAGCATCTTCAGTTCGCCTGTGCGAATATCTTTGAGCTGAACCTGGATGACCATGGCGGGCTCCGTCGAGGTAGGGACCATAGCGCACTTCTCGGCAAGCCGTGAAGTCACCACGAGTGCGCTGCGTCGTTCCTGGCCTGTTGGTGCCTGCTGTCCGGCGGCAGCGCTGCGGCGACGCTTGGCTGCCACGTGCCGCTCACGACTGCCGAGAGCCTGCGCGGGGAGCCTGCCTTCCTGGCTACCATGGTTGTCCCTAGAACTTCATAGTCGAACCACAGCTAGCGCCAACGCCCGGCCAGCGGTGCGGCAGGCGAGGCGATGGACTGAAAACGTGGTAGCCGTACGGAACCACGACCGAGTGCGGGAACCAGCGGCATGAATCCATTGTGGATGATGGCGTCGACCTTGGGTTCGGACAGCCAGGCCTCCGCGCTGGGCATCTGTACTGACTCGCCGTCTTTCTGAACTACGGGGACAGGAAGCTCGTCGACAGAGTCGATGTCTCCCAGAGAAAAACCCCAACCGCCTGCAGCCCCAAAGCTCTTGCCGATGAGAGTGGCGCAAGCCAGCGCGCCCGAACCCCACAGATACTCTTCCGCTTGCGGCTGCTCTTCGAAGGCGAATCGCTCGGCGGGTTCGCCCTTCTTCCCGTAGGGCAGACGCAACAGCATGCGAGGCAACGCTATCCCGACAGAGGCGGCGCAAGGAGAGCGGCGCAACTCTTGCCAGGCTCGCTGGTCCGCCTCTGAAGCGAATCCTGCGGTCCACTCCGCCCAGCCCATCCCTGCCAGCACCGCCGCGCCTCCGTCTTGCGCGATCGCCCCAAGCCGAGCGAGAAGCGCGGCGTGACCGGCGGTGCGCCGGTACGACGCAAGGCTAACCAGCAACGACCAGGGAACATCGGCGCCGCTGTCCGCCAGCAATCGGAAAAGATCCGATTCCGCCGGCGTGGGCGACGCCAAGACAGCCGCGCCCATTTCCTCGATACTGGTGTCCAGCACGAACACCTGCACATCGTCCTCGACTTCTAGGCTGCGGACCAGAAAGTCCAGTCCCCGCCAGGCGGCCTCGACCGATTGAAACGCGGGATGGTGCAGAAGCGCCCGCATCAGCCCCGCACTAGTCTGGTCGATGACAGCCAGCAGATCCGCCTGGCGCGGATCAGCTTTGGCCGTGACGTGCGAGCCCAGTGCCCGCCGAATCATGGAGTCCACGATGGACGTCGCCGAGACTGGGGCGCTGCTCTTGTCCGCCGCCGTGGGAGCCCGCCCCAAGAGGCGCTGGATGTCGCTGCCCTCGCTACTCGCCCCTGCCGGGCTCGCCACCACCTGACTCGCGACACCCAGCCGGGCCGCCGCCGCAGCAAAGGTCTGGGGATTCTGGATTTGGCGACGCAACTCCCGCATGGGCGCAAAGAGATCCAGGCTGGCATAGAGGTGGTCCGCGTGGAACTCGTCCAAGTCTGCGAAGGCAATCGTGAACGGCGCCGCATCGCCCAGATCGATGCGCACGCGCGGCGCCAGCGTGGTGCAAAGCGATGGGAGACTGTCAATATTGGCCCGGCGCGGTCGCATGAGAGGCCCTGTGCGCACCTCGCCCCGGCCAGCATGGCCTCCAAAATCCGCTATGACCAGCACACGCAGCGGCACTCCGGCCTCTGGTCTTGGCCTCCGCTTGTTCGACTTCCCGAAGAGGAAGTCCATCTCGATTCCAGCGCGCTTCGCATCGTCCATGGGTTGCCTCCATCACGCAGGCTAGCGGGCTCTGGAACACAATGCCAGTGCCAGGAAGAGTGCCCAGTTCCGAATCACACATTTCGTCATGCTGCCTGACCAAACCAACCAAGCGCATCCGGCAGCGCAATTTGTGGCGAGTCTTGCGGTGCAATCCTTTCGCCTCTCGCCAGCCGTTTCTCCACTTGAAGCAGGGCCAGCCGCGGCTGTCGCGACTCCGTGGTACCCTTAGCAGATGCGCGCAACACGATGCATGTTTCTCATCGTACTGTTTGCGGTTGGCTGCGGAGGATCGCCCCCCCCAAACACGGGCACTGGCGGGACCACCACTGGCGGGAGTTCGATTCCGGGGGACGGTGGAAACGCAGGCGCAGGCGGAAGCGCCAGCGGCGGCAGCTTGGCAACAGGTGGCAGTGCCACGGGCGGGAGCAGTGCGCACGGGACAGGCGGCAGGGCGAGCGGCGGCGCGGCCGGAAACAGTGTCAGCGGCACGGGTGGCAATCCGGTCGGTGGGACCACGGCCATCGGCACGGGAGGCAAGGCGACGGGTGGAGCGAGTGCGAACATCGACGGCGGCGTGGGTGGCAAGGTGACGGGTGGAGCGAGTGCGAACATCGACGCCGGCGTGGGTGGCAAGACGACCGGTGGCGCCAGCGCGAACATCGACGGCGGCGTGGGTGGCAACGCGACCGGCGGGACGAGCGGCACATGCAACGCGATGGACGGCGGAGCCGCGACGAGCGCTGGCAACCCCGACGGCTCGTGCAGCACCGGCGTTCCCGCCCGGGGCCAACCCGCCGACGTTTCCAATCCGACCACCGTGGTGGGAACCGGCACGTCGGCGAGCTGCACCTTCAGCCAGCTGCAAGTCGCGGCGACCAAGGGCGGCATCATCACCTTCAACTGTGGTGACTGCCCAGTCACCATTCCGGTCACCGCCACGCTCAACCTCCCGACGACCAAGAACACCGTTATCGACGGCGGCAACAAGATCACCCTCGACGGCGGCAAGGCCGTGCAAATCATGCGGTTCGACAGCGCGAATTTTCAGGTCAATACCAACGGACTCACGCTTCAGCACATCACGCTCATCAATGGCAAAATGACGCCCACCCTAGCTATCCCCTCCGCTCCAGCGCCCTGTTCGCAAGGGTGGGACGACGGTGAAGGCGGCGCCCTCTATATGCGGGACGGCAACCTCACGGTGATCGATTCGATCTTCATGAACAATCAGGCCGCGCCCCTGGGTCCCGATACGGGCGGCGGCGCCATCTATGTTCTCGGCAGCAAGAACGGCGTGCTCATCGTCGGAAGCACCTTCAGCAACAACTCGGCTAGCAATGCCGGCGCGGTCGGATGCCTGTTCGCAGAGCTAGACGTCTACAACAGCTTGTTCACCAACAACACGGCGATCGGCCACGATAACAACAACGACGACGCGACGAAGTGCTCCGTAATCAACAACGGCCAGAACGAGACGGGATCGGGCGGGAACGGCGGTGCGCTCTACAGCGACGGTCAGTCAGTGAACGTCACCCTCTGCGGGGACGCAATTCTCAACAACAGCGCCGGTGTGAACGCATTCGGCGGCGGCCTCTTCTTCACCAGCAACAACTGGGAAACGGCTCAAGGTGGGACTCTCTCCATCGCCGATACGACGATGACGGGAAACACCGGCGGTTCTTGGACCCAAGTTTCCGGCGGCAGTGTCACGAACGTTGGCACCGCCGTCGGTACCAACGCGAAGAGCATCACGGTCACGAATTCGACCCTGCAGGACTAACCATGGTCTCCTGAAGCAGTTGGAGGCCCTGGCAAAGGCGACGCTGACGCCGGTGGGGTACTTCTTCTTGCCCGAACCGCCGGTGGAGCGGCTGCCGTTGCCGGACTTCCGCACGGTTCGTGACACGCTCCTGTCGCGCCCGAGCCCGAATCTGCTGGCCATGGTCTATGCGTGCCAAGAACGCCAAAGCTGGTATCGCGAGTTCGCCGCGACGGCAGGGGTTGAGCCATGCCCATTCGTCGGTTCTGTCACTACCAGCAGCCCGATCGTCGAGGTCGCCGATCGGATGCGCAAGACCCTCAATTTCGACCTGGACCGTCGGAATGACTCGCCCACCTGGACCGAATCGCTCCGCGACTTTATCGGCCAGGCAGAGGCAGCAGGTGTGCTGGTCATGTGCAGCGGCGTCGTCCTCAACAACAACGGCCGCCCGCTCGATCCCGACGAATTTCGTGGTTTCACGATCGCCGACGCGCTGGCGCCCTTGGTGTTCATCAACGGCGCCGACACCAAGGCCGCGCAGACGTTCACCTTGGCGCACGAACTGGCACACCTGTGGATCGGGCAGTCCGGTGTTACGGACGCAACCATCAGGCAGGCGCCCAGCCGCCAGACAGAGCGCTGGTGCAACCAGGTGGCGGCCGAGTTCCTCGTGCCGCTCGCTGTCCTGCGCATCGACTACCAGAAGAGCAGCCAACTCGACCGCGAGGTCAGCCGTCTGAGCAGGCGGTTCAAAGTCAGCAGTCTCGTGATCCTGCGCAGAATCCACGACGCCGGTTTCATCAGCAAGCCAGTCTTCGCCGAGGCGTTCGATGCCGAGCTGGACAGGCTGCGCGATCGCGCGAAAGGCAGTGGCGGCAACCTCTATCTGACCCAGGCGGTGCGAGCGAGCAAGCGGTTCACACGTGCGCTGCTCGCGAGCACCCTGGAGGGCCAGACACTTTTTCGCGATGCCATGCGCCTGCTCGGAGTCTCGAAGGTCGAGACGCTCCACAAGTTGGGCCACAGCCTGAGCGTCGATGCTTGACAGGGCGCGCTCTTGCGCCCTACGCTTCCAATGAACAAAGGAGAGGAGCCATATCGTGGGCGTATTCGGCGATTACCTCGGCTCGTTGGAGAGTTTCGAGGCACTGACGGCTGAG
>PMKP01000357.1 GCA_003157775.1 Myxococcales bacterium | reverse complement strand
GCCGAATTGGTTACGGATGACCCCCAGGTTGTCGAAGAGTGGCTGCATGTACGGATCGAGCTTGGACTGGATGTCGCCAGGCAAGTAACCGATGTCCTTGTTGGACAGGGGTACCACCGGGCGTGCCATGAAGACCTGCCGGTAGTTCTTGCGGCATTCCAGTGCAGCCGCTAGTGCCAACAGCGTCTTGCCGGTGCCCGCCTTGCCAGAAAGAGTTACCAGATTCACGTCAGGATTTAGAAGGGCATGCAGGGCAAATGCCNNTTGACGTGTCTGATCTGCTTCCGCTCACTGTCGAAAGTCGCCAGCGCAGACTTGCGCCCGTTGCGCAGAATCAAACCTTCGTTGGGCAACGGTGCAGGATCCAGGGACAACTCGCCCACGTCCACAGAATGCGGCGGAGCGTAGAGGCGGTCAATTATTTGCTCGCTGATGTGTTCGTGTAGACGCACCCCATGGTACAGGGCGGAGATATCCTTGACGTGGTCACTGCGGTAGTCCTGCGCAGTGAGGCCAATGGCCTTGGCCTTCATGCGCAGGTTCACGTCCTTGCTGACCAGAATGACCTGACGCCTGGGTTGCTTGCGCGCTAGGCGGTAGGCGATGTTCAGGATCTCGTGATCCGCGGTGCGGGTATCAAAGCTGAGCTTCAAGTCTGGATGAAACTCTTGCCCCACCTTAACCAGCAAGCGCCCAAGGCCGTCGCCGATTTTCACCCCTTTTGCGAACAACGGCTCCGAGGATAGGGCGTCGATGGCGCGCAGAAACTCGCGGGCGTGGTAATTGACTGACTCGTTGCCCTTCTTGAAGCTATCCAGCTCCTCGATGACCGTGATGGGAATGACGATGTCGTTCTCCTCGAAGTGGTAGATACACTGACTGTCGTGGAGAGGAACGTTGGTGTCGAGAACGAAGAGTTTGCGATTGGCCATCCGTTGGCTCTGACGAGCTGATGTTCCTAGAATATGGGGAGGGCTTGCGCCTGTCACGAAAGAAAGCGTTCGGCCCGCCGGCTGTGTGGCGTTTGCGCCAGCGCCGTCGCGCAAGGCACACGAATGTCACGCAATGTTCTCGTGGCGGTCAGACACATCACGCGCCCAGGGCGCGTGCGATGAAGTAGGCGATGGCAGCCATGAGGGCGGACGTGGGAATGGTGAAAATCCACGCCCAGAGAATGCGGCTGGCCAGACCCCAGCGGACGCGGCCCGGGTTGGAGACCGACCCCACGCCCACGATCGCGCCGGTGATGGTGTGGGTGGTGGACACGGGAATGCCGAGTTGGGTCGCGATGAAGATGGCCAACGAGCCGCCGGTCTCGGCGCAGAAGCCGCCGAACGGACGAAGCTTGGTCAGGCGCATGCCCATGGTTTTCACGATTCGCCATCCGCCCGCCATCGTGCCGAGGCCCATGGCAGCGTGGCATGACAGAACAATCCACAGCGGAAAATTGCTCGCGCTGGGAAAGCTCTTGCCCAACAGCCCCTGCGAGTACAGCAGGACGGCGATGATTCCCATGGTCTTCTGGGCGTCGTTGCCGCCGTGGTTTAGGCTGAAGGCTGAGGCAGACAGGAACTGCAGGCGGCGGAACCACTTGTCTACCCGGCCGGGAGTCTGCCTGCGCAGAAGCCACGAGCATGCAATCATCAAGATGGCGGCGCCGAGATAGCCGAGCAGCGGAGAGATCAGGATGAACGCGGCGGTGGCGCCGATCTTGCTCCAGCCCAGGACGCTGAGGCCCGCCTTGGAAACGCCTGCCCCGATCAGCCCGCCCACCAGGGCGTGCGACGAGCTGGACGGCAGCCCCCACCACCAGGTCAGCAGGTTCCACGCGATGGCACCAGCCAGCGCGCCAATGATGACTGCCATGTCCACCACGGCGGGGTCGATGATTCCCTTGCCGATGGTGCTGGCCACGTGCAGCTTGAACAACGCGAAGGCGATGAAGTTGAAGAACGCCGCCCACAGCACCGCCCGGAACGGTGTGAGCACGCGCGTGGATACGATGGTGGCGATCGAGTTGGCAGCGTCGTGAAAGCCGTTGATGAAGTCGAACGCCAGCGCGGCCGCCACCACCGCTACCACGAGGACGAGATGGCCAACGCTCATGGTTCGATCACGCTCCCGTGGAACATGCGGACGGGCAGGCCGCGTTCCCGCGGAGTGGCTTCGCTGTCGGACATGTTCTGGGACCCAGTGAGCCAGCTTCGGGCGTCGGTCGCGTTACAACTCTGTGACGATAGTGTGACAACTACTCGAAGCGTTACACCAACTTGCTCCCCAGCGCAGGACGCGGCGCTAGTGTGGTAGATAGGGCGGCAAACCCGGCATGGCACGCATACTGGTCATAGAGGACGAAGCGGACATCAGGCAGGTTCTCGAATACAACCTGCGGCAAGAGGGTCACGACGTGACAGGCGTGGAGCGCGGGAATGCAGGGCTCGCCCTCGCGCGGGAGCGGCCTCCCGACCTGGTGGTGCTTGACCTTATGTTGCCGGACATGGCCGGCCTAGACGTGTGCCGCGCGATGAAGGCCGATGCCCGGCTACGCCACGTGGCCGTGATCATGCTGACCGCAAAGGGCAGCGAGATTGATCGCATCGTTGGCCTGGAACTGGGCGCAGACGATTACGTGACCAAGCCTTTCAGCGTGCGCGAGGTCCTGCTGCGCGTGCAGGCCGTACTCCGGCGGGCGCCCACGGGCAGCGAGCCCGAATCGGCTGAGCCCGTGGTCTTCGGCCGATTGCGCATCGACCACACCGCGCATCGCGCCTGGGTTGACGAGCGCGAAGTGTCGCTGACCGCCCTCGAAATGAGGCTGCTGTGGACCCTGTACCAGCGGCGTGGGCGCGTGCAGTCGCGCGGCACCCTGCTCGACGATGTTTGGGACGCTGATCCTGAAAACAACACCCGCACCGTCGACACCCACGTCAAGCGTCTGCGCGAAAAACTCGGCGCCGCCGGCGACTATGTCGAGACCGTGCGCGGGGTCGGCTATCGGTTCGCGTCCGAGACAGGGGCAAGGCCGTGAAGCTCGGCATCCGGGCCAAGCTCTTCGCTGCATCGCTGGCTCTCATCTTGGTTTCGCTGGCTGCGGGCGAGCTGTATTTGCGCCCGGTGATCGAGCGCGATCTGGTGGCACGCATTCGCGCAGACCTGTCGGCCCGCCTGGCCCTGGTGGCTGAGCACGCGCGGGTGCTAGCCGCGACGGGCGAGACGACGAACGCGGGATGGGACGCTTTGGCCGATCGCTTGGGCCCGCTGGCACATGCGCGCGTGACCTTCATAGACGGGCAGGGCGTGGTCAAGGGCGATTCCGAGCTGTCGGGCGAAGCGCTCGCGCGGGTCGAGAACCATGGCAGCCGACCCGAGGTCAAGGCAGCCTTGGCGGGTCAAAGCACCGACGAGATCCGGTTTTCCGCCACGCTTGGCCGGCGCCTGCTGTATGCGGCCACGCCTGTCCTGGGCGAGGGCAACATGGTGGCGCGCTTGAGCTTGCCCCTGGCGGATGTCGACCAGGCAGTGGCGCGGCTTCGCGCCATTCTCATCGCAGGCGGGCTGGTGGCGCTGCTGGCAGCGGTGCTGATGTCAAGCGGCGCGGTCGTGCTGCTGTCGCGCGCACTTCGCCGCGTGACCGTGATCGCCCGCCGCATGTCTGCGGGAGAGCTGGACCTGCGCAGCCGCCTCGACACGCGGGATGAGGTCGGAGAGCTCGGCCGGGCGCTGGATCATCTGGCCGAGAACTTGTCGCGCTCGCTGCGCGAGCTGCGTGACGATCGTGATTTGCTCGGCCGGATTCTCGAAGCGATGCGCGAGGGCGTGCTGGTGCTCGACAGCGAGCGACGCATCCTGCGCTTCAACGGATCGCTGCGCGAGATGTTGCTGCTCGACACCGGCGCCGTGGGTCGCCCTGCCATCGAGGTGGTGCGCAATGCTGAGCTGCAGATCTTGGTGGACGCGGCGATTGCTGGCCAGGAGCCAGTCACCGGCGAGATCGAAGTCGCAGGTCTGAGACCGCGGCGCTTGTTGGTTCATGCCACGCGCCTGTCAGGCGAGCCCCGTTGCGTGCTGGTGGTTCTCTTTGACGTGACCGAGGTGCGACGTCTGGAGACCGTGCGCAAGGACTTCGTGGCCAACGTGTCGCACGAGCTGCGCACGCCCATCGCCGCCGTGATGTCCGCGGCCGAGACCCTGCGGACAGCGGCCCGGACCGATCCAGCGGCAACCGCATCGTTCGTTGACATGATCGAGCGCAATGCTCGCCGGCTGGGCGATCTGGTCCAGGATCTCCTAGAACTGTCGCGGATCGAATCCAAGGAGTTTCGCCTGGCGAGCGATACATTCGATCTTTCCGGCGTGGTGGCCAGAACCCTGGGGTTCCATGAGGAGCGCGCTGCCCAGAAGCGCATACGGATGACCGCGGCGCTTCCGCCCAATCTGCCGGCTGTGCGTGGCGACGCCACCGCGCTGGAGCGGGTGCTGTCCAACCTGATCGACAACGCCGTCAAGTATTGCCCCGAGGGCGCGGCTATTGTGGTGACGGCCGAGGACTTAGATGGGAAGCTTCGCGTGACAGTCAGCGACGACGGCCCAGGCATCGAAGCCCGCCATCTGCCACGACTTTTCGAGCGTTTCTATCGCTGCGATCCGGGCCGTTCGCGCGCCATGGGCGGGACCGGGCTGGGCCTATCCATCGTCAAGCACCTGGTCGAAGCCATGGGCGGCTCTGTGCAAGTCGAGAGCATGCCGGGCCAGGGCGCCCGGTTCAGCTTCACGGTTCCTTGCGCGGGGTAGTGGGGAGCGCGAACGGCGCCGGATCAAACGCCAAGCCCGATCCATGCAACGCTTGCATGACATCGAGGAGACAGAACATGCCAAAGCCACGAAGGTCGAGCAGGCTGCCGTAGGTCCAGTTCTTGCGGTCGGCGGGGTTCGGGTCCTGTTGCCGAAGGGCGTTGCTGGTGCGAGTGTGCAGCCGGTCACCGAAGCGGACAACCAGCTCGTCCGGGGAAGGTATGGAGCGGGCAAGAAGATCAGGTGGCAAGAACTCTCGGTAGGGCGCGACGGGACGAAAACCAGTCAGCGAGAAGAACGCCTCCGCAAAACGGGCGTTGTCTCGTTCGCGCTGTTCCCGGCGCTTGTTGGCTTTCGGGGCAATCATGCGGATTGTTGGCTAGGATCCTCCCGAATACGTTGCCGGTGTGTTTCCGGCTGGTGAAATGTTCGTAGCGGGCGCCGGAAGAATCCTAGTTGGCGAAATCGCGACGCCACCAGGTTTCAAGATGCTTCGCCACGACTGGGCTGCCGATCAAAGTTGCTTCGATTTGCTTCTTTCGTGATCGACATTCAAGATGGCCGTCATGAATTGCCTCGGACTTGCGTCCTGATGCGCGAAATGAGCGTCGGCGAACGCCTGGACCAGTACCAGTTGACCGACGTGCTGGCGCGCAGTGGAATGGCGTCCATCTTCAAAGCCATCGACAGCGCAACCGGCACAACCGTGGTGCTGAAGATCCCGCACCCACAATTCGAGAGCGATGTGGTGTTCTACGAGCGTTTTCGGCGCGAGGAGGAGCTGGGGTTGCGCCTGGAGCATCCCAACATCGTGCGCGTGCTGCGGCCCAAGGAAAAGAGCCGCATGTACATCGTGATGGAATTCGTCGAGGGGAAATCCCTGCGCGCTCTCATGCAGGAGAAGAAGCCGATGGGAACTGAGACCGCGCTCAGCCTAGCCATCCAGGTGTGCGAAGCCCTGGCCTATATGCACGAGCGCAAGATCGTCCACCGCGACATGAAACCGGAAAACATCCTGGTCACTGCCGCCGGCTGTCCCAAGATCTTGGATTTCGGGATTGCCTTCGACGCTTCGGCGCGGCGGCTGACCTGGGCCGGCCTGTCCAACACCATCGGCACCCCCGACTACATGGCGCCGGAACAGATCGGCGGCCGGCGCGGCGACGTGCGCACCGACGTGTACGCGCTCGGCACCATCTTGTACGAGATGCTGACGGGGGAATTGCCCTATTCCGCCGCCAATCCGCACGCCCTTCTGCGCGCCAAGGCCAATGAGGATCCCACGCCGCCCAGCTACTACGTGCCTGGATTCGACCGTTCGCTGGAGGCCATCCTGCTCAAAGCCCTGGAACGCTCGCCACGCGATCGTTACGCCGGGGCGGCCGAATTGCTGGCCGATCTGCGCAATCCCGGGGCAGTGCAGCCCTACGATCCGGAGAAGGGCCGCGCCCGCCGCCGCTTCTCCGTGCCGCGACGGGTGCTCATGCCCATGATCGTGGTGCTGGTGCTGGCTGGATTGACCGGCCTGATTTGGTGCAGTCACCCCCACCGAACCGGATCGGGCCGCGCAACTCAGAGCAAGGCGCGTGGGGAGCCCGCCGGCTCTGCCGGCGGCGTACCATCGCGCGAGGGTTTGGGAACCCTACCAGGGTTCCCATCCAGAAGGAGTTTGTAGCAATGTCAGCGTTCTCCCTCGACCACTCGCTCAATCTGGCCTGGGTGCTGCTGGGCGCTTTCCTGGTCATGTTCATGCAGGTTGGATTTGCCATGATGGAGACAGGTTTCACCCGTGCCAAGAACGCGGTGAACACCATGGCGATGAACATGATCGTCTATCCGGTCGGGGTGTTGGGCTTCTGGCTGTGCGGTTTTGGTTTGATGTTGGGGGGCGTGCACGGCTGGCCCACGCTAGGCGCGGCCCTGGCGCCTGCGCACGAGATCAGTCTGCAGATTGGCGGCCACGCCTACGGAATCATTGGCGCGGGCAAATTCGCGCTGGTCTCGGTTGCCAATGATCCGGTCAATTTGGCGATCTTCTTGTTTGCCGCCATGTTCATGGACACGGCGGCCACCATTCCCACCGGCGCCATGGCCGAACGCTGGAGATTCTTGCCCTTCCTAGCCTACGGCCTCTTCATGTCCATGTTCTTGTATCCGCTCTACGGAAACTGGGTTTGGGGCGGTGGCTGGCTGGCCCAACTGGGCGCCAACCTGGGCCTCGGCCATGGCCACGTGGACTTTGCCGGCTCGTCGGTCGTGCACATGACCGGGGGCCTGACCGCCCTGGCCGGCGCAATCGTGCTCGGCCCGCGCGTGGGCAAGTATCGGCGCGACGAAACCATCGCGGCTATTCCCGGGCACAATCTGCCCATGGCCATGGTGGGCACGCTGATTTTGGCCTTCGGCTGGTTCGGCTTCAACACCGCCTCGACCCTCAACGCCACTGACGGACGCATCGCCATTGTGGCTAGCAACACGCTGCTCTCGTCGTCGGCCGGCGCCATCGCTGCCCTGGCCACAGCCTGGTATTTGTCGCGCCGGCCCGACATCGGCATGGCCTGCAACGGCATGCTGGGCGGCCTGGTGGCCATCACCGCGCCCTGCGCCTTCGTCGGTCCCGCCACCGCCGTGCTGATCGGCGCTTTGGCCGGTCCGCTGGTTTTTCTGGTGGTCGGTTTGCTCGAGCGCCGATTGCGCATCGACGATCCAGTGGGCGCCATCGCGGTTCACGGCGCCTGCGGCGCATGGGGCGCGCTGGCCCTGGGACTGTTTGCCGATGGCAGCTACGGCGAGGGCTGGAATGGCGTGGCCGGCCCGGTGCGCGGCCTACTGTTCGGCGACGCCCGTCAGCTCGTGGCGCAATTGATCGGCGTCGCGTGCAATGCGGTTGTGGTTTTCGCGCTGGCCTACGGGTTTTTCCGCCTGCTCGATCGGGTCATGGGCAACCGCGTGCCCTCCGAGGTGGAATGGACCGGACTCGACTCCCTGGAAATGGGCTCGCAGGCCTACCCGCACGCCTGAACACGCCGAGTGGGCGCCGGTCAGCCCCGGAGTCTGTCAGCGCGAGTCGCGCAACACTTGCATGACGTCGAGCAGACAGAACACGCCAACGCCACGAAGGTCGAGTAGCTTGCCGTAGGTCCAACCTTCGCGGTGAGCGGGGCCGGGGTCCTGTTGCCTAAGAGCATTACTGGTGCGCGTGTGCAGGCGGTCGCCGAATCGCGCAACAAGTTCGCCGGGCGAGGGTATCGAGCGGGCAAGAAAATCAAACGGCAAGAACTCTTTATAGGCCGCGATGGGACGAAAACCCGTCATTGCGAAGAATGCCTCCGCAAACCGGGCGGTGTCTCGTGCGCGGCTTGCTCGGCGCTTGCTGGCTTTCGCAGCGATCATCTAGTCCAACTTGAACGGCTTGATGATGGCTTCGATATTCTTCATGAGGTTGATGCTTCTCTTGCTCACGTTCCTGGCGTGTTCCCCACTGACGAAGGCTCCGCAACGAACCCGGCGCGGGCGGGGAGATAAGGGAGGGAAGCTCCCCGCCCGTGGCCGGATAAAGATCGACTAGAAATAGGCCAAAAAGGCAAGCAGGCCAGTGAACTGGTTCTTGCGGTTTGGGGCCACCTCGCCCGTGTCCCCCTTCTGGAAGACGTTCTGATTGGCGAAATCCCCGCGCAGCTCAAGCCGCAGTTCGAAGTGCTTCGCCACGGTCATGCCGCCCATCAGGGTACCCTCGTAGAAAACCACATCGCCTGCTGCTGGGTTTGCAGGCGGCGGTGCGGGGGGGGTGGAAGTCGGGGCGGGGAATCCGGAGGAGTAGGCGCCCTGCTTGCTCGAAACCAACTCGAATCTCGCGGCGACGTTGAACATGTCGGTGAAAGCGTACTTCCCCATGGCCGCAGCTCCAATCCAGTAGGGAGTGCCCAGCTTGTAGTAGTCGATATTGAGCCCCACCGATGCGTTGGCAATATCCTTGGTGACCACGCCGTCGAGAAGAATGGTCGTATCTCCACCTGACACGGCGCCCTCTTTCCCTATGTAGGTCGTCAGCGAGGCATTCAGGCCGGAATCGGGCGGGGCGAAGGTCGCGTTGGCACCAAAGGTCTTACCGATGTTGTTGTCAGGGTCGTTGTTCCAGCCGTTGAC
>PMKP01000132.1 GCA_003157775.1 Myxococcales bacterium | reverse complement strand
GAGCGATCCTCGCAGCCCGCAGCCGATAGGAGCGCGAGCAAAACCACAAGCCAGGCACGGCAAGGCGCCTTCAACCCAGCCGGAATTATCAGCTCACGCAAGGCTTGTCTCCTACCTCGCCCTGACGGCGCCGGTGGCGAGCTAGGCAACGAGCCGCCACGTCGGCGACCGGCACCTCGCCGGTGGCGACACAAGCGCGTTCGCGCGCCTGCAGGACGGCAAAGAAGCCCTCGCCGAGAGCAATCACAGCCTGAGGCTGGGACTCGGAGAAGACCCGACCGCGCAGGTCGGCACCGCCATACAGGCCACGCGAGTACCAGGCCAGGGTCTTGCGCAACTCGTGCAGACACATCTTGTCGCTGGCGTGTTCCATGACGAGATCAGCATGGCGACGCCAGACGGCCCGCTGCTCGACGATGGTGGGAGACGCCGACACGGGCGCACCGGTCTCGATCGCGTGGATAGCCCGGAACAGCCAAGGATTGCCACGGGCGGCGCGGCCAACCATCACGGCGTCGCAGCCCGTCTCACTCTTCATGCGACGGTAGTCGTCGATGGTCTTCACGTCACCGTTGCCCACGACCGGGATTTCCTTGGGCAGGGCCGCGCGCACCGCTGCGATCGGGCCCAGG
Organism: Myxococcales bacterium; assembly: GCA_003157775.1. GTDB lineage: Bacteria > Myxococcota_A > Polyangia > Fen-1088 > Fen-1088 > Fen-1137. The sequence continues at coordinate 6,196 of PMKP01000132.1, read as the reverse complement.
CGTACCTGGCCCGAGAATCCCTGCTCGCGCGTGCGCCCATGCACCGTCACCATGGCCGCCCCTGCCTCGACCATGCGCAATGCGAATTCGGGTGCGTTGATGCAGAGATCCGACCAGCCGATCCGCTGCTTGACCGTGACGGGGATGGACGCGGGCAAAACGGCGCGCACGGCCCCGACGATCGCGGCTGCCAGCGCTGGCTCGCGCATGAGTGCCGCGCCGCACGTGACTGCGGTAACTTTGCGCGCTGGACAGCCCATGTTGATGTCCACCACGCAAGCGCCGACCTCAGCCGCCATCCCTGCCGCGCGCGCCAGTACCTCTGGCTCACGACCGACAACCTGCACAGCGAAGCGCCGGCCACCCAAGCTGGGCCACATGCGCTGCACAACCCGTTCCGCCCCGCGCGTGAGCGCCTCGGCCGACAGGAATTCGGTGAAGGTCAAGGCCGCGCCGTGCTCCTCGCAGACCGTGCGGAAGGGCAAGTCTGTTACTGCCTCCATGGGTGCGAGCAGGGCGCCCGGGCCGATGTCGACGGGGCCGATACGCATGGGAGGGCAAGACCATAGCACGTCCCCGGGGCGCCCGGCCGACTCCCCCATGATACAAACGGCCAGTTCACCGCTTACCAGTTGAAGATCATTCAAGAGATCATCACGCTGTTGGTATTCACCGGCTTCGCGGCTGCCTGGCTCCGTGAGACGCAGCACTGGAACACCGTGGTGGCGTTCTTTCTGATCGTGTCCGCGACAGGATTCGCGTTTCTCCCGCATCATACGTGATGCCGGGCGTCTCATCTTTATCTGGAATTCTCCCGGATTCGGCTTTACGCTTCTGCCCGCGCAGCGTCACCCCTTGTGGGTCGACGCTGTTTTCCGAAAACTCACAAACGTGGGGCGTCATGGGGTCAGGTCAATCATCAAAGGAAAAAGCCTTAGCGCGTGCGTTGGGGGCCCTGGGTCTCTCTGATTCGGCGGCCTTTCTCAAGGTTGGTCGCGAGGGGTTGGCCAAGTTCACCCATCACCAGCTCTTCGAATGCAGTAAGCGGTTGGGACAAAAGGGGACATCCAAGCTCAGCAAGAGTGCTTTGGCGGAACGCATCTGGGAAGAGTTGAAGAGCCTGCTTGAGCCCGCCCCGGGCGAAAGAGGCGCCAGCAACCCGACCGAAAGACCCGCGGACAAGTTCGGCAAGCCCGACCAGGGGGCCGATGGCAAGACCACCGACTCTTCGCTCGAGGTGCCTGAGCCTGCCCCCATTTCCCACAAGTTCGAGCTGGGGTCCCATGGCACGGTCGAAGAGCCGCGCGACATCCCGTGGACCTATGGCTACGACCGGGTGACCGGCATGGCGGTGGACCCCGACCGGCTGTTCGTGTATTGGGACGTCACCGACCCGTCAATCGAAAGAGCGCGCGCCGGCTTGGGGGCAAGCGGGAAGGACGCCTGGTTGAGCCTGCGCGTGTACGACAGCACCGGGCGCATCTTCGACGGAACCAACGCCCATTCGTATTTCGACCACGGGCTCGGCCGCGACGATCGCCAGTGGTTCTTCCATATCGGCAAGCCCGCCTCGTCGGCGTTTGTCGACGTGGGTCTGAAGTCGCGCGAAGGCTACTTCGTCAAAATCGCACGTTCCGGACGCATCGACTTTCCCCGGAGAGAAACCGCTCCTTTCTCCGAGGCAGAGTGGCTCAGTGTACGCTCAACTTGGGGCCCGGTGGAACACGCGGGCCGCGGGCGTCCGGTTCGTGGTGCGGCCCAGGCCCCTGGACCCGGTCCCGGCCCCGCGGAAGGTGGACCGCCGCCCGCCCCGCGCCGTCACGTGGCGCTTCTGCCCTGGGAAGAGTCGGTGGTGCTCGGCGAGGGAGACCGCGCCGAAGTCGTCGAGTGGGAGGAACACTTCAGTGACGGCCACAGTGAGTTCCATCGCCAGACGTCTTGGGAAAGCCCGGTGACCATCTCGTCCTGGGAGGCGGGACCGTTTACCCATCCGGTGGAAGCGCCCGAGGCGATCCGCCAGGCATTTGTCGGCCCGACGCGGGTCTATCGTGTGGGCGGCCGCACCCATGTCGTGCACGGCCCTTGGCAGGTGGTCATCCGCGGGTTGGGCGCGCACTATGGCCGCGCGGTGGTGGCGCGCTGGGAGATCTACAAGTCGTGGATCGCCGACGATGTGAAGGAGACGCTGGTGCGCGACGTTCATCCCGTGCTGCCGCCCGGTGCTTCAGAGCAGCTCATGCCCGGCGCCAGTGAGCGGCGCTGGCGCTATGCCAGCGAAATGCGCCTAGGCGGAGCGTCGGAGGTCTTCTACCTGGGGGCCAGCGAGGTGAAAGCGCGCGGAGCCAGCGAGCGGCTGTATGCTGGCGCCAGCCAATACATGATGCGCGGGGCGAGCGAACAACGGCTGGCCGGCGCCAGCGAGGTGCGCCTAGCCGGGGCCAGTGAAAGCCGTCTGGCGGGAGCCAGCGAACGACGTCTCGGGGGGGCGAGCGAGGCGCGCCTGGGCGGGGCCAGCGAGACCCATTTCCTCGGGGCCAGCGACGCGCGGTTGGTGGATGCCACGGTCAAAGGCGACGGATCCTATCCGTCACCCGACTCGATTGCTTCCAAGCCCCCGGTCAAGGAGTAAGTTTCATGCCAACCGGATATTTCGCGCTGGTTCTGCACGCCCATCTGCCCTTCGTTCGTCACCCCGAAGACCCTACGGTGATGGAAGAACAGTGGTTGTACGAAGCCATCAGCGGGACCTATCTTCCGCTCATCCAGATCTTCGAGGGTCTGCAGGCAGACGGCGTGCCCTACCGCTGTACGGTTTCGCTGTCCGCGCCGCTCATCAGCATGCTGACCGACGACCTGCTCAAGACCAGGTACGCCGACCACTTGGACGATCTGATCCTGCTGGCCGAGAAGGAGCTGGAGCGGACCAAACCTGAGCCGCAGTACCACCGCCTGGCTGAGATGTACCACAATCGCTTCCTCAGCCTGCGCCACACCTGGCGGTGCCACGAAGGAAATCTAGTGGCTGCCTTCCGTCGCCTGCAGGATGCGGGCGGGCTCGAGGTCATCACCTCGACGGCCACCCACGCCTTCTTCCCACTCATGGACCGCAACTGGGCCGCGCTGCGTGCGCAGGTGCACACGGCGGCGGATCTCTACGAAAAGCACTTCGGCCGCCGCAGCGCCGGTATGTGGCTGGGCGAATGCGGCTACGTGCCGGGGGTTGACGAGCTGCTGCGCGAGGTGGCCATTCGCNNCAGCCACGCCATCCTGTACGCAGATCGGCGGCCGGTGTACGGCGTATACGCGCCCATCTACTGTGCCACCGGCGTGGCCGCCTTTGGCCGCGACACCGAATCATCCGAACAGGTATGGAGCGCCAAGCACGGCTATCCCGGTGACCCGCACTACCGGGATTTCTACCGCGACATTGGCTTTGACCTGCCTCTCGACTACATCGGCCCGCACATCCACCCGGAAGGGCACCGGATGTACACCGGCTTCAAGTACCACGCCATCACGCACGAAAAGCTGCACGACAAATGGGTCTACGACCCGGACGCCGCTCGCGGTAAGGCGGGGCTGCACGCCTCGCATTTCCGCGGCAACATGGAGAAGCAGGTGCAGCGTCTGGCCGCAGGCATGGACCGGCCGCCCATCATCGTCAGCCCCTACGACGCCGAGCTGTACGGGCATTGGTGGTACGAGGGTCCGATTTTCCTGTCAGATGTGTATCGCCAACTTCACTTCGACCAAAGCGTCATCCAGCCCATCACGCCCAGCGAGTACCTCGACCGGCATCCGACCAACCAGCTCGCCACCCCGGGCACGTCGTCCTGGGGACTCAAAGGCTACGGCGAGCAGTGGGTGAACGAAAGCAACGCGTGGACTTGGCGCCACATCCACGCCGCAGGCGAGCGCATGGTGGAACTGGCGCGCCGGCACTGGGGAGCAACCAACCCGCTTACCGTGCGGGCGCTCAAGCAGGCTGCCCGCGAGTTGATGCTGGCTCAGGCCAGCGACTGGACGTTCATCATGGCCACCGGCACCACGGTGCCGTACGCCACGCGCAGATTCAACCAGCACATTGTCCGTTTCACCCGGCTCTACGAAGACTTGACTAAGGGCGCGGTGGACGAGCCCTACTTGGCCAGCATTGAAGCACAAGACAACATCTTCCCAGACGTCGACTACCGCATCTACGCCACGTAGCCGCGGAAGCCGACCGTCGACTGTCCACCGTTCGCAGCCCGGAGTCGCAAGCAGTCCCCGGTCCGCTGGGGCGGAGCCTGTGGACGTGCCCAGCAAGACGCAGGGGTTGCCTTCGTCTGCCAAGCAGCCTCGCCCGACTCGGGCTCCGGACGACGCGGTCGCTGCGCCAGCGCCGGGCGCTGCGGACAGCCGCGATGGTCGCCGCTCGCCTAGCGACTTTTCCATTGTGCCTCCGCCGCCCGCCAAGGCACCCCTCAAGGTCCTGTTCGTGGCCTCGGAGGTCGCACCGTTCCGCAAGACCGGGGGTCTGGCCGATGTGGCAGGTGCCCTGCCGCGGGCGCTGGCGCGTCGGGGAATCGATGTGCGGGTGGTGATGCCGCTCTATCAGGGCATCCGGTGGAACGAGCTGGAGCGCCTGGAGGGCGTAGTGCCTATTCCAATGTACTATGGCACGACCTGGGCGGGCGTGCGCATGGGCCGGCTCCCTGGTGCCGACGTGCCGGTGTATTTCATCGAGTACAATCGGTTCTTCGATCGGCCGGATCTCTACGGACCGGCCGGGCAGTCGTACCAGGACAACTTGGAGCGCTTCACACTGTTCTCGCGAGGAGCGCTTGAGCTGTGCAAGGTGCTGGGTTGGATTCCCGACGTCATCCATGCCAACGATTGGCAGACCGCCCTGGTGCCGGTGTACGTCAACACGGTCGAGTGGGCCAAGCCGCTGCACGCCAGCGCCACCCTTTTCACCATTCACAATCTGGCGTACCAGGGGAATTGGGAGAGCGGCGCGATGTTCATCACCGGCTTGGGCTGGAATCATTTCAACTCGGGTGAATTCGAACATTTCGGCGACATGAACTTGATGAAGGCTGCCATCCGGCATTCCACCCTTCTCTCCACGGTCAGCCCGACCTACGCGCGCGAGATCCAAACTCCGAGCTACGGCTTCGGCCTCGACGGCGAGTTGGCCGCGCGCGGGCGCGATCTGCGAGGCGTGCTCAACGGCATCGACGTGGAGACGTGGAACTCGGCCACGGATCCGCACTTGCCCGCGCGCTTCGATAGGGACGATTTGTCAGGCAAGGCGGTGTGCAAGGCTGCCCTGCAAAGGGAAATGGGATTGCCGGAACGCCCCGATGTGCCCCTTTTCGGCGTGGTCGGGCGTCTCACACCGCAGAAGGGCTTTGATGTGCTGGCGCACACGCTCGACCACATCCTGGCTTGGAATCTGCAGATGGTCTTGCTGGGGTCGGGTGACGTGGAAGCGGAGAGGTTTTTCTCGTCGGTGTGTGCACGCCGGGGCGACAAGTTCCGCGCGTACATCGGTTTTCAGGACGGCCTCGCCCACCGGATCGAGGCAGGCTGTGACTTCTTGCTCATGCCCTCGCGCTATGAGCCGTGTGGGCTGAGCCAGATGTACAGCCAGCGCTACGGCACCCTGCCCATCGTGCGCGCCACCGGCGGCTTGGTGGACACTGTGCAGAACTACGACGAACGCGCCGGCGCGGGGACCGGTTTCACGTTCTACGACCTCTACCCCTCCGCTATTGCCAACACCATGGGCTGGGCGCTTTCGACCTACTTCGATCGACCAGCCCATATCACGGCCATGCGCCGGCAGGCTATGCAGCAGGACTACTCATGGGCGAGAGCCGCGGAGGCCTATGAGCGACTGTATCTCGAGGCGTATCAGCGCCGGCGCGGGCACCCGTTCGGAGCATAGGCATCAAGCGCCATTTTGCCTTCACCGAATCGCATATGCAAAAATGGCTGATAGCAGAGATTGCGTAAACCACATCCACCTGCACACCCAAACTATCCTTTCTACCCAAGGGAAGTCTACGCTGACGTCGCCTGCCTGCACAAAGTTGTAGAAGGCGCTACTGCTGGATCTGGCCCCGAACCCAGTCGACGAGCGCCTGGTTCGGGGTGGCGCTGATCCCGGTGGGAAGCTTGCGCACGTACCAGGTGGTCGTCCAAGTCACGG
>PMKP01000435.1 GCA_003157775.1 Myxococcales bacterium | reverse complement strand
GCCCGAACGCTGGCCCACGAAGAACGGGCTGCGGCGCTATGTTCTCCGTCGCTTTCCCTACACCATCGCCTATCGCTTCGCCTCCGACGTCGTCGAGATTCTGGCCGTCGCCCACCACGGCCGCGACCCTGCCTCATGGATGGATCGCTGACGGCAGAAGCCTCCCTCTCGTAGTCGGTTCCGGGATTGACGCAAGTCTCATTCAGGCGTCTGGCACCTAGCACCGGCCCCGCAGGAGGTCTTCGGCACCTCCGGCGCCCACCGCCACCTTCGCTCGCTATCCGTTCGAGTACACGCGATCCTGGGCGCCGTTCATCCGCTTGTCAGGAAAACACCGATGGCACCGCCCCCCGCGCCTTTAGGCGAGGGTAGGGCGCTCAGTTGCAGTTTGCGCCCGCGCTTCCGTAGACGATATCGTTCGGGCAGGTGGCGCCGGTCAGGATCGCGTTGGTCAGGTTCGTGCCACTTAGGATCGCGTTGGTCAGGGTCGCGCTGGTCATCGCGCCATTCAGGGTCGCGCCGCTCAGGGTCGCGCTGGTCAGGGTCGCGTTGGTCAGGTTCGCGTTGGTCAGGTTCGCGCCGGTGAGGTTCGCGCCACTCAGGTTCGCGCCGTCCAGGGGTCGCACGGCCCAGGGCCGCCTTGGTCAGGATCGCGCTGTTCAGGTTCGCGCCACCCAGGGTCGCGCTGCTCAGGTTCGCGCCACTTATGTACGCGTTGTTCAGGTTCGCGCCACCCAGGTATGCGCCACCCAGGGTCGCGCCGGTCAGGGTCGCGTCGGTCAGATGCGCGCCAGGGCCAACCAGGTACCCAGCGATTATCTCCCATTCACTTGGAAGCCCTGTGGGGGTTCCGACAATTCCTGGCGATGGGCGCTGCCGGCGAGGGCGCGCGCGAAGCGCGCGAGCTGGGTGGGCTGTCCGTCCCGAAGNNGCCGGCGGGCTCCCCACGCGCCCAGCTACGCCTTGGCCAGCCGGCCGGTGTTGCGCAGCTCCTCGATGCCGGCCATGAATTGCAGTCGCTCGATGTGCTCGGCCAAGGCAGGTGAGGCGTGCAGGTACGCGTGCCATGCTGCGGCGGCAAAGGCGTCGGGCGGCACGCCGTATTCCGAGGCCAACTTGGCAGCCTGCGCGAGATGCCGGTCGAGTTTGCCGGCCAACTCGATTCTGTCGGCAGCCTGTCGTTCTGCGGGTTTCTTCTCGGCTTCCGTGTGGGGATGACCGGTTGCCATGGCTGCTGCTCCTTTTGGTTCAAGTGGAAACACCGTCCGTGGTTGGTCAACGCCGCGGCGCTCAGAGGAAACCTGGCCGCACGACGAAATGCATACGAGATGGGGACGGTCGACTGCGACCGGCCTCCGCGATAGTGTGGAGACTCAAACGCCGTGCACAACTCTAGAGCACTCATGACTACGGCCTTGCTGATGGGTGCGACGCCGGCGTTGGCCGGCCCTCTCGACGATCCTCACGTGGGTGCTCTAGGCTTCTCCGGTCCCACCACCGGCGACTTGACAGCGGTGTACTGGAATCCGGCTGCCTTGGGCATGCTCCAGGGGAATCAGTTCATGTTCGGAGCTTCGCTGCGCGCGACAAGCGTCACGGTCGATCGCGCCCCGATCGATCCGATGACCGGGCAGCCGGGCGGAACCAGCAGCTTCCCGTCGGCATCCGGCCATGGCTTGGAACAACCGATCGCCTGGCCTCCCGGGCCCGGTGGCTTTCTCGGCGTGGGCGCCGGCGTGGCACGCCGATTCGCCCTGGCAATCGCTACCTACACGCCATTTTCGCAGAAACTCAGCTTCGAAGTGACAACACCCACTCGCTATCACCTGGTGAGCGTCGATTCGCGGCAACTTGCACTGGTGTCCGGACTGGCCATCGAATTGACGGATTCGCTGCAGGTCGGTGTCGCGCCGGGGCTGCTCTTCAGCTATGGCCATCTGGTTTTCGACGAGGACACGGCATTGGGCTCGGCAAGCTGTGCAACCGGCCCGTGCGTCGTCGAGAATCCCGAAGCAGCGGCACGCTACGACCTGGCGACGGAGGGAACCCAGGCACCATCCTACTTCGTGGCGGGCGGCATCCACTTTCGTCGGGGAGCCTGGGAAGCAGGTCTGGCATACGCCAGCGCGCCGCTGGGGAGCGGCGGGACGGTCAAGCTGGCCCTGGAACGCAGCCAAGTGACGCCTCCCTCAAACGTGACGACAAGCGGTCTCTGTTCCACCATCGGGCCTAGTCCATGCGTGTCCGGCGAGATGCGCTACCACCTGCCCGACCTGTTCACGGCAGGGGTGACCTGGCATGCCACCCGACATCTGGATGCCGTGGGGATCGTGCGCTGGGTTCGCTATGGATCGTATGATCAGATCACCATCCGCCTGGTCGGCCCAAGCGGCGATACACTCCTTGGCAAGACTCTTCCCGATCAGTTGGTCTTGTACCGCGGTTTCCAGGATAGCTGGGACATGCGGGCGCGTCTGGTTCACGCACCATGGACCTGGTTCCGCTGGAGCGGAACGCTGCGCCTGGAAACCTCGGCGGTGCCCGAGGCCAACGTGAATGCCGCCGCGGTGGATGGGCCAAAACTCGAGCCTGCGCTAGCCACCGAGTTCACCCTCGGGCGCCACCTACGGATCGCGGCCGGCTATGCCCTTGCTTGGATGTTTCCTGTGACGGTCAACAATTCGACCTTCAATCCCGCGGCAGCCACAGCCTGCGCGCAGGCGGCTGGCGATCTGTCCTTGCCCGCATGCCAGACCCGCCTGGCAGGCCAGGCGCGCCCGACGGCGGCCGGCAGCTACAAGATGTTGCAGCAAACCCTGGGGCTCATGACCACGGTGAACTTCTAGACCATGCGCGCGCGACCCTTCACCGCTCTTTGCCTTTTCCTCGCGCTGATTGGCTGCAGCGACGAGCCGGTGTTCGAGTACGACTCGCGTCCCATTGAGTTACAGCGGGCACCAACCGCCCCTGGTGGGCAGGCATTGGGGGCCACCCTGGCCAGGGTGAGAGTTGGCTCCGACACCCCCTTGCTCCTCATCGACACGGGCTCCCTGCTGTCCAGCCTGAACCGCGGGGTCTGCCCCACAGCCACGCCAGAGCCTGTGGCCTATACCGGGGACGTCCAGTTGCTCGGAGCGGGGGACAGTGCGCCTCTGCGGGCCTGGTTTCGCGGCGTCACCCTCTTCGATCTTTGCCCGGGCGCGGTGGGTGACGCTGGCACCCAGGTGGCCGGAGTGCTGGGGGGAGATATCTTGCACAACTTCTCGCTGGCATTCGCGCTTCCGAGCGACCCGAACCTGCCTTCCACCATGACCATCTACGGTGACCTTCCGGCCGGTGATGCTGATCTGGCGGCGAACGGCTACGCTGTGGTGAAGTTCAACCTTCGCGGTGCCACCGCGGCGGCCACCGACTCGGGGAGCGGGCGACCGGGTCCTCCTTCCAGCCGCGTGGTGATGCGGGTGTGTGGCAACCCTCCTGCATTCGATCCGAACGGACCCGTGCAGACCTGCAACACGGGAGAGGTCGAAGTGCAGGCCGCAGGGACCAATCTTCTGCTCGCGCTCAGCACGGGACATGGTCCTTTGGTGCTGAGCGCGAGCGCCTGGCAGCGCCTGGGTGGCCAGGTGCCATCGCCTCTCGGGGCAGGGGAGTCGGCGCTCTACTCGCCCCTGGTCGCCGACCCGATCCCCGCGCACTGGGTGACCGTGTCGCGCCTGGCGTTGGTGGATGGCGACTCAGGTGAGGCGTGGCCAGGGGCTTGCGCCGAGCTGGCGCGAGCCCGTCGCATCGAATGGACGCTGGCCAACCAGGACAGTGGCGCCTGTTTCCAGCCTTGCGACGTCAGCGGAGGGGTGGCCCTGCCAGCTGCTGCGTACTTGGAGATCGGTTCTGACCTGCCCGCGGCCATCGTGAGCGACACCAGCGACCTTATCAGCAACCTCAACGAAGACTTCCCATCGGGTGCTCAGGTTGATGGCGTGATTGGAACAGAAGCGCTGGCCGACATTCGCATCGAGATAGACAATGTCAGCCAGCCGCAAGGGCGCTTGGTGGCAGCTTGTGAACCTGGCGCCGAACGACAGATTTGCTGGGCGGCCCCAACCTGCTTGGGCCTGAACGGCTCTGGCCAGACCCACACATGTTTCGGATTGCCACCGCTGGGACCCGCCCCTGTTTGCCCGCAGTAAGGCGCAGGCCCACAATTCACCGACAGACTGTATCTACGGGGAAGGCAGGGTCCGGGCGGCGGCAGTCTTGGCCTCCAGCGTGGACACCGTGTCTTCCAACTGCGCAATGGTGGCGCGCAGGTTGGCAACCTCCTGCTGCGTGGCCAAGCCGAGGACACCCGCCGCCAGGCCTCCGGCCCTGTCCATCCCGGACTTGAGGGTGCCGCCCAGGCTCAGGGCCTTCATGGCCGCGTTCATCAGGCGGGGGTCGCTGGCGAGCTTGCTCACGCGCGGGTTGCCAGCCAAGCGCAAGGCCTGACCCACCACGATGTCCTTGATCGACTTGATTACCGGCATGACGAGGTGTCTTGCCACGATCTGGCGGCGGGGTCAACGCGTACGCGGTGATGGCGCGTGTTGTGGGAAACCCGGAAATCCGGGATAACCAGCCCCCGCAAGGATGAATATTCTCAACAGTTCGCTTGGCCAATTCGTGGTCTCGGTCATCCTGCTGGCCGGCTTTGCGCCGGTCGTCGTCTGGTTTTTTCGCGACACATGGGCGACCCTCGACGCCGCGGCGCGAGCCCATCGCCAGGATCGGGATGGTCGCCTTGACCCGCGCACTCCAGCGACCCTCGTGCTGGGCGCGTTTTGTCTCATCCTCATCAACTACTTCGGCAGCCTCGAATTCTTCGACGCACACATCGTGCCGGCCCTGAAACAATACGAGGCAGCTCATCCCGAGACTCTCCAGGTCTGGCTGTACGAGGATCTCTACTGGCGCATCTACTGGGGCCTGTCGCGCTACATCGCCTACCTGTTGCCGTTGGCGGTTTGGCCTCTGCTGTTCAAGGAGAATCCTCTTGATCTAGGCCTGCGTGTGCGCGGCTTTCTGGAACACGCGTGGATCTATCTTCTGTGCCTGGCGGTGGTGATTCCCGTCCTGGCGCTGGTAGCCCATATGGGCGACTTCGGGACCTACTACCCCATGTACCACTTGGCCAGTCGCTCTTGGCTCGATCTCGCGGTTTGGGAGGCAGTCTACCTGGGCCAATTCTTCACCCTGGAAGTGTTTTTTCGCGGCTTCTGGGTCCGGGGATCGCGCGGCCTGGGCAGCAACGCCATCTTCTTCATGGTCGGTCCCTACGTCATGATTCACTTCCCGAAGCCGTACCTTGAGGCGTGCGGGGCCCTGGTGGCCGGCGTGGTGCTGGGCTCGCTGTCGATGAAAACCCGCAGCATTTGGGCAGGGTTCTTCGTGCACTCGACGGTGGCCATCCTCATGGACCTGCTCGCTCTCGACCATCGCCACGCGCTGCCCACCCTGCTTTCGCCCAATTCGTCGGTTCGGCTAGCATTCCCCTACACCTCGGCTGTGCTCTTCGGCATCTGGGTGCTCGCCGTCACCGGCCTGGCCTTTGCGCTGTGGCGGCGGCATAGGCGGAAAGCGACGGCGCCGCCATAGCATTCCGCTCTCCCTCCCGTCCCCGGTCCCTTAACCACGTGAGGTTTTGAGAGAGCCGGATTATTGAGATCGGAGACGGGAGCGAGAGCGGAACACTCCTAGCGACCGTGCGGAAAGCCGTCGGAGGCTCTCCGCACGGCGCTTGGGAGCGGGTCGGGACGGCAGCCGCGCGCAGACTGCCAGGCGTCGCTTGGGGTCGGGGTTATTGGGGTGGGAGGGAGGGACGCCGGGCAGGCTGTTTGCAGCCAACTTGGTCTCGGCCTTCGGTCAGTCCGTTGCCAGGCAGGCGCGTTCAGCCAGGATCGGCTGGATTCGCTTGCCAGGAGATCGGTGTTCCAATCAGCGCTGCGGTTGCACTCAACCAACAGGAAGGGTTCCACGCTTGACAGCGTACGCGCCGCCGGTCCCGGGAGCAGTCAGACGTGATGCTGAAACCGGTGTACGCCAGCATCGCACTGTAGTGTCAGACTCTGTCCTACACGTGCGTCAGCAAGCCGCGCAGCATCGACGGACAGGGCCGCAACCCGGTGGACTCGGCCTGGGTAGTCAGGTAGTAGCTCACTCGCATGGAACGGTTTCTATGGTTCTGCCTTGCCGTTGGAGCCGCGGTTGCCCCATGACCAGACGCCACCGGTTTCGTCACGGCGACTGGGAATCTGCAGCCCTTCGACTCGACGAGATCATATGCGCCCACAGCGGTGAAGACGCTTTCGAGGAGGCATTGAAGCTGCTGGTGGCGAAGCTGGCGCACGAGAGGGACGCGGCTAGGGCAGCCTTTCTCGCGCGACAGCGCGATGACGGAGCTGTGTGCGAAATCAACCGGCTGTTGCGGGTCGCGGGCGAGCGATGGAGCGGGATTCTTGAGCCCGGGGCCACCACCCGCCTGAGCAGCCCCGAACTCGTGCGCTGTGCCTCCGTGCTGAATCGCGTGGGACTACTGGCGGATGATTTGGTCGGGCTCGATGCCATTTTCGAGTTCATGGTCGCCAAGGTCGCCAAAGGCCAGAAGGGCCAGTACTTCACACCCAGGCACGTGATCGCAGAAGTGGTCGCCATGGTCAGGCCCACGGCGGGAGAGCGCGTAGTTGATCCGGCCTGCGGCTCGGGCGGCTTTCTTCGCCATGCGCTTTTGCAGGCCCCTCAGTGCTCGGTGTGGGGATTTGATCAGGATCCTCGCGCCCTACGTGTTGCCCGCGTGATGCTGGCTGCCAGTGGTCAGGCGACCGCCCGCCTGATGCGGGTCGACAGCCTGAGACGCCCCGAGCCGCGGCTGCGAGCCGGGGCGGCCCCAGTTCTGGAAGACCTCATGCGCGCACAAGAGCCGCGATTTCGGGGTTTCGATGTTGTGCTGACCAATCCGCCGTTTGCTGGGGATGTGGGCTCCGAGTACACCGACGCATATGAGCTTGCGCGCGGCCACCGCGTGGAACGCGATGTCCTGTTTCTTGAGCGTTGCGTGGAGCTTCTCAAGCCACAAGGACGTCTGGCCATCGTGCTTCCCCACAACAAGGTTGGCGCGCAAGGATGGGCGCATTTGCGGGCCTGGCTGCTCGAACAGGTCGCCGTCGTTGCCGTGCTCGGCCTGGGCCGGAACACCTTTCGGCCCCACACCAGCCAGAAGGCCTGCGTGGTCATCGGCTGCAAGCGTCCGAAGCCCACGCGCCACCATCGCGACGAGGAGATCCTGTTCTTTATCAGTGAACGCGATGGCAAGGACCAGCGAGGTCGACTTGCCTTTGCCCCGGATGGAGAAGCGGTTGACCACGACCTCGCCCAGGCCACGCCACTGGTTCGGCGCCGCTTCGAGCTTCTGCGAGGGGGATCCTAAGCTGTGGGCATCCACATCCTACGCCGCGTGGCGGATTTGGGCGACGGGCTGGTGCTGGCGCCGGAACACTTCGATCCCCGCCGGCGCGTCGCGGTCGTGGCGCGGCGCTGCTTGTGCGACACGGTGGACATCGTCACCGAGAACGTCTCTGCCAGGTCGTGCAACTTGCCGGGCCAGGTCCTCATTCTCGATACCACGCACGCCTACGAGGGTTTCGTGGTGTTTCGACACGATCCGGTGTTACCGGCGAACATGGGAAGCGCGAAGCGGCGCGTACAGGCGGGCGACGTCATCATCTCGCGCTTGCGACCCTACCTTCGCCAGGTTGCCCTGGTCGATGAGGCGCTCTTTGCACTGTGCTTGGGCGGGAACGCAGTGTTGGCCAGCACGGAGTTCTTCGTCCTCCGCGGTCGGGCCGGATTCGATGCCGCGGGTTTGGTTCCCTTCCTGCTGTCTGGGCGCGTGCAGGCGGCCTTGGCCGCCGGCCAGGAAGGCGGCCACCATCCGCGCTTCGCCAAGGAGCTGCTGCTCTCGCTGCCAGTGCCAGACGGCGTGGCCCGCCAGGCAAACCAGACGGCGCGGCAGATGCACAGGCTGGCTGCAGCGGTAAGGAATTCGCTCATCGCCTCTCGATCCTTGGTGGCAAGGGTGGAGAATGAGATGGCGCAACAACGGCGGAGCATCGCAGCCGCAGGCGGCATTGGCGAATTCGCCCGGACAGCCGCTCGCCGCTGAGAACGGGGAGAAGGGAGGCCGCAGAGTCATTCGGCGCAACCGTCCGCCGCAGCGCGCAGCGTCGACAATCCACGCCGGCTTGTTCATTTTCTTGCGACACTGGTACGCTACCAGGTCGCGGCTCATGCACGGCACGCACGACTACCTGGCAGGGCTTGCGCAGATCCACACGCGCGAGAACGTAGAGGAGCGCCGTGCCCTGTGGCGGCAGGGTCTGGCCAGCTTGGCCGTCGCTGCTTCGGACCAGCAACCCACGCCGCTCGAAGGCCTGGCCACCGAACCACTTCTGAACAGTGTTCGGGTGGCTGTGTCCAGCGGGTTTCTCGACGATGTGAGCTTCCTTTCGCGACCAGTGGCCATGGCCGCGCTCTTCGAGCTGGCGGGTGCATTGCCTCCCGGGCCGGAGAAGCGCGAGCTGGGTCGGCGGGTCTTGCAGGCCCTGCACGAGGGGGACGCGGCCACCTTCGTGATGCTCGCGACCTCTCTCGCTCTGGCTTCGCCGCGGGCGCTCGGGGGCGCACTGGTGCGCGCCCGCGTGGCGCTTTCGCTGCGCCTGCCCATCGTGGCGGGCACAGGCGCGGACACTTTGGCCTTGGCGCTCATCTCTAGGCCGGGGTTGGAACGCGAATGGCTGACCGCCCATTCTTTGGGCACTCTGCCCTCTCGCCGCCTGGCCGGGCGCTTGCTCGAACGGGCCGCGCGCGAGGCCGCCCGCCGTGCCAAGGAGGGTGACGACAGCGGCGTGCGTGTCTTCGAGCGCCCGACGGTTCGTGCGGCGTGGAGCCGTCTCATCGGCGATCGCGAGTCGCTGGTGTGGCGTCACGTGGCCGCCGCGCGTGGGCTTCTGGCCGCTGCCGTGCCGATGCGCGCAGAGGAGATCGATCGCGACCTTCAGCCCCGCCTGGGTCCCAGCGAATGGCGGCGCGCCGCCACCTCGCTGGCCGCCACGCTTTCCCACGATCCCGACAAAGCCCTGGCGCGCTGTTTGGAGATCCTGGCCAGCGAGATCACAGCCAAGGATCCCGGTGTAGCTTCGGTGATGATCTTCGGCCTTTCGCGCGCGGTGGAAGAAGAGCCTGAGGCGTCGGAGGAGCTCTTGACCAAACTCGTCCTGGTGGGTGGCATCGAGGCCATCGAGGCGCTCGTCGACTTGCACGAGGAGCATGCGGGCAACCCTATCGGGGCCCAGGCGGCGTTCAGTGCGGTGGAGACTCTGCGCGCGACCGCGCCCACCGATGATGACGGAGCTGTGGCACTCGTTCAGGCGCTGACTGACGACTTGGACATGAGTGCCTCCGGCCCGAGATCTTCGCTGCGCACCACGCTCGCGGCCGCCCTGCGGGATTTCGCCGAAGGCCGCGATCTCAGCCCAGCCACCGACGCGGCACTGGCCGCGGCCAACCAGGCGATCGACACCTTGGAGAATACCGGCGACGCAACGCCGGCGGATCGTCAGGCCCTTTTCCGGGCCTTGCGTGAATTGGACGCCGGGCTCTTGCAGACCTCCACCCTGTCCGATCTGATCACGGTACGCAGCCGCGAGGCTCCCGGCCCCGACGGCCCCCTGGCGGACATGTTGTGGCTACTGGGGAGCTGGCTCCTCGGCCGTGAACAGCAGCCTCTCGCCGAGAAGACCATCCCGCATGTGACTCTGCGCTTTCGTCAACTGCGGACCTTGCTCCACTTGGTGGACGCAGAATTCGGCGCCAGTGACGAGCCGTCGATTCCCGTGCGCAGCCGTTGCACGCACACCTTCCGCATGCTGTGTGAGCGGGTGCGCGGCGACACGGTGACGCCCTTGCGCCGGCTGACCTGTGCAACCCTGGCCCGTGCTGCGGACGCAGTCGTGCGTGAGCAAGTGTACGAGCTGTCCGATGCGTTCATCGCCGCGTGTTGGTGCGTACAGAGCGCCTTTGACCTGCGCTGTCTGGCCGAGGCGTGCATGGCGCCGGAGTTCAGGGAGCTGTTTGCGGCCATGGCTGAGGTGGCACTTCTGGTGGGGGAGCGCGGCGGGCGTCATGCGGACGAGCAGGCTTTGGTGGACAGCCTGCGCGGGGTCGCGGAGGCTCTGCCTCCGGGCAGTTCGGCGCGGGTCGAAGGCCTGCGCCGTGGCCTGCTCGGCATCACGCGCGCGCTCGAGGCTTTCACCGAGGCAGAGTGTGTTTCCGACTTGCGTCGCGGCGACGACGGCACCGCGCTCGACCGGCTGGCCGGAGCCATCACCTACGCGGCTCGTCTCATCGCCGGCGCCACCCGGCGTACCGGCCTGCGCGAGGGCTTCTTCCCGTCGTCATCGACGCGTGGCCTGCGCAAGCTGGACGCCTGGGTTGAACGCGCCTTGCTGGAGAAGGATGAGGGCATGGGGGCTGCCGCTACCGTGGCTGCCGAGGCGGTGCGCCAGGACCTGCCGCCGCTCTTCGCCGAAGTGGTCGGCCGCGTTCTTCTACGCATCGGGCGCCTGCCTCGCGATTTGTCGGCCTCGGGCGAGATGGCCCGGGTCGCGAGGGTAGGGCGTCAGCTCCCCCTGCCGCCCTGGCTGCCGCCCAGCCGCACCCTCGGTGGATTTTACGTCCTGCGACCTATCGGCACGGGCGCAGGCGGATCGGTTTTCGTCGCTCGCCGGGCCGAGGAACGCCACGAAGAATCTGCGGAGACGTTTGCGCTGAAGGTACCCGCGTACAATGGCGCTGTGGCTCGCATCCTGTCCGAAGAGGAGTTCCTTCGTCTCTTCCGCGAAGAGGCAGGTGCGCTTCTGACCTTGCCCGGTCACAAGAATCTGGCCGGGTTCGTCACCTTTGATGCCGGCGCCAAGCCCAAGCCCATCCTGGTGATGGAGCTGGTGCAGGGCCCCACCCTGGAACGTCTGCTCGACAAGCGAGCCATGTCCATGCCCATCGCTCTGGATATTCTCGACGGACTGGCGGCTGGTCTGGAGGCGATGCATGGCGCGGGCATTGGCCACCTGGACGTGAAACCGTCCAACGTGATCTTGCGCTACCCAGACGAGATCGGCCCACGGACACGCAGCCGGCAAGCCCCCAGCGTCGCGCCCGTGCTGGTGGACTTCGGCTTGGCCGGTCGCAAGGTGCGTCCTGGCTGCGGCAGTCCCTACTATGGCGCGCCTGAGGTTTGGGACATCGCGAGCTTCGGCGATCACGTAGACCCCCTGGCCACGGACGTGTACGCTTTTTCCTGTCTGGCTTACGAGATGTTGACTGGAATCACACTCTTTAGTGGGGACAGTCTGCCCGCGATCATTACCGCACATCTCACCCATGAAGAGGGCCCCGAATCGTTGCGCTGGCTGCGCAAACACGGTCAGGCAGCAGCCCTTGCCGACCTTCTGGCCATGGGCCTGCGCCGCAACCCGCACAAGCGCATCGGGCTGTCGGATTTTCGGATCGCACTCGGCGAAATGGGCCGTGCTCGCCTGCGCGCTTTGAGCTGGCCGTTGCGGAACTAGCTCGAAATATCTTTCGACAAGGCCAGCACGCGACTGACCACGGCACGCGTGCCCGCACACTTGGGAACGAAGTCGTCGGCGCCCGTGGCGTGCAAGCAGCTCTGCAGCTCGGCGTCCGAACGCGCGGAAACCAGAACGATCCCGATTCGCCGGCCCTGCATGGCGGCGCGAAAGCGGTCGCACAGGTCGGACACGTCCAGAGCGGGTATGTGCACGTCAGTCACGAGGATGCTCGGTCCGAACGTCGCGCACAGATCAAGCACCTCGCCGAGGGTGATGGCGGTGCGGACCTCGAATCCGTTGCGCTCGAACACGTGCGAAAGCGCCTGGGCGGCAAATGGGCTGTTGTCGACCACAAGCACGCGGCAAGGATGACCTTCGATGCCATGCTCCAGCCCGGCTTGCTCGGTCCAGCGCGCCTCCTCAAGCTCCAGCCCTTCGCGCATGGCACGAACAGCCGCCGCACATGCGATCCGAGCCTCGGCCGTGTTTTGAGCCCCGAGACGTCGCGCCGCAGCCTCCGCTTCACGGGCCCGTTGCGCAATTTGGGGCAAGTCCAGCATCGCGGCCTCGCCCCAAATCAGGTGGATGTCCATGCCCAGAGCCCTGCCGTCCGCATGCTCGGGAGAATCAATGACCTTCTGCGCTCTTTCGAGTCTTCTCTTGGTTGAGGCAATGAACCTGGTCAGGAACTCCCTATTGGCGCTTGGTGACATTGAACCCGTGATCTCCAATACCAAGCAAATGTCATGCACAATCTGGCCTTCAGCGATATTGAGAGGTTAGGGCAGAGCACGCTCAATGCGGCATGAAAAAAATGGCCGATAAATGGCAACTTCGGGACTCAAGCACCGGGATGTGCATAGCAGGACAAGTATTGGCCCATCGTATAATGTCAATCTAGTGACGCTGTTTTCGCTGGGTACCGGCACAAATTTGACACCCCTGCGAAGGTGACTCGGAATCGAGGAAGCTGCCATGAACGACACAGACCTAGACCGAATCGTCGATTTTCACGCGCACGCTTTCCCCGACGGCCTGGCCGAGCGGGCCATCGCACACCTGGAAAAGCAAGGCAGCGCCAAGGCTTTCCTCGACGGGAAGGTCTCCTCCCTGCTGGCTTCCATGGACCGTGTAGGCATCGAGTGTGCGGTGGTGTGCTCCATCGCGACCAAGCCGGAGCAATTCGCACCCATCCTCAACTGGTCCCGCCAGATCGCCTCAGAGAGGATCGTCCCGCTTCCCTCGATCCACCCCAAGGGACCGGATCCGGTGGGCAAAGCGCAGTTGGTAGCGCAAGCGGGTCTGCTTGGCATCAAGTTGCACCCCTACTACCAGGACTTCGAAATTGACGATCCGGCGCTTTTCCATTTCTTCCGCGTGCTGGAGCAGATGGGCTTGCTGGTCGTCTGTCACACCGGATTCGATTTCGCATTTCCTCGCGACCGCAAGGCCGATCCGGCGCGCATCGTGCGTCTGCTCGACAAGGTGCCTAACCTTAGATTCGTGGCGACGCACACCGGTGCGTGGGAAGACTGGGACGAGGTCGAGCGCCACCTCCTCGGCAAGCCAATCTACATGGAGATCTCCATGTCCCTGGAATGGCTTGGCCCCGCGCGGGGGCGGGAGTTTCTCACCGCACACCCGGCAGACCGCATCCTCTTCGGCACCGACTCGCCCTGGACCAGCCAGGCCGAGACCCTCCACCTGGCCCGAGCGCTGGATCTCGGGCCGGAACGTGAGCGCCGACTTCTCTGGGAGAACGCGCGGGCTCTGCTTGGTTCGCAACGCTAGTAACCAGCAAACCTCGGCTCGTGCAGACCACTGGAATCGATTGCCGTGGCTTGCCATAATGCGGGCCACGCCAGCCGCCGTCAGGGGTGATAGAAGACGATCCAGATGGTCCCCTTGCCTCGGATGGGGGGTATATTCAGCCCTTGGAGATGACCGTGAACTCAACCGTCAAACTCTTTCTGGTGTCCGGACTAGTACTGACCACGTTGCCCGGCTGCGCTTCCAGCCCGCCTCCACCACCGACACCGCTCGCGGTCATTGTTCCTCCGCCCCCGCCCCCGCCCCCAGCACCGCCAGCCAAGAAGGTGAAGCTCGTCCTGCTGCCGGCCGAGAAGTTCTTGCTGCCCAACGTGGCCACGGCACTCAACGAGAAGCTGGCGAAGGCCTTGGTACCTGGTGTGGATGAAAGAACAGTCGCCGCGATCAGCATGGAGACAGCGCAGGGGCAGGCCGATTGTGCCAAGGCGGATGACGAGTGCTACGGCAAGGTGGCCAAGTTGCTGGGTGGCGACCGCCTGCTGTGGGCTGAGATGGAGCGCGCCGGCAAGGGGAAGAGAAAGGGTCCGGTCAAGCTACTCATCCTGCTCTTCGACGCCGAGAAGGGTAAGCTAATCGGTCGCGCCGAAGTGAGACTGCGGAGTGATGTAGTCAACGACTCTCTGGACAGGCTGATCGGCATTGCTCTCTCCGGTGGCGGTCCGACCGCGCCGCCGCCACCTCCGACGCCGGCCCCGGCGCCGG